>SLPQ01000010.1 GCA_007131925.1 Candidatus Brocadiia bacterium | reverse complement strand
TACTGCTTTACAAGCGCGTACCGATAGTGAAGGATTCCGTAATCGCCGTAATACGAATGACGGCACAGCTGCTCTTCGTGGGGTTTTACCTGCAGGTCGTCATTCAGCTTGATAGTCCGTGGCTTACTCTTGCGTGGCTGGTGGTGATGGTTGCGGTGGCGGACGGCTCCATCCTGCGCAGCTGCAGGCTGCGCACCAGGCGGTTTGCGGTGCCCGTGTTTGCAGCACTGCTTGCCGGGGCCGGCATACCGGTCGCGATCTTTGTCGGTCCGATCCTTGAGCGCCCTGACCTGGTGGACGCACAGTATGTCATCCCTCTTGCGGGCATGGTCATGGGCAACTGCCTGCGTGCGGATATCATCGGTCTTAGAAATTTCTACGAGGCCATAGCCCGCAGTGAAAAGACCTATCATCTCAGCCTCGCACAGGGGGCGAGGTTGCACGAGGCCTTGCGACCATATTACCGTGACGCGCTACAGGAGGCACTGATGCCGACCGTAGCCACAATGGCCACCATCGGGCTGGTAGCGCTGCCGGGCATGATGACCGGCGTGATTCTGGCCGGGGTCGACCCTCTGACGGCTATCATGTACCAGATCGCCGTCATGATCGCTATCTTCGCCGGTACCTCTATTACGGTCTTTCTGGCGATAAAGCTGACCATCACAAAGAGCTTCAATGCTTACGGACTTCTGGACAAGGAGATCTTTCGGCGTG
The DNA here is from genome assembly GCA_007131925.1 of Candidatus Brocadiia bacterium. Lineage (GTDB taxonomy): Bacteria > Planctomycetota > DG-23 > SLPQ01 > SLPQ01 > SLPQ01. Next base: position 3,876 of record SLPQ01000010.1, on the reverse strand, counting down.
ACAGATGACTCTCTGCAGCGGGAAAAGCCGGCACTTGGGATGGGGCTTTATCTGTCCTGGTCTGCAAGTCCATCAAGAGGCAGGCATGCCTGGTGGCTGCCTCGAGCGACGTTCTCAGGCATGCAGCCTCAGCAGTGGCAGGAAGCAGGCAGTTGAATCGGAGCAAAAAGCGATGCAGTCCGGTGTAACGCTTCTCAGAGAAATCCTGAGTGCGGCCGCGGGAGAGGCAGGCATGTCTGTCTGGTGGCTCGGGCAGCATGGTTTTGTAATCAGACAGGGATCCGTCCTTCTATGGCTCGATCCGTTTCTCACGCCCATGGAGAGCCGCAGGGTACCCCCGCTGCTCTCGCCGGAAGATATACCCTCGGGATCGATCATCTTCGGCAGTCATGATCACGCTGACCACATCGACAGGCCGGCGTGGCGGTGCATTGCCGATCGAGGCACTGATGTGACTTTTGTCGTGCCGGAGATCCACCGCGAGTCTATTCTTGCCGATACCGGCCTGCACGAAGAACGTCTGATCGGTCTGGATGACATGGTGCAGAAGAGAGTCGGCGCGGTCCTGGTGACGGGCATCGCGGCTGCGCATGAATTTCTCGAACGCGACAGAGCCACCGGCATGCATCCCTTTCTCGGGTTTGTAGTGGAGACTGGCGGGGTGGTCTTTTACCATTCGGGAGACACCTGTATATACGATGGGCTGCAGGCGAAGCTCAGGAAATGGAGATATGACGCTGTCTTTCTGCCTATTAACGGGCGAGATGCAAGACGGCTCAGATCCGGCTGCATCGGCAACATGACATATCAGGAGGCGGCCGACCTTGCGGGGTCCCTGGGGGCTAGCGTGACCGTTCCGGGGCATTTTGACATGTTCGAGGGCAATCGGGAAGATCCGGAGCTGTTCGCTGATTACATGGCTGTGAAATACCCCGCACGGAGGGTGGTCGTGCCGGATTACGGCCGGCGGATTGACATTTGAGCGCTGCCGGGAGACCGGCGGCCCTGCATGGGCCCCTGGCCCTTGAGACGCGGTAAGCATAAGCACAGGAAAGCGCATCGAAAAGGAGGCAGGCATGAGTGGGCCGGGCTCGAAATCCAGCGGCCGCGCCAATATTCTCTTTATAACAAGCGACCAGCAGCACTTTGCTACCCTTGGCCGCCTCGACAGTGCAATCAGCACCCCCAGTCTGGACCGGCTCGCTGCCCAGGGCACCATCTTCACGAGAGCTTACTGCGCGAACCCCACGTGCACTCCCTGTCGCGCCTCCATGATTACAGGCCGCTACCCTTCCCAGCACGGTGCATGGTCACTCGGCACCAGGCTCTCTGAGTCGGAGCCCACCGTCGGTGGCATCCTTGCCGAGTCCGGCTATCGCACGGCCCTGGTGGGAAAGGCCCATTTCCAGCCCCTGGCGACGACCGGTGAGTTTCCTTCCATAGAGTACTCTCCGCTCATGCAGGACCTGGACTTCTGGCGGGGATTTCACGGGCCGTTCTACGGTTTTGAGCATGTGGAGCTTGCGCGAAACCACACCGATGAGGGCCACGTAGGGCAGCATTATGCGATATGGATGGAGGAAAACGGCCTTTTGAACTGGCGCGACCACTTTCGTCCGCCCGGGGGAGACTGCACCCCTCAGCACCGGCACTGGAGCCTGCCCGAAGAGTTCCATTACAATGCATGGATCGCCGAGCGCACGCAAAGCCTCCTCGATGAGTACGCCGGACAGGGTGAAAATTTCCTTCTCTGGGCGAGCTTTTTCGATCCGCACCCGCCGTACCTTGCTCCCGCACCCTGGGACACCATGTATGATCCTGCCACGATCAGCGTTCGATCGGCGGCCCCCGGCGAGCATGCGAAAAATCCGCCTCACTTTCGCATGACCCAGGAGGAGAACCCCGACTTTTCGCCATGGCGCCAGAGCGGGCACTATCTGCACGGTATGCACTCGCACCTTGTGGACGGTGAAGAGCTTCGCCGCGACGTAGCTGTCTACTACGGCATGATAAGCCTCATGGACAAGTATATCGGTAGCATACTCGACCGGCTCGACGCGCTGGGTCTGGCCGAGGATACCCTGGTGGTCTTCACAAGCGACCACGGGCACTTCTTCGGCCAGCATGGGCTCATCGCAAAGGGCCCGTTTCACTACGAGGACCTCATACGTGTGCCTTTCATCGTAAGGCAGCCCGGCAGCGTCCCGGCCGGTGGTACCTCCGATGCGCTCATATCGCTGGTGGATATTGCGCCGAGCTTTCTTGCCGCAGCGGGAGCGACTATCCCGAGAACGATGACAGGTCTGGACCAGAGCGAGGTATGGGGCGGCCGGCCCTCATCACTGCGTGATTGCTGCATCGTGGAAAACCGCCACGAGCCCACATCCATCCATCTGAAGACCCTGGTTACCAGCAGGTATAAGATCACCGTCTACTACGAGAGGGATTATGGGGAGCTTTTCGACCTGCATGAAGATCCCGGCGAGCTTGTCAATCTGTGGGATGACCCCGCGCATGCTCAGCTCAAGAATGAACTTGTCAAAAAGCTTCTCTTCGCAGAGATGGGCAAGGAACCGATGCCAATGCCACGCATAGCCACTGCATGATCTGACAAGGCCCCGCGGCCTATTGCAGGCGATTTCTCAGCACCAGCCGTCTGACAGGACGGCCCAGCGCCAGTGCAGTCTCGACTATGTGCGGAAACGGATCCGAAAGTGACAGGTCGCATTTCGCCCCTCTCTCGAGCTTGCAGAGATTCAGCATCTCTGAAAAGGGGTGGCTGCTCTCCAGTGCCCTTCTCAGCTCCATTGCGACCCACCGGTACTTCATGGCGTGGCGGTAGTCGTACATCTCATCGACGTCGCCGTCGATGGCCATGCGGACCGCCAGGTGCACGAAGTCGATGCCCGCATGCGCGCTGACATCCAGACCTCCCCAAAACCGCGTATTTACCTCCATCAGCGTGGCGGCCCCGGTGCGCGGGTCCTTTTTGAACTCCACGAGCGCCGGGCCGTGCCAGCCGACCTCTTCCAGAAGCCTGATGCCGTCGGCCTTGAGCTGCGGGTCATGGCGCGTCTCATAGGTTACGCCGTAACCGCCGCTTGCCGGATACATCCTTGTGCGCTCGTGAACCTCGGCCGCGCGCACACGGCCATTGTTGAAAAGGAGGCACACGTCGTGAATGCCGCCGGGGATGTATTCCTGAACCATCGGCACAATGTCGTCAAACACTACGTCCGGCTTGTGAACGGCTGTCTGGAAATGCCGCAGGAGCTCGCCTGGCGTGTGCGCATACCTGACGCCTATGGCGCCTGTACCCTTCTTGTACTTCACGACGCATGGATAGGCGATCTCTCCGGCAAGCTCTTCGACCTCCTCGAGGTCAGAGGGGCACCATGTCCTGGGTGTGCCTATTCCGAGGCGGCTCGCTATCTTGAGAATCCCAGGCTTGTCTCTCACTACTGTGAGCACCTCGTAGTCGGGAACAGCCAGGCATGTATGCTTTTCGAGCTCTCGCTTGTACCGCGACAGCGGAATGGTAGTGTAGTCCGACATCGGCATGACGCAGTCAAAGCGCCCTCCGGCCACCACCTCCAGAAGCCACGATGCGAAGTCGTCGGCACTCTTCGATGGGCTTGGGCAGATAAGTCTCTCGGCACAGTACTTGGAGAAAAACCCTCTGTCCCACTTCTTAGCTCCAGCTACGGCCACGCGAAAGCCCAGCCGTCCGAGGCTTCTGATGGCGGCCAGCGCCTTCCTGTCAGGCGCGTCGGTGACTATAACGCTGATTCTGTCGGCTCTTGTCATGAAAGGTGTACCCTTGTGCGGCAGCCTGCCCCCGGCGAGCATTATAGTGCATTCGGGGCACATTCCAAT
>SLPQ01000143.1 GCA_007131925.1 Candidatus Brocadiia bacterium | reverse complement strand
TCACCTTTCACCATCACATCCCGCAATATTTGACCATGTGAAGGTGCCGCGCGCCGTGCGGCGACTGGATGTGGATATCTTTCTGGCAACCAAGAACGCCATACCGCTGGGTTTGCCCTGTCGCTCGGTCTGCATCTACCTGGACCTTGCGTATTTTGCGTTTCCGGCCGCTTACCGTGTTGCGGACAATCTCTACATGCGTGCGATGTTTAGAAGAAGCGCCAGGCTCGCTTCGCGAATTATCTGCATCAGCCGCGCAACTGAAAAAGACACCGCCAAGTACCTGGGCACGGCTGCCGCGGCCAAGACAGTAGTCGCCTATCCGGGCATCTCGCGGGACTTTTGCGTGATGGGGCCTGACGAGCTCGCCTCAGCGCGCGAGGCCATCAAGCCGCCGGAAGGGCGCTTCATCCTCTACGCAGGAAATATCTCACCACGGAAAAATCTCATTAGAATGCTGTCTGCACTCGAACGTCTCGACCCCTCGATCGGCCTTGTCATGACCGGTCACCGCAGATGGAAGAGCCGCTCTTTTGATCAGGCGGTCCGAGCGGCCAAGAGCCGGCGTGACGTGCGAATAATGGGGGGCGTCGACGATGCGACGCTTGTAGCGCTTTACAACCTTGCCACCGCAAGCGTCTATCCCTCCCTTTATGAGGGATTCGGCTTTCCTGTCCTCGAGTCCATGGCCTGTGGTACGCCCGTGGCCGCATCCGCGGCGCCATCTGTACAGGAGGCTGCCGGTGAGGCCGCGCTGCTCTTTGATGGTAAGGACGAGGCCGACATAGCGCGTGCACTCGAACGCGTCCTGGAGGATACAGCTCTTAGGCAGACCCTGCGGGAGGAGGGCCTTGCGCGCGCCGGCAGCTTCACTTGGCAGCGTGCGGCCCAAAAGGTATGCGACGTGATCGAGGAAATCGTATGAAGGTCCTGTACCTTGCACTCGGCCGCGACTTGAGACGTGCCGATGCCGGCTCGACCCACACCATCAGCATCGTGACCGCACTCGCAAAACTCGGGGTGCGAGTAACGCTGGCGGCACGCGGGGTGCCCGATGAGATATCCGGTGTCAATATTATCGAGGTGGATCTGCCACGAAAGAAAACGATACGTCCGCCTGCCGACGTCGTCGAGTGGCTTGCCGCACGAGCAGGCCGCATCGACCTTATTCACGAAAGGGCGGAGGAGTCCGGCGGCTTTGGCGTAAAGTTTGCAGAGCTGCTGGAAAAGCCGCTTGTCCTCGAGATAAATACGCCACTTTCCGGGCACCAGAGCCCCATTATAAGAAGGCTGGCGGACTGGAACCTTTCGCGCCAGGCACGCTTGGCCGCCGGCATAATCACGCAGACTCCCATATCGCGCAACATCATCGAGAGCTATACCGACACGCCCGTGTACGTCATACCGAATGGTGCCGACCCGCAGCGTTTCCGAAGCGACATCGAGCCGGCGGCACTGCCGATCCCCGACGGAGCCCGACGCAGAGTGGTGGCCTTTGCCGGCAGCATGCGGCCGTGGCATGGTGTCAATGTTCTTATCCAGGCGGGCGGGATGATTCTGACTGCGGTTCGGGATGTCTTTTTTCTTTTCGTGGGGGGTGGCGATGCACTCGACGATCTGACGGGTCACGCGGCAAGGGAGCTAGGAAAGGGCAACTTCCACTTCACCGGGCCGGTCGCACCTGACGAGGTCGCGCGCTGGCTGGCCGCTGCCGACCTTTTGACCGCGCCCTTCGCGCCTGAGAGAGACCCTGTGCGCGCTCTGCAGTTCGCAAAGCACGGCATGTGGTGGTCGCCCGTTAAGGTCTTTGAGTACATGGCTATGGGAAAGCCCATAGTGGCGTCTGCAGCCGGCGCGGTGCCGGAGTATCTGACACGCTGCGCCGTCACGGTGCCGCCGGGGGATCCGATAGCCCTGGCTCGCGCCATCACTCGCCTGCTCGAAGACCCTGATCTGGCCGCAACCCTCGGCGCACAGGCACGAGAGAAACTTCTCACAAGTTACACCTGGAAGCATGCCGCAGAGGCTACTCTGACAGCCTGGCGGGAGATCCTCACCGGTCCTCAGAGCGTCTCGCCAACAAGGTAAAGCGCCCCCGTGTCTCGCGCGTCCATCGCAGCTCTCGCAGCAATGAAACCTGCTCCCACTAAGCACGCTGCGACCAACACCCCCCCGATGGCAAGGGCCACGCCACCCGCTACGCTGCCGGAAGCCGCCAGCCACATCCACCCCGCCCCCGCCAGAAAGGCGCCAAGCGGGGCACCGATGGCCATGCCTGTCAGCACTTTGAACGGTAGATCCGTATAGCCAAAGAAGACGTCGAGCGCGATTTTGAAGAGGCGCCATGCGCCGTACTTCGTAGCGCCGGCGACGCGGCGATGGTTTTGCGGATGTGTCCACTCTATCCGCCGCGCCCCTCCCAAAAGCATATGGTAGGAAATAACGGGACGGCGCCGCTTGAACGAAAGCGCAGATTTCACGACATCGCGGCGCGCCGCCAGGAAGGTCGACGGCGGCAGCTTCGGCCTGGCTGCACAGCTTCTACAGGATACGCGCGCGATCCATGCTCCCAGCCTGCCCTTGAGAAAGCCTTCCGCGGTGTGGTCGCGCGCGGCAAAGGCGAGGTCTGCGCCATCAGCGACCCTTTCAACCAGACGGCGCATTTCCCACGTATCCACCTGGGCGTCGGCATCCATGAGTGCCACCATGCTCCCGCGCGCCGCCTCGAGCCCCGCAATAGATGCGGCGTGCTGGCCAAAATTCCTCTTAAGGCGCATCCCTCTAAGCGGTGTACGGCGCCTCGCCTCGCAGCTGATGACTTTCCATGTGTCGTCACTTGATCCGTCGTCGACTGCGATCACTTCCCAGCCACCGGGGAAGTCGGCAAAGGCCTGCTCGAGCGCATCAAGGAGCGGCTTGACGCCCTCCTCTTCGTTGAGCATCGGCACGACAATCGACAGGGCAGGCGTGCGGTCGGCCTCACTGGTCATGTGAGCTTCCGCTGGCGATTTCAAGGATTATCTCCTTGACGAGTCGAGCGTCTTCGTTTGCCGGCTCCGCGGCGAGTACCTCTTCTATAATGTCCAGCGCCTTTGCCACCTCTCCAGTATGGGCCCTGGCAAAAGCGAGCTTGACAAGTGCGTCGCTCATCTCAGGTGCCAGCTCGAGAGCGCGCTCGAAGCGCTCCGTGGCCTCATGGTATCGGCCCGTCCCAATGGCGGCAAGACCGTAGTCATGCTCAAAGGCAGCGCCCGCAGCCCCACGGATGCGCGCGGCGGCAAACTCCTCCCACGCAGCATCCCACTGCCCGTAGCGGCTGTAAAGACGCGCAAGTCTCAAGCGAGGCACGGCGTATTCCTCTGCGGCCTCAGCCGCGCGCCGGTAGTGTCTCTCCGCGAGCTGCACGTCCGCCTCGGCGACGGCATCGTCTCCCGCTGCGACAAGCATATCGGCGATTCGTCGAGCCTCTCGCAGGCTCTCATCGGCTCGATGGATGACCAGCAGCGCCTCTTTCATAAGGTCACTGTCATCCATGTCTGCCGCAAGCGCATCTCCTCCACGCTCACTAAGTCGTATCATCTCTGCGGCTCTTGCCGGGGTCAGGACCAGCTCCAGTGCCATGCGCGCGTTACTCTGGGCAGAGCCGAAGCGGCCGTCCTCGAGCGACATCGCTGCAAGTCGCAGGGCCGCAAGGCCCTTGTATCGCCGGGTATAGCGCTCCGTTAGCGAGGACTCTGAGGCCAGAAGGCGCGTGTACACTGCGCGGGCAAGGTATGGAGCGTCGGTCTTTTCGAAGATCCGGCCAAGCTGATAATGGGCAAGCACGTAGTGCGGATCTATCCGCAGCACATTTTCGTAAAGGGTCCTTGCTGCCTCAATGTCTCCATCTTCCAGGTAGACCGCGCCCAGGTTCACAAGCGCCATGCGGCTTGAGGGATGCTTGGCGAGAGTGTCCTCCCAGAGCGTCCTGGATGAGCGCCACACCCTTGTTCGCGACCATGTAGCCGCTCCAAGTGTGCCCGCATAGAGCACACACGCCGCCACCAGAGCAGTCGAGGCGGCCAAGGCGCCACGGCCGATGAGCACCCTGCGCACTTTCCATGCAAGAAGCGCAGGCGCAAGCGCAAAGGACAACGACGCCGTGTAAGCATATCGGTCGGCCGCGAGCGCCGGCACCGGTACAGGCACGAGCTGCATGACCGGCAAGAGCGCAATAAGGTACCACAGCACGATAAACCTGGCCAACCGAACCCGTACGAAAGAAGCCACCGCTATCTGCCCTGAAAGTAGCGCCGCACCAAGCCACACAGACGCGTCACCAGATCCTCCTGCAGGTGCAAGCACGTAAACAGCGGAGAGATTCACGGGAAAGAGGAGCTTACGCATATAAAATGGAAACGTTCGCAGAACAGTCATGTAATGCACAAGGTATGAGCCGCCCACAGGGCGCGCCAGGTAGCCGCCCGCCGCGGCCGCCCGCGCCGCCACAAGTGTCCCCGCAGCCCCAATCACGCAAAGGATGCCAAAAACCACCCCCGCGCGCAGCGCCCGCGGCCGACCCAGCAGAAACCAGTACATCACCCCCAGAGGCACCAGCGAGACCGCTGTCACCTTCGAGCCAACCGCAAAGGAAAAAAGGACCACCGCCGCGCCCCCCCATACCCACCACGCGCGCGATGCACTGCAGAAGGCTGCACGCACGCTAAGTAACGAAAGCAGCATGAAGCCAAACGACAGCACATCCTTGCGGCTTGATAGCCAGGCTACAGATTCCACGTGCAGAGGGTGCAGGACAAAAAGCAAGCCCGCAAAGACAGAAGCAAATGCCACACCCTCCCGGCCGAGACCGTCTCCGGCAAGATCCTGCAGCACGACAGCACACAGAAGCGCTACGAGAAGGGCATTGGCGATGTGAAGGAGGACGTTTGTGGCATGGACTCCCTTGATGGCATCTATACCTGATGCCTCCCATACGGCATAATCGGCCATGTATGAAAGAAACGTGACCGGCTGATAGACTCCATGATAGGGGCGCACAATGATGCGGTGAATGTTTTCAGCGCTAGCCTGCTGTACAAGTGGGTTTTCGGCGACCATCCAATGGTCGTCGAAGTTGGTCGAGCCGTCATGGATCGCGCTTCGATAAGAAAGGCCGCCGGCCGCGGTAATAAGTATGATCGCCGCGACTGCCGTTTTAGCCTTGAACGCCAACTTTCGAACTCCTCCAGCCGCCATGAAAGAGAACTGAGCCCGTTTCTGGCGGGCTCAGTTCTTTTGTCTGCTGTCGAGGGGGCTCCTTTAGAGACGCGCCTCCATCTCGTCGCGAATGAGTATGTGCGGCGTGACCAGGAACATAAGCACCTGCTTGTCCCTGACCGAGCCAGACCTCTTAAAAAGCCTGCCTATAATCGGCAGGTTGGACAGCACTGGCACGCCTGACTCGATCATGTGGTCGCCGGCCATCGTCAGCCCGCCCACAAGCGCCGTGCCACCGTCAGGCACACTCAGTGTTGACCTGAGCTCTATCTCTGAAGTCGTAACGAGAGTGATAGTGTTTACAACAGTCTCACCCTCCAGCCCTACTGTTATGAACTCATAAGGAGTCAGGGCATCCAGCCGAGAGATGTTCGGCTCGAGAGCCATCTGAACGTAACGACCGTCATAGCTGACGATCGGACGCACGGCGAGCGTCGTGCCGACGCTCATGCTGTCAATGGATGGCTCCGCCGCAACGGCGCTCTCTGCCACCTGCACAGAATATCCTGACACGTAGTCAAACGTGGTGAAGACGTCGATGTAGCCCATCTGACCGTTGGCAAGCATGATCCTGGGCTGGTTGAGCGTCTGAGACTCCTCTGACTTCTGTATGGCCCTTATGAGAGCCTGCACCTGTATGTTGTCAAAATACTCGAGGCTGAACTCGAGACCTTCACCGGCCCCGATATCAATGCCCGTAGCAAAGCCCTCGGGCACGCCGGTTCCCGGTGTCATGCTCGCGGTAGCAAAGGTCCAGGGGCCCGCAGGGTCATCCTCTGCGATAAGATCGATGAGCGGATATGAAAAGGATATCCTCTCAAGGAAACCGGTCGAGACCGTGATGGTGCGCATCTCGACAAGGACTGATATCGCCTGAAGCCTGCGCAGTTCACCGAGAAACTCATTTATCTGCACTTGCACTTCTCGCGGGGCAAAGACGATCAGCCTTCCCCCCGTGTAGTAGCGCACATTGTAGCCTTCTTCGCCAAACCACAACTGTGGCTCTATTACCTGCATTATCTCGCTGGCAAGAAACTGCCCCTGCGTGTCCAGGTCGCTGAACTGCTGCCCAACGCCCGGCGCTCCCGGCATACCCGGCATACCCGGCATACCCGGCATACCCGGCATACCCACTCCTGGACCCATATCAAAGTCGAAACCTGGACCGGGCGCGAAGTCACCTGCACCAAAACCGCCCCCGAAATAGCGCCCGGCGGCGCCACCCGTCTGCTGTGTGCCGACACCCGTCTGACCTCGGCCACCGACGCCCGGCTGCGTGCCAACGCCCGGCTGTGTGCCAACGCCCGGCTGTGTCCCGACAGGTGAGTAGTAGTCATACACCGGCGAGATGAGATCGATTATGTTGTAAACGGCACGCTCATGATCCTCCCTGACACCTACCGTACGCAGGTATTCGCGCGTGCCTATGTATATGACGTTGCGGTGCACTTTCCATCGCACGCCGACTTCCTGCGTCAGGATGTCAAGTATCATGTCGATACTTGCATTTGTCAGCTGAATGGATACTGTCTCGTCTCTGACGTAGTCCACATCTCCAGAGACCACTATGTTGAAACCATCTTCGAGCCCTCTCACGACATTTATTATGGTGTCGAAGGTAGCCATCGGAAAGTCGAAGCTGGGCACGCGACGCTCGAGTCGCCGCCTGACCTCCACGGCCTCTGCAGCTACAAGCTCCCTGCGGGCCCTGAGACCTTCCGGAGGATCTGCGCCGCCCCATACGTCGCTCATATGAACGTCGCGCCCCGCGGTCTGCTGGATCCAGTTATCCGGATAGTCAACCGGCGGGCGAGTCTGAAAGATCATGGCCTCGTTGGTCCTGGCCCACTCACCGCGCATTGACTGCCTGCGCTCCATGTCAAGGTCTCTTGAATCCTTCTGGAAGGCCCAATGCTCGACCAGTTCACTGAGCACGCGGGCATAGGCATAAGTAGGATCTATCTTGAGTATCGCGTCAAGGTCCTGGGCGGCCGCGGCGTAGTCCTCCTGCTTTATGTTAAAATTGGCGCGCTCCTTGAGCGTCTCTATCTGCTGCTCTCTCTGGGCAGCGAGTCTGCGCCTCTCGGCCTCCAGAAGCTGCTCAGCCTCTCTCTCGACATCGCGCCTCTCTGCGGCACGCTGGCGCTCGAGCTGCGGCTGTATCTGCTCGAGCATGTCATTTGCCTGCCTGACATATGGCTCAAATCCCATCTGGATATTGGCCATCGCTACCAGGCGCGCCTGCCTTATGTAGCCCTCCGCCCTGACGTAGTCACCCTCGACCATCGCCCTTCGGCCTTCGGAGAGGTTTGACTGAATCTCAGCCAGGCGGGCCTGCTTTAGAGCCTCGGTACTGGCCACAAACGGATCGTCTGGATCTCTCATCTGGGCGATCCGGGTCTGTGCGCTCTCAAGAAGAAGCGTCGCATCCGGATAATTGGGCAAAATCCTCAGCGAGTCGTAAGCACGCTGCTGTGCAGTGGAGTAGTCCCCACGCATGTAAGCTTCGAGTCCTGCCCTGTATGCAGCCTGTGCCCTGGCCTGCCTCATGGCATCGGGGTCCATGGCCGGCTCTTCAACGACAGCAGGCTCGTCTACAGGTACCTCGCGCACGGGCGGTTCAACAACCGGCGCCGGCTCTTCAACCACAACCTCCGGCGCCTCGGCCGCCGCCGCAGACCTTTCAAGATATGTGGCTATCCGCCTGTCGGTCGTCCTGCCGAGGGATATGTCCTCCTCCTCCTGGGCGCGCCGAATGGAGCTGAAGACCTCATGAGCATCGGCGTAGCTGCCTCTTTCGAAGAGCTCAACGCCCTGCTGATACTGGGCTTGAAGGTCTTCCTGGCGCTGCTGACGCTGTGCCGCCTCCACCTCTGCCTCGCGCTGCCTGGCGGCTTCGATTATCCTCTGGTCAACATCTGCCAGGTAGTTGCGAAGGCGACGGTCGGCCAGCCAGCCAAGAGAGATATCATGGGTGTGGGCAGCGTCGGAGACCTCCTGCAGTATAGGCTTGGCTTCCCGGTAATTGCCTGCCCTGTAGAGGGCCTCGCCCTGCCTGAACTTCTCAACGAGGTCCTCCTCTATCCTCCTGCGGGCCTCGGCCTCCTGGCGCTCCTGCTCGAGTCGGCGAGCCTCCTCCTCATGGAGGACGGCATCAACAATCATTGACTCAGATCTGCGGATATAGGTGTTGAGCCGCCTGTTGGTTAGCCAGCCCAGGCTTATACCTTCGGCGTCTGCTGCGTCCCTGACATCCTGGAAGGCATCCCTGGCCTGCTCATAGCGACCATCATCATATAGGACGATGGCTGCCTCGTACTTGTCGAGAAGCTCCTGCCTGCGAAGCGCCTCACGTTCACGCTGGATGCCCGCGAGGTTTCTCTCAATGGCCCTGTAGACCCTCGAGCCAAGGTCCACACCCTGAGCCTGAGACTCCTCGCGCACCTCCAGAAACGTCCTTTCGGCCTCATCGAGATTTCCTGCCTCGAAAAGAGCAACGGCAGAGTCAAACTTCTCCATAAGGCGCTCGCTGGCAGTTGCCGCCTGGTCCCCTTCACCTCTCTCGGCCTGGGCGACCATTGGCAGAAAGATGTTGACGGCTACAACAAAAGCCAGCATGGACAAACCGACACCTATTGCCTTCTTCAACTCTTCCTCCTTTCGACCGCGCAAGCGTCCGACGAGCAATCTCAGCATCATGTGATTACCGGCCTGCCGGCCTTCGATCCATGGCGCCTGCCGACCCTGGTCTGGGCATACTTCATCAAAAACAGTCCGCTTACCAGGTCCCCCCGATCTCTGTGCGAATCAGTCTACCGCCTGCTGGCGGCGGGGGCCTGCCATTTACGTCTGAGCTCTCCCCTGCGATTGGAGTAAACTATATGTGTCTGGCTGAGCATAGGATACCGGGCTGTCGCAGCCGTGTCAACAGCAATCCCCGGACGGGCCGCACGCGCTCCCTGGGTCGCTGCAACACGCGGCGAGGCGACAAAATCAAGCAAGACGGCCTGTGTCGAGAAGTCGACCGTATCCATGACCACATTGCCACGCTCATCTCGCACCGTGCGACCCTGTGAATCAAGCCGCGGAAGCTCCTCCCGGCGCCCTATTTCCTCGCCAATGGCCACCTGGTAGTCCTGGCTGATCCAGCGCTCCTGTGCGGGCATCCACCTGCGCACTCGTATCCACGGTCTGCCCTCCAGGACGCTCCCGCCCGTCAGGAAAAACTCCGTATCCGCTCTCGGCGAGACCGGCTGCGGGACTTCAGCCCACGAGCTCTGCCTGAACTCGGCCGGCGTCGTAGTAGTATCACGTGCCCAGAACCTTACCCGGTAGGCATAGCGATCATCGGGACTGACCGTACTGTCGAAGTAACTGAAGACCTCTCCCCATCTGACTATGCGCTCATCAGGCTCTGCCTCCCTATCGGTCGGCCTGACAGGCTCCTCGGGCGTGCGACCGTACCGGCCGCCACCCGTATAGCCGTAAGCCTCAAGAATGAGGCGAAGAACCTCCGCTGAGCCTGGATCCTCTCCCGTCTCCATCATTATGTCCTGCCTGAGCATCGGGCCTTCCATGCGCATCTCTATGAGCATGTTGTTTACGTTGTAAACGTCCTCAGCGGTAAACTCGCCTGTCCTTACTCCTCTGCGCATGATCGGCAGCACCTGCCCGAATTCAAGCCTGCCGTCGTAAACTGCATTAAAGAGATCGTCGACGGTCAGCCCGGTAGTCCGCCTCCGCGTGTCCGCCGCCTCAGCAGTACGCTGAGTAGTCACCAGTGGTGCATAACGAGCGTTGTTTTCGTACAGCTCACGCGGCGTGTAGTAATCCCTGTCATCCACACGCGTTACCGTGGTAAATTCGCCCGGCCTGCCATCCGGCCCCACTCTGGCGCGTGCTATCTCGATGCCCACAAATTCCGCAATACCTGCTGTAGGAGGCTGGGTCGGGTTGTACTCCCAGTCAATCTCGACAAAGCCCCTGTCCGGTACCACCGACACATCCATGGGGGGCAAAACCTGTACACCCTCCTCCATCGGGAGAACATCCCAGAACAATGGCTGTTCAAGAGCCTGCTGGGGTGGCGCCAGGCGCGCGGTTTCGAAATACCGTGAATAATTTGGTGCCGGGGGTACCTGGGCAACAGTAATCCTGGGCGTATCCTCGACCAGCCGGGCGATTTCGGCTAACTGTGCGTCAAAGCCCGTGCTGTAAACCCAGGGGCCATACAGTATGACGCTGATCAGCAACGCCAAGCCGAAAAGTACCGCCAGGATCTTCTCGAAGTATTTAAAGAGTAGAGCGCCTATGTCATCCATCTCAACACTCCCAAACCCACCTCAGCATCACACCCGGGTGCACCCCGTCCGGCGGCGTCGAGCAGCCTGCCGAATGGCCGCCGCCACTGTGCGCTATCGCCGGTGTGCTGCCAGGTTGGCCTGTTCAAAGTCAGTCTGAATATAGTCCCAGACCCTGCAATCAAAACTGACGGAGACCTGCGGCGAATAGACAGCCTGACTTTCGTCGAAGGCCCGCGCCATCTTCCAGTGCCCTGGAGGTTCGAAAAAAACGTCCTCGCGATTGATCAGTTTTTCAAGGAAAACAGGGAAATGTCGAAAGTCGATGATAAACTCGATCCGCAGCGGATAAAGCCAGAACCGCCCGTCGGCTGTAGGCCTGTTATACGTGTCAGGCTCATTGGGAACATGGTCAAGCAGAACCCTCTGCACCGATACAACACCGGCTTCCCGATCAGTAAAGACGTCTACAAGCGCGTTAAGTATCCAATATTTCTTCTGGGTCACCCTGATCGCGCGCTCTGACGGGCGCCTGGGGCCCCAGTCTTCCATTTGCGGCAGCGGCGATTCTCTGGTGGTCACCAGGCCTGCGTCACGCATCCGCTGGTTCAGCCGGGCGTAGGCATCGTAATAGGCCTCTTTGTATCTCTCCGCGTCGGGCAGCTCGCCCGGCGCGGCGGGCTCTACAAGAAACTCATAGTCCATGTGTCGCCAGGAGCGGGCCATCAGGTCGATAATCGCATCCTTCTCGGCCTCGAACTGCTGCCTGTGCTGCCTGGCCGCCTCGAGCGCCGCGTCATCAACCCTCTCGACCCCGGCCGCCCGCGTTCGATAATGCCGAATCTGCGTCTCGGCTTCCTGCTGGGCCCTTCGGATCTCCTGCCGGCGCTGCGATCCCAATATGTATGAGGGGATCGAAACAACAATTATGGCGGCTATCAGGATAACGTAGAACAGGTTGTCTTTTAGAAAGTCCATATCCCTCTTCCTGAAATCACCGTTTTTGCTGTCAATCCATTACCACGAACACAAATGTATCAAAGCCCCGCATCACGCTCAGCCGCGGCCATGAGCGCTTCCTCGGCAGTCTGGGGCGGCACCCAAACCCACTGAACGATAGCAAGGGTGTACTCCTTGCGTTCATACTCGGGAGAAGGCCGCCTGTCCATGACCATGTCCCTTGCTCGCGTCTCACGATGCTCCCAGACTGTCTCCTGCTCTGCAAAGAAGAAGTCGCAATGTACCACTCCGGGCGTCTTGCGCATCTCCTCGACGATATTCCTCACATGAGGGGGGCCATCCGGATGCGAGGTCTCTATGATGACCTCCGCCATGTAGCCGACACCCGAAAACTGAATGCCCTCATCCCTGCGCGTGACACCCTCAGCCTGATCCTGTATTCTCTGCTGGCGCTCCTCCATCTCCTGAAACTCTCGCTCCAAATCATCAAGCATCGCCTGCTCGCGCATCTCATGTCGCCTCTCGGCCTCTGCTATACGATCCTCGACAGTGCGCCTTCGAGTAACAGGGCCTGTCCTTCGGTCAACAGTCGCCTCGCCGATGACATCTTCCGGCCTGACCGCCTGGATGACCAGATCAGCGAAACCTGCCTGGCCCTCCTCCCAGCTCTGGCGCAGCCTGGAGTTTACAAAGTCCCTCGTGCCCGGCTGCATTGCCAGCTGGTTAATGTGGACCGGATGTTCCTCGTAGACCGGTATCGAGCTGACAAGGGCGTTAAAGGCGTTCAGCGACTCGGCTTTTCTGCCCTTGACATCTACCAGAGTTGAAATATCCCTTCTGATTGAGCTGACGTCCATCTCCTGATCAAACTCGGTTTTCAGCCGGGTGGCGGTCTCAAGGTCCCTGACACGCGGGTCCTGGGCAAGCGGGTAGGCGGTAGGCTGCATGAAAGCGACAGCCGCATAAACCACGCTGGCCCCGGCGAGCATGGCCGCAGCTGCAATCAACGTCGGACGCTTCGCCTTGAGCATGCGCTCCTTGAGTATCTGCGGCGGCATCAGGTTGGTGCCTATACCGCCCAGGCCCAGGCCCTGGACGGCAAGTCCAAGAGCCGCGCCGAAAGCGGGCGCATTTTTCTTGAACATGTGCCGGTTAAGTGCGCCGGCGACAACAAGGTTGTTGGTCTTGCCGTACACCTCTACCGGATAGGCCAGCCCCGCCTCCATGAAGCGCTTCACGCCGTACATCTTGAAACCGTTGCCGAAGCCGATCAACTTGACAAACTTCGCATCCTTATGCAGCGACCTGTAGTGGCCGGCCGAGCGCTGCACCTCATCCAGCAGGCTGCGCAGCGACGGTCGCAACGCCTCAAATATCTCCTGGGCCTTCCTGGAGCGCTCCATGTTGCGCTTGAGCGTCTCGGCCTTGTCAAACTCAAGTCCGTACTTTGTGGCGATCGCACGGGTGAAGTCGTTGCCGCCGATGGGAAGAGAACGGGTCCATACATTCTTGCCGTCAACGATGACCAGGTTGGTGTTTTCCGCGCCGATATCGATACCGAGGAGTGCGCCTTCGGATGTCGCCTGATCATACCTCATGCAGTTGTAAACTGCGGCCGCGGCAAGCTGTATGTTATCGACCTCGACGCCGGAGACCATCAGGTTCGAAAGGAAGTTAAATACGGTCTCGCGCCGCATGGCGAAGATACCCACCTCCAGCTCCTCGCCAGGCTCATAATCGCGCTCGATGACCTGGTAGTCCCAGATCACATCCTCAAGTGGAAAGGGTATCTGCTGAGTGGCCTCGTACCGGACGATGTCGGGCACTTTTCTCCGATCCACGGGCGGCAACTTGATAAATCTTATCAGCGCCGATCGCCCTGCGGCTATCGATACGGAAAACTCGCAGTTATCGATGTCATTGCGGCTCAGGAAAGTCTGAAGCGCGTCGCGGATCTCCGCGCTCGAATCGCCGCCGCCGCCGCTTGCCGGCTCGCGATACTCGATGTGATCAAAGGCCAGAACTTCCACCAGTTCGCCATGGCGCCTGGCCTTAACGGCCTTGAGGGCATTTGTTCCTATGTCAATGCCCCAGACTGCTTCTGCAACCATAACTGCTTCTCCTTTCAGCGCCCAAAAAGTAAAGGCGCCGGTGGCTTGTGTACTGGCTGCTTGAGATTCGATTGTAGGTTAATAACGGGGGTAGTCAAGGCTTTTTCAACGCCACCCCTGCTCCGCAAGAAAAACGCCACTTTCACGCGCCGTGCCCACGGCGCCGGTTGTAACCAAGACGTCAGTTGCATATACTTATTATGCGTTCGGCGCATGATTGTTTCCAGAAAATTATCATTTGTTGTGAAAAAAGCATATGCCCCTCCTGCGAGCTCACACATTCGGCTGCAAAGTCAACTTCTGCGATACTAATGCCCTCGTCGGCGCCCTGCTTATGGCAGGTTTTGCCCGCGCTGGCGACAAGCATTCCGCGGACCTTGAGATTGTAAATACCTGCGCCGTCACATCCCGCAGCGCGCAAAAGGCACGTCGCCTCATCAGAAAGATACGCGCCGCTTATCCACACGTCTTTCTGCTCGTAATGGGCTGCGCTGCGCGCATTCATGATACCGGCCTTTTGACGATGAGCGAGCCGGATCTCGTCTCCATCGACCAGGACAAGGCCGCAGAAAGCGTATGCCGGCGGTTTGGCCTGGCGTTCAAGGGCCCCGTGACAAGCAGTCTCGACCCGAGCCGCACGCGCAGCTTCATAAAGGTACAGGACGGCTGTGATGCATGGTGCACCTATTGCATCGTGCCATATCTGAGGGGCCGTGAGCACAGCGAGCCTCCATCGCGCGTCATCGACCAGGTCAGGGGCGCTCTGGACTCGGGCCACAGGGAAATCGTCCTTTCCGGCATCCACCTCGGCCGATACGGCGCTCGTGCCGGAAACAGCTCCCTGGTGAGGCTTCTCGAGAAAGTGGCTCAAATCGGCGGCGATTTCCGTGTGCGCCTGAGCTCCATTGAGCCCCTCGAACTTTCAGACGAGCTTCTTGCGCTTATGGGGTCATCAGAAATATTCTGCCAGCATCTGCATGTACCGCTCCAGAGCGGCTCAGAACGCATTTTGAGAGCCATGGGACGGCCCTACTCGACGCAGCAGTTTCTTGAAAGGGTCGAGCAAATCCGTACGAAGCTGGACAACCCTGCCCTGACTACAGACATTATGGCCGGCTTTCCGGGCGAGACAGACGCAGATCACGAGGCTACGCTCGCACTCATCAACGAGATCAGCCCCGCAAGGGCCCATGTATTCGTCTTTTCCCCGCGGCCCATGACTCCGGCCGCCCACATGAGGCCCTCCGTGGACGGCCTGACTGCCCGCCGGCGCTCGCGGGAGATACGAAACCTCGTCGACAAGACTGCAAACGCCTTCAGGCATACCCTTTCGGGCCGGATACTCCAGGTGCTGCCCGAAAAGGCCGTTGACGGGACGTTGGAGGGCTTTTGCCGGCGATATCAGCGCGTACGTTTTGAAGGTTCGAATGAATTGCTTGGTCAGTTCGTCCCTATTTATATAATAACAGGGGGCGAAGGGGCTGATGATGTGCTACAAGGCCTCCATGAGAAAAACCGGAAAGGGGGCATGATATGAGTAGGCCTGCAAACATAGCCCTCCTTATTTTTCTCTTATTATCCTCAGTGACATATGCCGACGTGGTCACGCTGAAAAGCGGCGCCGTATTCGAAGGCACAGTCACCAAGGCAAACGACCAGGTAACTATTAGGACCCCCCACCTCACGCTGACTTTCGAAGCATACGAGGTATCGAGCATCAAGTACGGCCCCGCACCCAGCGAGGTCTACGCCGAGCGAGCAGCACAGCTTCTGCCGGAGGACGCCGAGGGCTGGTATAGCCTTGGCCAGTACGCAGCCGACAAGGGTCTCTACAGACTGGCCGCACAGGCTTATGAAAAGGCCGTCGAGGCGGATGCGGACCACGAAGACGCGCGACGCGAGCTCGGTTACCAGAAGATCGACGGCGAGTGGATATCGCGCGAGGAGGTCTTACGAAGAAGGGGGCTGGTCAACTATCGCGGCCGATGGGTCACCCCCGAGGAGGCAGATCAGCTCGAATCACAGCGGCTTGTCAGGGCCCGTGTAAACGAGGCGCGAGCGCAGATACGTACACTGACGTTTCTGATAGTCCGCGGCACCCGCCAGAAGAGCCTCGAAGCAAGGGACAAGCTCAGAGGCATGAGTGATCCGGCCGCTCTCGGGCCGCTTGTGGAAGAGCTGCAAAACGAGAGTCGGGAGGTGCGCCTGGCCATTCTCGATGCGCTGCTTCACTATCGGGAAGAGGACTCAGCAGCCCTGGCCGCCTTTGACGCTGCCATGTGGGACACGGACGAAGATGTGCGCTACCAGGCGCGCTTTGTGCTTAACAACCTTCAGAATGAGCGCGCATTCGAGTCGGCCCTGGCGGCGCTCGAAATAGACGACGACTTCACCCGCTTCAGGGCATCAAAGGTCCTTGGCTCCATAGGCGACCATAGGGCCATACCCCACCTTATCAGGTTTCTCTACTGGACACGGCCCGCCGGGGCCCCACCTGCACCCGCCAGAAGTGTGCGCGGAACGCGGCGCGCCCTCGGATACGGCGTTAGAAGGACGTTCGTCATAGGAATTCGTGCGAAGGTAGCACCCGGCGTGGTAGCATATGAGCCGGTAATCGGCGGCCTCGATTTCGGCCGCGTCGTCATACAGAGGCCCCACGAATACACAGAGGCGTGGTTTGACTTTCAGGTAGCACCCGAGCGGCGCGTTTTGAACTACGAAGCCCTTGATGCCCTCAAAGCGCTTACCGGGGCGGATTTCAGATTTGACAAAAATGCCTGGCGCACATGGTATCTCGCCAACG
>SLPQ01000204.1 GCA_007131925.1 Candidatus Brocadiia bacterium | reverse complement strand
ATCAGGCGAGATCCCCGTGGAGGTCTTTCGACTCGTGGTTAACGAAATTACGCTTGTGGGTTCGCGCTGCGGACTCTTCAAGCCCGCAATAGCCGCCCTGGCTCAGCGCTCAGTGGAGGTATTGCCCCTTATCTCTGGGCGCCATTCACTCGATGACTTTGATGCGGCCTTTGCCGCTTCGGGAAAGCGAGGCATGGTCAAGGTGCTGCTGTACCCTGCGGGCGTGCCGCAATGAGGGAGCGCTTTGAATGGAAGAAAACGGGCGGGCTTTCAATACTGGTGCCGGACTTTTTCAGTTCGCTCGACCTCTCCGGCGGTTTCAGCACGCGCGCTGACGAAGAGGGGCACTCTCTTGATCTGGACCTGAGAGGCTCTGCGGCAGGACCGGTGGTGCTTTCCAGCCGCCGCCGCATCGCGGCCGCCATGGGTATTGGTTTCGATTCGATGGTCTTTGCCGAGCAGGTCCACGGTGGCGTGGCAGCCCTGGTGGGGATGGATGATGCGGGCCGCGGCGCGACCGATCCGGCCGATGCAGTCCCCGGCGCCGACGCGCTCGTGACCGGCTCACCCGGCTTAGCTGTAGCTGCCCTTTCGGCCGACTGCCCGCTGGTGCTGATGGCGGACGAGGCTCGCCGCGCGGTGGCCGTCGTTCACAGCGGCTGGCGAAGCACCGCATCCGAAGCGATATCGGCCGCGCTTGATCAGCTTTTCGCCCTGGGAGTCGAGCTATCGGACATCCATGCCGCAGTAGGCCCGGCGATCGGACCATGCTGCTACGAGGTGGGCCGGGAGCTTCTCAGCCACTTCCCACAGACGCTCGTGGAGGCACCAGGCATCTTTACTGAGCGCGGCGGCTGTCTTTATCTCGACCTGGCCGGGGCCATCCGCCGGCAGCTTGTTGACTCGGGCGTCGAAGCAGAGAGAATATCTGCCGCCCCCTATTGCACATCGTGCGAGACGGAGCTTTTCTTCTCGTACCGGCGGGAGGGTCAGGCGGCTGGTCGATGCGCCGGCGTGATTGCCGCCGGCCGATAGCGAGTATGGAGGAGGGTGGCTTGGAGAGGATCGGCTGGGACGAGTATTTCATGCTCCTGGCGAAGCTTGCCGCGTGTCGCTCGACGTGCCTGTCGAGGCCGACAGGTGCTGTGATCGTACATGGCAGGCAGGTACTGGCCACCGGTTACAATGGCAGCGTGCCCGGCGGCATACACTGCATCGACGAGGGAGAGTGCTACCGGCGGCGGCTCGGCACAAATGACGCAGAGAAGCTCTCATGGTGCAGGGCATCCCACGCCGAGGCAAACGCCGTCGCTCAGGCGGCGCGCGCGGGGATTTCCATAGACGGCGGCATCGTCTATACGACGCTTTCGCCCTGCTTTACATGCGCCAAGCTCATTGCGTCGGCCGGCATAACCCAGGTCGTCTACGAGCTGGAATACGCCTCGGCCGACCCCGAGCGCGACAGGCACTGGGCGGATGCGCTGAGAGAAGGGGCCGTCACTGCGCGCAGGCTGACGCTGCCAAGCGATGTCATAGAGAGGGCCGCCGCTTTCCTGAGCCACGGCACCTCCAGGCGGCGGATCGAAAGCAGATAGGGCGCAGTTCATAATGCGTGGAGGGTACGCCAGTATAGAGAGGTGGCGCATGCCGCGGCGAGGCTGCCTGCAGACGGCGCCACCACGGGAGAATACTGCAATACTGACGGAGGCACAGCATGGTCCTCGGAGCAGACCGGATTCTCGAACTGATCGAAAAAGGCGTCAAGGTGGAGGCTCCCGACGCCGGGATGACAGTAAAGCCGCTCGTCGAGGGGCTCTCTGAAAGCCAGGTCGCCGGCATCGAGGGTACGACGGTGGATCTTCGCGCAGGCGCCTTTTTCAGGCCCGTATCGCCCGCCCGGCTTCATAATGACGCGCGAGTCACGCCGAAGGTCGAGTGTGTCGCGGACATCGAAAGGGCCGACAGGTTTTACACCATAAAGCCCGGCGAATACCTACTCGCCCAGACCATCGAAACGGTGAACCTGCCGGAATGGCTCTTCGCCTACTTGAGCGAGCGCACGACGATGTTTCGCTCTGGGCTCTATCTTGCATCGACCTTCATCTCGCCAAACTACCAGGGCAGGCTCACCTGCGGTGTGACAAACCTCTGCGACCACGAGGTCGAGATCGAGCTCGGCTTTCGCATCCTCGTATGTGCATTCTTTGAGATATCCGGAAAGGCCGTCCCCTACCGTGGCGTCTGGCAGGGAGAGCGCGTCTCGACGGACGGCGAGGTCGAACGGCCGTTTTGAGCGCGGACATTCATGGAAACGCCTCAGCGCCGGACTCGGCGATCCTTTCATGCCCCTCACGCGGGGGCCTGACCACACTGCAATCGCCCCTCGCATGCGCCACGCCGCTCGGCTGCACATGATAGGACCGCGTCGCGAGAGCTCAAGCCACCACGCCTACAAGTCGTAGTCTCCTGCAGCTTCGGGCTGATAGACTATATCTTCTATCCTGATGCGGCGGACACCCGAGGGTACGGGCCACTCTATAACGTCGCCCTTGGCGTATCCCAAAATCGCCGTGCCGATCGGAGCAAGCACCGAAATGGCGCCACCGTCGATATTTGCATCTTTCGGAAAGACGAGTACGTAGTTCATCTCTTCGCCGGAGTCGATGTCGCGAAGAACTACTTTGGAGTTCATGGTCACAATGTCGGCGGGCACCTTCTCGGGCGGCACCACTTTGGCCTTTGACAGCTCACCCGCCAGGCCGGCCAGGTCATTTCTGCCGCTTTCGTCAAAATCCTCGGCAACTGCGACAAGCTCCTCGAGCCGCTCTTTGTCAAACCTGGTAATGTAAAGTCTTCTCTTAGTCATAATCGCCTCCGGCGCTCGCCTCGTGGGCGCATCTGAAACATGGACTGCTCCGGACTCCATTTATACAGGGTTCGCCCGGAGTTTCAAACGGTATTATTCGTGCAGGCAACAGGCGCGTTTGCCGGCATTTCAAGACCAGCTTCACCGCAGGCACTTGTGCCCCTGTCCTGCGTTTTTTCTCTCTGCCAGCCGTGATGAAGAGTTGTCCATTTACCCCATCCCGCCGAAACGCTGCATTGATAAGGCGGGGCGTGGCACATACAGGCAAATACAGCGTACAGCAGACCCCGTCGGCGCTGAGCACGAGCGGACCGCGCGGCGGGTGTTCCTTACGAGCCCCTCTCTACCAGTCGAGAACCCGCCCGGCCTCCTCATGTGATGGAAACCGGTGGTCGCTCAGACATTCATAACGGACACGCCCTTAGGAAAGCCGTCAACACATCGTCCGTCGGCTTGTCCCTCAGCATTTCAGGCGCAGGCTAAGATCCCGCCCGCTGAGAATACGCAATGGGGTCACGCACCTTCGCATCGGCAAAGCCCGCCAGGCGCAGCCGGCACGATTCGCAGCGCCCGCACGCCTCCTCCGACTCCACGTAGCATGACCAGGACAGTTCAAAAGGCGCGCCGAGCCTCAGCCCCTCTCGGACGATCCGGCCCTTTGACATGTCCATTAGAGGCGTAACGACGCTGATGGAGGTATCCGGACGCGTTCCCGCATCGATCACCCTCTCAAAGGCGTCAAAAAATATTCTCCGGCAGTCAGGGTATCCTGAGTAGTCTACCTCGCTCGCGCCGATCCAGATCTCGCCTGCCGCCTCGACCTCCGCCAGGCTTGCAGCTATGGAGAGCAGATGCGCATTGCGAAATGGAACATACGTAGCAGGAATGCCCGCTGCGTCCGCCGCCGCGCTAGCGCCGCCGGGGGAGAGAGCCCCTTCCTGCGGCACCGGCGCTGCCGGGTCGGTCAGGGCTGATCCGCCAATGGTTCGAAGGTAAGCAATGTCGGCCACGAGTCGCCTGCGCGGCCGGTAAAAGTCCGCAATATCATCAAAGGCACGCTGCTCTCTTGCGGCGGTGCGCTGGCCGTAGATGACATGTAGAAACACCAAGTCTCGACCGGACCTTCGCGCCTTTGCCGCAGTGACGAGACTGTCCATACCGCCTGAAACGAGCACCACCGCACGCATTCAAAGCCTCCATGCATATTGACATCGCATCACTCCGCAAAGCACACGCTTAATCCACGCTCGCGGACATGTGCGGTCCTTATCCCTTTCACGACGAAAATCCATGGAATGTTCCAGGCTTCTTTGACCCTGCCGCCACCTGCGCGAGATGACCTCGTTGACGGGAAGGCTGCAGTCGGCAAAACGCTCATAAGACTATCCGAGCGCCGCTTGCAAGTCAACCG
The DNA here is from genome assembly GCA_007131925.1 of Candidatus Brocadiia bacterium. Classification (GTDB taxonomy): domain Bacteria; phylum Planctomycetota; class DG-23; order SLPQ01; family SLPQ01; genus SLPQ01. The sequence continues at coordinate 336 of SLPQ01000204.1, read as the reverse complement.
GCCTTGTAGAGCTATCGCAGGCTGCAATATCCACCGGAGGCTCGCCGAGACGGTGACTTGCGCACCGCGTGGGCCAAGCCTGAAGCCTGGTGGGCGCATCGAGATGAGAAACGGGCCCGTGGCTAAATGCCACGGACCCGCCCTGTTGTCGCACGGGAACCCACGGCCCCGCGCTCATGGGATCCCGGCGGATTACTGCCTCCGCCCCGTTCTAATACTCATAGCATCCGATATCATATGCCTGGCCCTGCGGACGCGACTGGCCGTACATGTCATCACTCACCTCGGAAAGCGTCGTTCCAGCATCTATCGCCGGTGAACCCGACGCCAGGTGAT
>SLPQ01000162.1 GCA_007131925.1 Candidatus Brocadiia bacterium | reverse complement strand
TGAAAAGTATACGAGGCCGAAGTTGGATGCGAATGCGCCGTCAACTTCATAGGTGTCCCCCCTTACGGCCGGGTCCTTGATACGCTCGCCATAGGCCATTACGTTGCCAAGGAAAATGCGGATGTTCTTCGAAAACGGCCACCCTTCAAACCTCCCCGGCAGCGGCGCGTTTTCGATGTGGTTGTGCCTACCGCTTATTGACAGCGCCCATGACTGGTCCCTGAGCCGCGCAAAGTAGGTGCCGTCGTTGCAGTAGTTGCGGTACACCCAGAACCAGGACGTAGATGCCGTCAGCACAAGGCAGATTGCCGCCAGTCCCGCAAGAAACGGCACGTCTCCCTTGAAAAAGTCCCTGCGCCTCAACGCAAGGCGCATCAACACAAATACGCCTAAGGTCAGCGGCAGAACAAAGGTGGATACTATCTTTGAGGACCACGCAAGCGCAAACGGCACCGCCGCACAGATGAGCCTGCGCCGGTCTATGAAGGTCACGTTCTCGGCCAGCAGAAACGTGAGAGACGCCCAAGGGTATATGTAGGTCGTATAGTTCTTGCAGTTGTCCATGTTCATGAGAACCGCCGGCGTGCTGATGATAACCGCAGTAAATAGAAGCGCAACTGGCGGTCGCAGCGAAAGAAAGCGCAGCATCCGGTACAAGGCTAAGCAGAGGCCGATTGTGAAAAGAAGCGCCGGAAGAGCCATGATGACGATATTGTTGAAGAACCAGAAAGCCCACAGGTTCAGCAGCGAAGACCCCAGAAAGGCGCGGTTTATGTTCTCAAAGTGCGGGTTGCCGCCGTAATCTATGGTGATGGGCATATGACCGAGCTGATGCCAGTGCGCCACCGGCTCTATGTGGTACGCAAGGACGTCATTAGCGTAAGGGGTGTACCTGATTATGTTGGATAGCCCAGTCGCGAGCATGATGATCAGCAGCGCAAGCGAGACCACTGCGAGCGGACTTCGCAGCAGCAATTTCACCCTGTCTGACGCATGACGCACGTCACACGCCAGTTGAGCCATGCTGCCCATCGTAGTCACAAGGCCCACCAGCGCCACCGATGCAAAGACGCTCGAAACGATCTCCCTTTTCAGCAGGCTCGCCTCGGTAATGCCGATAACGCCGGGCAGCGCGCCAAGAGCCATGAACACTGCGATTACCACGGAGAAGAAAAGCCATACTCCAAATTCGAGGGAGAACAGGAGCCTTGATGACCCCGCTCTCGTGCTGCTTGCGGCATAAACAACCGCCATCGCCGCACAAAAAAGCAGCACGTTTGCGGCAAGATACAGTATACCCATTGCTATGACGCCTCCGGCAGGAAAGCCGGCGGCACACTTAGTCCCGGCATCCCGGCACCGTCCGCCCCAGAACCGTCGTTCAACTCGTCCGGCGGCTCGTAGAGCAACGGATCAAAGTTGATCGCAAGATACCCATCGCCCTCCACCGGCAGGGAGAAGGTTCCATAAAGCAAAAGCGAATCGCCACAGTTGAAGCCGTATCTCAAGAAAGACGCCATCTCCTCGCCGTCATCGCTCAAGAGACGAATCGCCTCCCCGCCCTTCGGTACGGCCTCAAGGTGCTCCGGACGGATCTCAATGTCGAGCCGGACCATCTCACCGTTATCGGAGGCAACACCGGACATCGCCGCCCTCCCCTCGAAATCTTCCGGACACACATCGGCGGCAATAAAGGCGCTAAGAGGCCTGCCGTCAATGAGGTCCGGTGTGAATGTCATGCCATTTGTCGCCGCAACCGGCACCGTGCCCTGTGTGAAGATAAGCTGCGGAATGTGCTGCCGGACACGAAGGTACGCAAGAAACTTCAGCGCCTTCTCATACGCATCAGCGTTCGCGTAAAAAACATAGTACTGCCTTCCAGCGTCAGAAAAAAGCACCTTCAGCGCTTCCTCGTCCATCAGAGTCACCGGCATTTCAGAATGGGCACGCCGCTCCCTGGGGTGGTAGGTTTCCCTAAGCAGTATACGACAGCCTTCCCACGAGCGCATCGCGTTGTCGGCAATCTGCAGAAACAGTACTTGCTGATTGGGACGCTCTACTGCAAACCATAGATTGGCAATGTGTATAATATCACGGTAGTAAAGCCGGCCGGGCCCGACAAGCGCGTCCTCAAACTCTTCGATGAGCTTGGCCTCATCGAAGACCGAACCCGAAGGCATGTAGACGAGGATCTCCGACTTCACCAGAGAGCCTCTCTTGCAGAATGCCTGCCTTATGGCCGAGCCGACAAAACCAATGTGACCCTGGAAATAAAGGATGTAAAGCAAGCCACCTAATGCCAGAGCCAGGTTGAGTGCTAAGTTCCTACGCATTCTGAACGCTACCCCAAGCGCCGCACCAGAAGCACAGTCGTTCACGTCAGGCCCGCGTAATCACCTCTGCTTCCAGGGCAATGCAGCGCTTATCAGGTATCTGGCACCGCCTCGGGCGCTCGTCAGCAAGTGCCGCCCGGTGACAAGTGGTATCTAATGACAGCCTGTGACTGAAAATCATCGCCGCCTTTCCACTTTGGCAATTATAGGCCGCCGCGGAGCAGTTTCAACGCAAAACGACCTCGCCGCCCGCATCCGGCGCGCATGTAAGTGTCAGTGATTCTTACAGCGCATGTGTCCCATGATCGGCCAAGATCGTCGACCTCTACCGGCAAGACCCTGTCGTCTTCCGCGAAAACCTGCCAGTCAAGGAAGGGATTATATATGATATTGCGTTTCAGCAGAAACTCTCTCTCAAGAATGTCGTCTAAGAGATGGTCATGGTGCTCTACAAAGAGCATGCGGCCGACCAGGAAGTTGCCACGGGGGAAGGTGTCTGCATACGCGTACCATGGCAGAATGCTATGGCTCCATGCATAGGAGATATACAGTGCCAGTAATGCTATGAGGGAAAGGGTTATTATCCTACGGTTCATGTGACGAGGTCCCCAGCCAAGAGGTGCAACAAGATGTCACATGCTCATAAGCAGATGTGCTATTATAAGCCGCTGAGTTTGGCTGTCAACGCTATGCCCCTTCGGCAATTGCGCCACGTGGCGACGCATTAAAACGGCTTGCGTGCCACCACAATCTGGTTTGCCATCAGCAAGCGCAGATGAAGGCGCCTCAGCACCCGCTCAACCGCCAGTTCAAAGGGCATTCCCACGGGCGAAACCATGAATTTCTCAGCCTCTACAATGTCCATCCCCATTTGCGAAATAAGCAGGCAGAGCTCCGTCAGGTTCATCACCTTCGAATGCTGCTCATCCGACAGATGCCCCACCTTCGTGGCTACAGATTCCCAGAACGGGTCGGGTGACGTCAAGACGAGTATTCCCCCCGGCCGCAAGACCCTGTGCACCTCAGCCATGAACCGGAACGGATCGCTCAGGTGCTCAATCACAGCCGCGGCGATTACCACATCGAAGCCGGCGTCATCCATTTCCAGCTCTTGAACATCGCCACGGAATATTTCAATGTCCGGATAGGCATTTCTGCCGAGCTCGACCAGCTCTCGGCTGTATTCCACCCCCACGCAGCGCGCGGTGGGAAACTTCTCATGAATCATCGAGAGCATACTTCCCTCGGCCGTACCCAAGTCAAGGATAGAGCGTATGGGGCTCGCACCATACGTTGCAATTGCACGGAATATTTCCCGCGTCCGTCGAGTGAGCCGATAGCGTGCTGAACGTTTCTCTTTTCGTGCCACAGCATAGGAGCAGCCCAGTATGCCGGTCGGTTTGCTATCACGCAATGTCACTCTCCATCAAGCAGCTTGCGGACCAGGGACTATGTTCGCAACCTTGAGTCGCCGCGTCAAGCCAGATTTCGATCCAAGAGGTTATACCTTCAGTCTGCGCATGAGATCTCCATCTCACATATGCTGAGAATGGCCGGTATGGAAAAACCTGAATTAGCGGCCGACAGACACTTGGGAGGACATAATCGCACAAGTGGCATTTGCCGTGAGGCAGGCCACTTCGTATACTGCCTTCATGGCAGTTCATCAGACATTACTTCAGCGCTCGGCCGGCGCTGCGCAGCGGCTCTTTGCCGACGCGGTAAAGATATCATGGGAGCTCTTCAAGGTGATGGTGCCCGTACTTATCGCCACGAAGATACTCCAGGAAATCGGTGTTATTTCCCATCTCGGCGTGGCGCTTGCTCCCCTGATGCGCCTTGTGGGCCTGCCTGGCAGCATGGGCCTGGTCTGGGCGACGGCCATCGCCACAAATCTCTACGGTGGCCTGGCGGCCTTTGCAGCGCTCGCACCCGGCGAGAGCCTCACTGCGGCACAGTCGACCGTCATCTGCACTATGGTCCTGATCGCACATGCCCTGCCGGTAGAGCTTCGCATAGCGCAAAAGGCCGGCCCGAGGCTGCGGGCGATGGCGCTGCTGCGAGTGATCGCGGCACTCGTGCTGGGCATCATCCTGCACCAGGTCTACATGCGCGGCGGCTGGCTGCAGGGACCCAATGTGATGCTCTGGGAGCCGCCGCCGCCCGACCCGGGCCTGCCCAGCTGGGCCTGGGGGCAGGCGCGCGGGCTTGGTGTCATCTTTCTGGTGATACTGGTGCTCCTTTTCATCCTGCGTCTTCTGGAAAAGCTCGGCATAATGGCGATATTC
>SLPQ01000065.1 GCA_007131925.1 Candidatus Brocadiia bacterium | reverse complement strand
CCGTATACGATGTGCGGATGAAAGTACGACACCAGTATCGTGTCTCCATCCTGGATCGCAGAACGCTCCGTGAGACGGATGTCCGGGCCGGGATGCCACACGCTGTAGGTGCCCCCCGGCGGCAGGTAGGAGAGCCACTCAGGCAGCGGCTCCATGCCCAGCTTCGTGTCGGCCACGTACATGAAGTCGCGCCCCTCTTCATAGACAGTATTGCCGTCGGCGCTGGTTACCACGAAGGGCTTCGTGTCGCCGCGCAGCAGGTTTGCCAGGCCCGCAGGCTCGATCTTGAGGTCATCCCACCACACTGTGCCGGCAGTCGCGCCTGACACGCCGACTGTGATGTCGATGGAGGTTGACTCAAGTGTGTTGAAGGTCAGTTCAAACTCCCGCCAGTCAGAGTCGGGCGATACATAGTCCCGCCAGTCCTGTACCGGGTCAACCTCGAAGTGAGTGTATGAGAGGCGACGGCGCCTGCCGTCAGTGGGGGCAATGAGCACACTGGAGCCCCTTGCATCGACGCCGCTGGTCTTGCGCCAGATGGTGAGTCGATAGTACTGGAAGGGCTCGACCTCGACGGTCTGTACGACATTGGCATTGATCGGGCGGTCCCTGTCATCGCGCGGCAGCGACTCGAAGTTTGTCATGCTGAGGGAGGAGTTGCCAGTGCGAGCGACCTCTGTATCGATGCTGATGACCTGCTCGAGCCCCTCGGCAATCCTCCAGCCGCCGAGACCTCCGTCCGGGGAAACCTCGAAGGAGCCGTTTCTCAGAGGCGGTACGGCGGTCTGGTCGACAGTGGCAACGCCGTCCTCTACGACAAATGGCACATTTCGTGCCGGTATGCCCGCGGCGAGGTTGCTGTCATACCATATGACCCTCCACGAATAGCCGACATTGAATATGCCCGGCACGATCGTGATGCCGATTTCCCGGGCTGCATCGCGCACCATCACGATGTGGTCGAAATACTTCTGCGGCATAGCGCGCAGTGTCTGGTTGTAAAAGTCATCAAAGAATACGTGCGTGTAGCCGAGATCCTTCGCCTCCCGGATAAACTCGATAAAACTCTCGGCATCCTCCGGCTCGGCAAGGCGCAGGCCAAAGGCCATGATCCACCTCTCCGGATACTCATCTGCGTGCGTTGTGGCGGTGATGCAGAGCACAATACCCGCAAGAGCCGCTGCGATTATCAACGTTCTCATCACTTGCTCCTTCCCTGAATACCGAAACAAAAAATGCGCTGTGGAGGTTCCTCAGCCACTGCTGCTCCACTTCAAAATAACGCCCATGGCTGCGCTGCGGTCCTCGATGAGCATCCGGTAGAGCTCTGGAGCCTCGGTATAATCTTCACAATGAGATATCAGACTCTCCATCTCCAGGTCGCCATCTGTAGCCATGTCGAAGTACAGCTCTGTGTTGCGCGGCCGGGTCCACTGGTTGTAAGGTGTCTCGCATGCAGGCGATGAGGAGCCGTGCGCTCCGATTATGGTGTAGCTGGGCGAATTGCACAGGTCGTGAAAGTCAAACTCGGTCGGCCCCGAAGGGCTCGACAGGATCACCATGCGCCCGACGTTCTTAAGAACCTCAAACTCCTTCGGTATGAGCCCCGGCGCGCCGGTGACCTCGTACACTATGTCGGCCATGCGGGCGCGGGTCCTCTCGGCGACCGTCTTGCGCACATCGGTGGTCTTCGGATTTAAAGGTACGATGCGGGGGTGCTCCGGCAGGCGCGCGAGGCGCTCATCGCTTATGTCGACGGCAAAGACCGGCTTGAGCCCTGCGAAAATCAAGCACCTGACCGTCATCTGCCCAAGAAGCCCCAAACCGTATACGACCGCCGACTCGCCCCACTCGGGCCTGCCGCGACGGACACCGTTGTAAACGATGTCTGCTATGGTGCCGAAGGCCGCCAGGTCATCCGGCGTGTCCTCGCGAACAGGCCTGATCTGGTCGATTGAAACCGCCGCATACATGCTGTGCGTGCCGTATGATGAGATACGCCTGCCGATAAGGGCCTCGTCCACACCCGGGCCGGTCTTGACAACCTCGCCGATGTTGTCGTAGCCCGGGACAAAGGGAAACTTGCCGTACCTTTCCCATGCCGAGCCCTCAGGGTACTCGCCGTTGAGGATGGTAAGCTCGGTTCCGGTCGATATAAGTGAGCGCCTGGTCTTTACAACCACCTGGCCCTCGCGGGGCTCAGGAATGGGGCGGTCTTCGATTTCGACGGTCCTGGGTGCAGTGAAGACTACTGTTGCGTTTGCAGCCATGAAAAGCCTCCCAAACGTGCCTTGGTGTCCGGCAGGGCCGATGCGCGCTCGGCGCCTGCGCATGATAAGCCAGCATGTAAGCCAATATTGAACCTTAAGCACCGGCCAGCCGGAGTCAACACCTTAAAAAAGCGAAGTCCCGGGGAACAATCTCGCGCCCAACGTGTAATAATTCCATGCGCTGCCACTGACGGATAGACAATAATGCCTGCGCAATCACTCATTGCTCGGGAGACTTCAATATTTCACCGTCGCGTGGAGGAGGACGAAGTATGGGCTCAGACTGTCTGAAACTCTGGAAATCCACAGTGGTGCCGGCTGTCATTTTGTGTCTTGCAGCCGCGCCGTACGTCGCCGGCGAGACCGGCGAGCCCCTGGGGGAGGCCCGCGAGCGCTTTGAGAAAGTGGTTTCTGCGGAAAATCTCATGTCCGTCATAGACCGGACCTCAGACTTCCAGACCCTCTTAGGTCTGGCCGTTCTCAGTGGCACCCGCCTTTACCAGGTGCGAGAGAGTGCCTTGCAGAAAGCCGCTTACTTCATGCCACAGGAGCCCGCGCAACTGGCGGCACTCACCGCGGTGCGAGCTCAACAAGGTGAAGCATTCGCAAGAGCCTTGATCGCCGAAGATCCATCCAATGCGCTGGGCTATTACCTTGTTGCCAAGGATCATGCCTGGTCGAGCAGGCCTCTCGATGCAATAGAGATGCTGAGAAAAGGTGCATCGGCGGAGAAGATGACACTGCCTGAGCCTGCATTGCACGCGGCGATTCTTCGGGCCCTTGACGTTCTGGGCCTTCAGGGGACCGAGCGGTTCCTTGCTGTGAGCACAACACGTGTTGTGCGCCATGTGCATTCTCTGAGCCGCCTGGGCCCTGGGGTCACAGTGTGTGTAAGCGACCTTCCCGAAAGCGAGCGCGACCTGGCGGCCGAGCTGCTTTTCGCCTTTGCGGGTCACATGGCGCCGCACAACGATACGGTCTACCAGAGGTGGGCGACAAAGTCCGCGCTCAGGGCCGCCTGCAGACTGAAGCAGGCGGTCGCAGCGGCGGAGGATTCGCCGGCTGCAGCGGCGTATGCGAGCCTCATAGAGATAATCGGCTCGCAAGAAGAAAGTGAGATGCGTGCCGGCGCCAGGTGGAGCGGCATGCTGGAGGGGGCGCTTCACGACGTCTTTTACCCCAGGGCTGCCATAACGCAGATTCTACGTGGGGACCCTGATGTGGATGAAGAGGCGCAAGCGATCCTGGAGCAGGCCTTTGAGGAGCACCGGCGGGCCGCACTTAACCTTCTGGAGCTTGTGTGTGCCAACGACACGGCTTTGAAGGCGTACCTGGATAGAGAGCCCCTCCACCACATGGACCCGCGGTTAAGCAGCGCCCTGGAAGACCTCGAGAAGAAGGAATCCATGGCCCGGGAGACATTCGAGCAGAAGTCCCCCATTTTTGCCGAAAGTCAGACGCTCAGACAGGTGGGGCTCGCATTGCTAATGTATGCAATGGACCACGATGGCGCCTTTCCGGAGCGCCTCGATGTGCTTGCAGCCAGGGGTTATATCGCGACTTCCGATCACAGAGGGGCTTTAACGGGAGAAGGGGCATTAGCCTACGTTGGCAGCGGCATGCGCGAAGATCCGCGCGACCTTGTGGCGTATGGCAGGTGGGTGACCTGGGACAACCACGTAAACGCGCTTTTTGGAGACGGTTCCGTAAGGCTGGTACCATTCGAGCAGGTCGAAGCCCTTTCGCACAGGTAGCCGTCCTGGCCTGAGCTCATTCAGGGCTGCTTGTACCCTCAAGCGGGATTGAGCATTGCCTTGGCCGGGCCGGCAAGAGCCGCTTGATTGGCGGAGTCTTCGAGTGATTGGCGCTCAACCTTCCTGCCATGGGCAAGCTTGGCGTCATTCGTCCAATCTCGCGCGGCAGGTATCTCTCACTACGTACAGCCCCCGCCAAGAGCATTTTGAAGGGCCGCAAGTGCAAAGAAACCGGCATATTCGCCTGTCACGACGTGCTGCGCCCGATGCAGCGCGTGCTGGCTGCAAGCACAAAAAGTTTTGGTAAACAGCCGGCTCGGCACGGCCAGCTCCCCCCGCGCCTGAGGCGCCGGCGGCTTGTCCGCCGGCAAATAGTGCAATCCGGATGTCATCCCAGCCTGCGTGTTCACTTTATCAAAAATTTATTTGCAAGCAGGCCGGCCCGCTGTATAGTATATCGCATTGATAGACTATTCATAGGGGCCATGATGAGGCTTTCGACGCGGTCAAGGTATGGTCTGAGGGCAATGAAGTGCATAGCGCTTGCGGGCGGTGAGCCGCTCACGAGCGAGGAAATCGCTGGTCGGGAGGACGTCTCGAAGAAGTATCTTGACGGGATTCTTGGCGCGCTGCGTGGCGCGGGGCTCATTGAAAGCCACAGGGGGCAGGGGGGCGGTTATACGCTTTCGCGAGCGCCGGGCCAGATCAGCGCCAACGAGGTTGTGGAGGTTCTCGAGGGGGGTACCGCGCTGGTGCCGTGCCTGGATGACCCTGCGCAGTGCTCCAGGTCGCCCGGATGCGCCACACGAGAGGTCTGGAAGGCGGTATCCGTGGCTATAGGCGAGGTGCTTCTTGGAGTGACCATCGAGGACCTCGCGTCAAAGGAAAAGGAAAAGGGGCCTGCGCTCACAGACTGAGGGGCGGGCCGCACAACATACTGCACGGTTTTTTGAGGGAGAGAGGCAATGTCTGATGAAAGGGTTTTCGCCTCCGTAAAGGATGCAGACGTTACGCGCGCGATACTATCGAGCTTCACTGAGACTCTCGAAAGGCATGTTTCAAGTGACGTCGTTGTAGTCGGCGCCGGCCCTGCCGGCCTGGTATGCGCGCGGGAGCTTGCGTCCGGCGGTCGCAAGGTGCTGCTCATCGAGCGAAACAATTATCTCGGAGGGGGATTCTGGATAGGCGGTTTTCTCATGAACAAAGTGACCGTGCGCCACCCGGCACAGGAGCAATTCAACCGCTTAGGTGTCAGATACGATAAGGCCTGCGAAGGGCTGTACGTAGCCGATGCGCCAGAGGCATGTTCGAAGCTGATAGCCAGTGCGTGCGATGCCGGCGTGTCGGTGCTGAACATGACCACCGTCGAAGACCTGATAGTGCGCCGCAGGCGTGTGAGCGGCGTGGTTGTAAACTGGACGCCCGTAGGTGCTCTGCCGAGGCAGATCACCTGTGTGGACCCGATCTCGATAGAGGCAAAGGTCGTGGTCGACGCCACCGGCCATGATGCGGCCGTATGCGAGAAACTCGCCCGGCGCGGTCTCTTGGAGATGGCCGGCATGGGCGCGATGGATGCAGAAAATGCTGAGGACGCAGTGCTGGCCGGCACTGGTGAAGTCTTTCCCGGCATCATCGCTTGCGGGATGAGCGTCAGCACCGTAGTCGGCACGCCGCGCATGGGCCCGACCTTCGGTGCGATGCTCCTGTCCGGATGCGCAGCTGCAAGGGCGGCCGGCCGGATTCTGGACGCTTCGATGGGAGCACCGGCCCGTGAAACGGTAAGGGCCGGCTGAAGACAACCCGTGCCGTAGCGGGTTTCCTTGAAGAAATGAGATCGGAGATGAGGGGTGCGAATTCGTCTGAAAATCGCTGCACTATGTGTCGCTTGATGAGCTTGACTTCAAATATAACTTCCGGTCTCCGGCGCGTAAGTCCAGGCATGACGTCTTGGTCGCTGTCGCCGGGAAAGGGGCGCATGAATGAGTATAGAAAAGACTTTCGGATTTGACACGCTGAGCCTGCACGCCGGGCAGGAGCCGGATACGGCTACCGGGGCGCGGGCGGTGCCGATTTATCAGACGACATCATTTAACTTCGAGGACTCCGGCCATGCCGCGCGGCTTTTTGCACTCAAGGAGTTTGGAAATATTTACACCCGTATCATGAACCCCACCACCGATGTGCTTGAAAAGCGCCTTGCGGCGCTGGACGGTGGTGTCGGCGCGCTGGCTTTCGCCTCGGGGCAGGCTGCCATCACGGCCGCCGTTTTGAACATTACCTCTGCAGGCCAGAACATTGTCTCGTCCGACAGCCTCTACGGCGGCACGCGTACGCTCTTTGAGCATACCATGGCGAGGCTTGGCATCGAGGTGCGCTTTGTGGACGTCGGCGATCTTGACGCGGTAAAGGCTGCCTTTGATGACAAGACGCGTCTTCTTTACTGTGAGTCGCTGGGCAATCCGAAAAACGACGTCACCGACCTCGAGTCGCTCGCTGACATTGCGCACTCGGCGGGAGTGCCGCTGGTGGTAGACAACACGGTCACGACCGCATCCCTTCTCAAGCCGTTTGACCACGGGGCCGACATCGCCGTGTACTCGCTCACCAAGTACATCGGCGGCCATGGAACGTCGATAGGCGGCGCGATAGTCGACAGCGGAAGATTTGACTGGACGGCTGCGCCTTACACCGAGTTCACCGAGCCGCTCGAGAGCTATCATGGCCTGGTGCTGTCGGAGGCCTTTGGCCCGCTTGCTTACATCCTGCGTGCGCGGGTGTGCCTGCTTCGTGACATGGGAGGGTGTCTTTCGCCCTTTAACGCATTTCTCTTCTTGCAGGGCCTTGAGACACTGCCCCTCAGGATGGCTAAACACTCTTCGAACGCCCTGGAGCTGGCCGGCTGGCTGGAGAGTCATCCCGGCGTCACATGGGTAAACTACCCCGGTCTGCCGTCGCACGCCGACCACGCCAGGGTCGCCAGGTACCTTCCCAAGGGTGCCGGAGCGATTGTTGGCTTTGGCATCAAGGGCGGGCGCGATGCGGCGGTGACATTCATCGATTCACTCGAGCTATGCAGCCACCTTGCCAATATCGGTGATGCAAAAACCCTCGTGATACATCCGGCCTCGACCACCCACCAGCAGCTCAAGCCCGAGCAGCAGCTGGCCGCCGGTGTGAGCGAAGACTATATAAGGCTCTCGGTGGGTCTGGAGGACGCCGGAGACATAAAGGCCGACATCGACCAGGCCATCGCCAGAGCCCACGGGAAACGTACATGAGAAGAGTCGCACAAGAGACACCTGCTGGCGTGCCCCTTGCACAGCGTGCGAGTATGCAGGTGGTGGAACCGGGCGAGAGGTTTGAGCTTGAAAGCGGAGCGCACCTCTCGCCCATAACCGTCGCCTACGAGACGCTCGGCGAGCTTTCCCGTACAAAGGACAACGTCATCCTCATTGCGCACGCGCTTTCGGGTGACGCGCACGTAGCGGGCCGGTACAGACCGGATGAGGCGGCTGTGGGCTGGTGGGATGATTTTGTGGGACCGGGCAGGGCCATCGATACCGATCGGTATTTCGTAATCTGTTCGAACGTCCTCGGCGGTTGCCGCGGAACGACCGGCCCTGGCAGCATAAACGTAGCCACCGGCAGGCGTTACGGCATGAGCTTTCCAACTGTGACGATCGGTGATATGGTGCGCGTACAGGCTCGGCTTCTAGACAGGCTCGGTATCGACAGGGTAGCCGCGGTCATTGGCGGGTCAATGGGCGGCATGCAGGCGATTGAGTGGGCGATATCATTTCCGGAGCGTGTCGGATCGGCCATTGTAATAGCGTCCACGTCACGCCTGTCGGCGCAGTCGATAGCCTTCAACGCAGTGGGCAGAAATGCCATCACCAGCGATCCCCGCTGGTGCGGAGGCGACTATTATGACAACGGAGAGCCGCTGGGGGGTCTGGCAGTCGCGCGCATGATAGGCCATATAACTTATCTCTCCGACTCCTCCATGCAGGAGAAGTTTGGCAGGGCACTCCGGGAGGCCGAGAAGCTCTCGTACGGCTTTGACAGCGAGTTTGCAGTGGAGACCTACCTTGACTACCAGGGCGCCAAGTTTGTGGAGCGTTTCGACGGAAATTCGTATCTCTATATCACCAAGGCCATGGACTACTACGACCCGGCCGCCGAGTGCAGCTCTCTCGCGGAAGCCCTGGCGCCATCCAAGGCAAGGTGGCTGGTCGTGTCGTACACCGGCGACTGGCTCTTTCCTACGGCGCAGTCGCGCGAGCTGGTCGATGCACTGCTGGTCGGCCGCAAGCGCGTGAGCTTCGTGGAGCTCGAGTCGGCGTACGGACATGATGCTTTCCTTCTGGAGTATGAACCGCTGGCCACGATAGTATCAGGCTTCATCCAATCGGTGCGAGATGGAAAGAAGTGAGATTTTCCACAGCGAACAAGCGACACGCCGGAGCGCCAACCGAGTGCTGCTCGAGCTTCTGCGAGACGACAGGCGTGTCCTGGACATAGGTTGCGGGTATGGCGAGCTGCTGGAAAGCCTCGGGCGGCGCGAATTTACCGTGGGTGTGGATATCGACCGGGACGCGGTGATCCACTGCATATCGCGCGGCCTTGATGTTATAATGCTCGATGCTGCCGAGGGGCTTGGATGCTTCTCGGACGATTCGTTTGACACGGCCGTACTCAACCGGACACTCGAGGTCTTGAGCCGACCGGACCGCGTCCTCACCGAGATGCTGCGCGTGGCGCAGCGTGCAATATGCTTCGTTCCGAACTTCGCTCACTGGCGAGTGCGCTGGCAGCTCTTGAGAGGATTTATGCCGAAAACTGCTGCGCTGCCCCACGAATGGTATGAGACGCCAAACATACATCATACGACACTTGCCGATTTTGTGAAACTTGCGCGCCGTTGCGGTGGTCGGATAGACTGTACTTATGCGGTCAGAGGCGGCAAAGTGCGACCGCACATTCTCCTGCCGAACCTGACCGCTGAGTGGGGCTGCTTTATTATCGCCAGGGCTGGCTCGTCGCACCTTAGCGAGAAGCCTGGAGACGCGACCGAAACGACGACAACCTAATACATAGAGTGAAAGGGGTTGGGACATGGTTCGAACGTATGACGACAACTCGCTTGCGATCGGCAGGACCCCGCTGGTAAGGCTCAACAGGCTGGCGCCCGGGTCAAAGGCGACCATCTTAGGCAAGATCGAGGCGCGCAATCCTGCCTTTTCCGTCAAGTGCCGCATCGGTGCATCAATGATATGGGACGCCGAAGAGAGGGGCGTCTTGCGGCCGGGCAAGGTGATCGTGGAGCCGACCAGCGGTAATACGGGCATTGCCCTTGCCTTTGTCGGAGCTGCGCGCGGGTACAAGGTGGACCTGACCATGCCTGAGACAATGTCACTTGAGAGGCGAAAGGTCCTGAAGGCCTTCGGCGCCAACGTCATCCTGACTCCCGGGTCGGAAGGCATGCCCGGTGCTATTACCCGCGCCGGGGAGCTCATGGCGTCTGATCCCGACAAGTACTACATGCCGCAGCAGTTTGAAAACCCCGCAAATCCCGGCATACACGAACGTACCACCGGTCCTGAGATCTGGGATGACACCGGCGGCGCGATAGACGTGCTGGTCTCAGGCGTCGGGACGGGAGGCACCATTACAGGCGTATCGCGCTTCATAAAGCGCGAGAAGTCCAAACAGATCATCTCCATCGCCGTCGAGCCTGAGAAAAGCCCGATATTGACCCAGACGCTCGCCGGCAGCGAGATCAAGCCCGGCCCCCACAAGATCCAGGGCATCGGCGCAGGCTTTGTCCCCAAGGTGCTGGACCTCAACCTCGTCGACCGGGTGGAGACGGTCGGGGATGAGGAGGCTATCGACTTTGCCAGGCGGCTCGCCAGTGAAGAGGGGATAATCTCAGGTATCTCCAGCGGCGCGGCCGCAGCGGTGGCCGCTCGGTTGGCCGGTCATGACGCCTTCGAAAACAAGACTATCGTCGTAATACTGCCTGACTCCGGTGAGCGGTACCTGTCGAGCATATTGTACGAGGGGCTCCTGTAGGCAAAGGCGGCGGGAGCTTACGTCCAGCTGCCCCATTTGTAGCAGTGCGGCGCGCGAAAATGCAAGAAACGCCTTTTCGCGCGCCGTTTCGTTCACTTCGCTGAAGCGTCAGCTCGACTAACGTCCCACGGAAAGACGCAACGGGCCGTCAAGCCTCGAGCGACCGTACAAAGCATTTCCATTGCGGCCACGCAGCCTTATAATCGCTGACCGTGTTCATGGTGGTTTTCCTTGCAGCAGGGGTTTTCTGATGTCTGAAGTGCCCGGATACTTGCATACCCAGAATGGAATTATCCGGCCGATTATGCTCTTTGCGGCGGTAATCTGGCTGGTGCTGGCGTATGCCTCCCGCGGCCACGTGGTGCCCCTGGTCGTACTTACGGCTGGAGCTGTGGTCATTGGCGTGTTTTCATTCGCGTTTGCGTCCCTCACAATCAGAGACGAGGGCGATCGGCTTGCCGTGCGCTTCGGACCGCTCTCGGTTTTCAGAATGAGCATCCCGTATGAGCGCATCACCGGCGTCGAGCGGGATCGCGTCGGGCTCCCGGGAGGGATGGGCATTCACTGGACCAGAAAGGGTTGGCTCTGGAACATCCGCATGGGCCCCTGCGTGCGGATACAGATGGGCCCAAAGACCTTGCTGCTTGGGACGGATGATCCCGAGGGGTTTGTCGCCTTCCTGCGCTCCAGGATCGAAGAAAACGATCCCGCCGGAAGTCGCGCATTATGAATGGGCAACGTACTGAGCCGGCGATATGCGCGTGTGTCGGCCTCGGCCGGGGCACTAAAGGTGGCGTTGGCGGTCGATTTTGGCTGCGGTTTCTGGAGGCGGCGTGCAGGGATTGAGAGCGATACCGGCCGGTCGGCGTGACGGTGGCTACAGACACGTGCTGGAGATAGCAGGCCCACTTGTCATGGCGCAGGCCTCCGCTACCGTCATGTCCTTTGTCGATCGCATCTTCCTTGCGCGCTACTCGACAAATGCGCTGGCGGGAGCGATGTTCGCCAGCATTGCCGGCTGGACGGTCTTGAGCCTTTTCATGGGCACGACGGGGTATACCGGCACGTTTGTGGCGCAGTATTTCGGTGCGGGCAGGCACGAGCGCATATCGGTGGCGGTATGGCACGGGGTGTATGTCGCGCTTATCTCGGCGGTGCTTCTTTTTGTCATCTCCCGCTTTGCCGGCCCGCTGATGCGCTTTGCGGACCACTCGCCGGAGGCGCAGGCGGAAGAGGTGGTATATTTTCGCATCTTCGTCTCCGGTGCGGGGCTGATGATAATGACCGGAGCGCTTTCGAGCTTCTACGGCGGTCTGGGTAAGACCTACTACAACATGGCCATACACATCCCCGGGCACATTCTGAACGTAATCCTCAACTACGCTCTCATATTCGGACGCTTCGGCCTGCCTCGCTGGGGCACGAGGGGCGCGGCGACGGCGACGGTAATAGCCTCGGGCGCGATCTGTCTGACATTTGTGATCTTCGTGCGCTTTGGGCGCCTTGGGCGGGAGTTCGGGATATTGAGGAGGCCCATCTTCGAGATGGCACTCTTCAGGCGCCTTATCCGCTACGGCCTGCCCAACGGTGTCCAGTGGACTGTGGACATGGTCGGCTGGACGGCCTTTGTGATGCTGATGTACCGTATCGGAGCGGCCGAGCAGCAGGGAGGCAGCATTGCGTTTTCGATAAACCACCTGGCCTTTCTGCCGATGATCGGCTTTGGAATCGCGACGTCGATACTCGTCGGGCAGTTTGTCGGCCGCGGCGAGACCGACCTCGCCGAGCGGGCTACAAGGAGCGCCTTCAAGATGACTTTTGTGTATATGGCGCTTGTAGCGACTGTATTTGTGCTCTTTGGCGGACCGCTCACGCGGCTTTTCAGGCCTGGAGAGATTGGGGGAAACTGGCCTGAGGCCTATCGGATCGCCATCGTCTTCCTGCGCTTTGTGGCGATTTACAGCCTCTTTGACGCTTTTAACATCATTTACTCGTCGGCCCTAAAGGGCGCAGGCGATACGCGCTTTGTCATGGTGATGATTACATCTCTTTCCGGGCTCTGCCTCGTGCTGCCGGTGTACCTTGCCGTGGAGGTCTGGAAGGCAGGCTTTCTTACCGCTGCCATGATAGGCACCACGTATGTGGGACTGCTGGCGCTGGCCTTTCGTCTCAGGTACAAATCGGGCGCATGGAAGTCGATGCGTGTTATAGAAGAAGATTCAGAGCAGGCTCCATCTGTTGTGCCGAAGGTCACAGCCGCCATTCGCGGCAATCCCGTCAGACCCGACAAACACTAAGAAACGCTTCTGCGAAGAGCTGCAAAAGGAACCCCTCGGTGGGCGCATCTGCAGCAGCCCGGCTGCCAGGCGCCGACAAAAGCCTTTACGAGGCGCGCCCCCCTTTTTAATCTTTCAGTAGTTGCGCCTGCAGTTTGGCCGCAATGGGGATCCGACCGCGCATCTGCTAAGACAGGATACATGATGAGCGAATTTCACCACAGTCTGTACGAAGACCTGGCGGGTGCGCTCGATGAGCCGCTCTCGGCTCCACCTTCGCCCCTTTTCGACCATCACATGCACCTCGGTGATGCGCGCGCTACGCAGGTGTACCATGAGTGTGCGCTCGGCTACGGTGTGGAGCGTGCCCTCGGCATTGCCACGCTTGAGAGGGCTCGTGAGATCAGGCACGCCTTTGGCGATTTCTTCCTTTTTTGCGGGTGGCCGCCAATTCGCGATGTGAATCTCACTGCCGAGCTTATCGATAAATGCGTCCGCGAGATCGAGCAGCAGCGCGATGAAGGCTTTGTGGCGCTGAAGTTCAAGATCGTCCCGGATCGCGAGGGCCGCGCTCCCCGCGTCTGGCTCGACGACCCGATGCTCAAGCCGCTCTTTGATCGTGCACAGGAGCTTGGCCTTGCTGTGCAGGCACATATCGCGCAGCCTGATGCATGGTGGCGACGGTTTTACGTCGATGGCCGCGCCGGGCACAAGGGCCACTATTTTCACCAGGTGGAGTATCTGCTGGATGCCCATCCGGGCCTGACATACGTGGGGGTTCACATGGGGGGACACCCTGAGAACCTGGCCTACCTTCAGCAGCTCATTGACACCTATCCGCACTTTTACGTGGATACCTCAGCGACGAAGTGGACCATACGTGAGATTTCGCGTCAGCACGAGAGAGCGCGTGAGTTTTTCATCAGAAACGCCGGCCGGATACTTTTCGGGTCCGACCTTGTGGTGCAGGCGGGGGTATCTCCAACGTATTACACTTCGCGTTTTCACGTCCAGCGCATGATGTGGGAGACACCCTACAACGGGCGCTCGATGATAAGAGACCCCGACAGCGAGACCGAGCCGGTCATCTGCGGCCTCGACCTGCCGGCAAAGGTGCTCAAACATATCTACTGGGAAAACGCCCGCCGTATCTTAGACCTCGCTACTTAGCGCGCCCCGGGCGGGGGGGTGTTTGCCGGGCGGTGTGTATGCCGGCACTTGCGGCATCGGACGCTCCCGCCGCAGGCCGCGACAAAAGACACCGTGGGCAGCCGATCCACGGCCAGGGTCAAGTCGGCCGGCATATCACTTTCCTACGCAGAAGCGACTGAAGACCTCGTCGAGAAGATCAGAGAAGTAATCCTCGCCTGTCACCCTGCCGAGCGCCTCGATGGCATCTCTCATCTCCAGGGCGGTAAGCTCGTCGCCTGCGGCGGTTTCAACCATGCGTCCGGCCCTTTCAAGCGCCGCCAGCGCATGCTCAAGGCATGTCTGCTGTCTCGCATCAATGAGATACCTGCTGCCGGAAAGGTTGACAAACCCGCCGAGCACCATTTCCGCGAGGGCCGCTTCCAGGTCGTCTATTCCCCTTCCGGTAGCCGCCGAGAGCTCCAGCACCCCGTGGCGTGTAGAGGCTTGGGCGGGACCGCCCTTTGAGAAGAAGCGCCTCCATGCCGCGATGTCTCGTGGCTGGGCGAGGTCGCACTTATTGAGGATCGCAAGGTGCGGCAAAGTTCTCGCACTCTCGTAAAGCCGCCGTGCTGTATCGTCCGGCACACGAGAAGCGTCAACCACGAAGGCCACGACCTGGGCGTCGCGGGCCGCCCTTTCGCTTTGCTCGAGGGCGATCTGCTCGACAAGCTCCGCCGGCGGCCTTATGCCTGCGGTGTCCACCAGGATAAACCGCACCCCCTCAAGATCGACTGCTGCTTCGAGAAAGTCGCGCGTTGTGCCGGGCATATCCTCCACTATCGCCGAGGGGGAGCCTGCCAGCAGGTTAAAGATGCTGGACTTACCTGCGTTTGCCGGCCCGTACAGGACGGCTGCGGCTTCTTCGCGGTACAGGCGCCTGACCGCACTTGTTGACAGCACCTGCGCCAGTGCGGCGGCGGCGCCTTCGATGCTGCGGCGCTGCCGCTCAGGCGGCACGAAGATATCCTCATCTTCCACAAAGTCGAGCCCTGCCTCGATATCCGCCATCAAATGTACGAGCTCGCCGCGCACCGCCCCCACTCGTCTTGAGAGGTCGCCCTTGAGCGCCGAGAGGGCAAGCCGCTCCTCCGTCTCGCTGCCCGCGCGCACAATGGCCATGACCGCCTCTGCCTGTGCCAGGTCTATGCGGCCGTTAAGAAAGGCCCTGCGGGTAAACTCCCCCGGCTCAGCCAGGCGAGCGCCGCGCGTGCGCATCTCTGAGAGTATGGCTGCAAGAAGAGGCGGCGAACCTGGCGCGTGTATCTCGACTACGTCCTCACGAGTGTAGGAGCGCCCTGCCAGCATCACGTAAAGAACGACTGGAAACCCAGCAGTTCGCGACAGAGTGAGCCGCGACTCGACCCTCCTGAAGCTCCCTGCTTTGAGCGGCCGGTCAAGACACTCCGAGACAATGCGCAACGCCTCGCCGCCAGACAGACGCACTATACCCAGTGCCGCTCTGCCGCGCGGCGTGGCCACGGCTACTATAGTGTTATCGTCAGTACTCATGGCTGGAGCTCCGTCAGCAGGCCGCGATTTCTGAAGGGGCAGCAAACGGCCTTTCGGATGGACTGTGGTATCGCGTGGGCCATCCTCCAGTGCCGTTTGAGCTCCGTTGGCGCAGGTCGGCTACACCGGGGCGGGGATAGCCTTGGAAAGATACAGCGCCAGCACACCCATGGATGCCACAAGAAGGCCCGCTGCCACCTGCTTCCAGCGCAGGGTCAGGTCCACCTCCCGAAAGAGCACTACTCCGTAAAGTACGCTTACGACGATTGAGAGATTCATCAGCGACCATGCCACCGCAAGGCCCGCAAAGTCGATAGCCAGCACCATTGTAACAAGGGCAAGCGACCATACGAGTCCCCCGAGAACGGCCAACCCATGCTGGGAAAAGGTCGCCGCGCGTACAAAGTCGAGCCTGCGCTCTGCAAGAAGATACACCGCGACTCCGCCGATGAACGCGCCAGTGCCGATGCCGAGGTTAATCTGTGCACGCGGGATATCGGCCCCGATCAGAACAGTCATCATGAGCCCGTTGAGGCCGTAAAGGAGGCTTGCTATTATCGGTATCAGGTACCCGCCGAGGCCTGCGTGCGGGAGGACCTCGTCGCGGTGGCGGATTCTTGAGAGAATAAAGGCAGTCGCTACGACGAGGGCGCTTCCCAGAAATGCTAACGTCGGCCTGGTGGTCTCGGCCTCACCGAAGAAGATGAAAGCGCCCGTGGTGGCGACCAGGACCTGGGTATTCTTGATGCCTGTGGCCTTGGCCAGACCCACCCTGTGCGTGCCATGAGCATAAGCGAAGGTGCCTACAGCCCAGTTTATGCCGGGAACCAGCGAAAATAAAGCCATAGGCCGCATTGAAAACGGCATGCCGGCCAAAAACCAATAGGCGCCGTTTCCAGCCATCGCCCCGAATGTCATCCCCACCAGAAAGGTGATCGTGTTGCCCCTGAAATATCTGCGCGGCACCATGAAAAGGCCGATGGCAAAGGCTGTTGCCAGGCCCAGTACCATGCCGAGACTTGCGCTTGCGTCCAAAGAAATCGCCTCTCTGCAAAAAAGAAGGTGAAAACATGCCCTAAGGTCATAATTTTAATCACGAGCCTCCAGGGCCGCAACTGTGCGCAGGGGGCGATACACGGCTCCCGGGCAATCGCGCTGCCTGCGCGCGGCAAAGGGGCTTATTCTGATGCAAGAGGGCGCGGCTTAGTGTATACTACGCTGACTGCTGCAAAGACGTCTACCGCGGTGCAGGCTGTTAATTTTATTTGGGGGAAATGATGATGAAAAGGGCGCTCATAACCGGCATTACAGGCCAGGACGGCTCATACCTGGCCGAGCTTCTTCTGGAAGAGGGTTATGAGGTTCACGGCATGGTGCGCCGCTCGTCCACAGAGAAGTTTGAGCGGATTGCGCATCTCAAGCCCCGGCTGATTCTTCACCAGGCGGATCTGCTCGACCAGCTCTCCATCATAAGCATCCTGCGCGAGGTCCAGCCGGAGGAGCTTTACAACCTCGCTGCGATGTCCTTCGTGCCCACCTCCTGGGTGCAGCCCGTTCTTACAGGGGAGTTTACCGGCATCGGCGTCACGAGGATGCTCGAGGCGGTGCGCCTCGTAAACCCTGGAATACGCTTTTACCAGGCATCTTCGTCGGAGATGTTCGGCAAGGTCCGCCAGGTCCCCCAGAACGAAGACACACCGTTTCATCCGCGCAGCCCGTACGGTGTAGCCAAGGTTTATGGCCACTACATTACGATGAATTATCGTGAATCGTACGGCCTCTTCGCATGCTCGGGGATACTTTTTAACCATGAGTCGCCACGGCGAGGCAGGGAGTTTGTGACGCGAAAGATAACCGACGGCATCGCGCGCATCAGGGCGGGGCTTCAGGACGAGCTGCATCTGGGAAACCTTGATGCGCACCGGGACTGGGGCTTTGCCGGTGACTACGTCAGAGCCATGTGGCTGATGCTGCAGCAGGACGAGCCGTCTGATTTTGTTGTCGGGACAGGAAAGTCGCACAGCGTTCGCGACTTTGTGGAAAAGGCCTTTGCCGCGGCAGACCTCGACTGGGAAAAGCACGTGGTCATAGATGATGCATTTTTCAGGCCGGCGGAGGTGGATCATCTCATCGCCGATGCCTCAAAGGCTCACAGGCAGCTCAAGTGGCGCCCGCGAGTTGATTTTGACGGACTGGTGGAGATGATGGTCGCAGCCGACCTCGAACGCCTGTCCTGTGAGAAGTGACATGCATGCTGTCATAACAGGCATAGCGGGCTTTGCCGGCTCGCACCTTGCAGAGCTGCTGCTGGAAGAGGGCTTGGAGGTCACCGGAATAGCGCGTCCCGGCGAGGATCTCTCCCGACTTGATGGCTTTGCCGGACGTCTGCGCCTGGCCAGCGCGGACCTCTGCAACGCTGATGATCTCGCCGCTGCGCTGACGAGCCTGAGGGCGGACTGGGTATTTCACCTTGCCGCGCTTGCCAGTGTGCCCCTTTCCCTGAAAAGCCCCGCCGAGGCTGTGCGGGTCAATGCCTTCGGCACTGCAAACCTGTACTATCAAATTGCACGCTGCAAGCTTTCGAAGATCGTCCACGTATCATCGGCGGATGTTTACGGCCACGTCAGGCCCGATGATACGCCGGTACGTGAAAGCAAGCGGGTGAAACCCTCAAACCCCTATGCAGCGTCCAAGGCGGCAGGTGAGATAATAGCCCTCGAAAGATGGCGTACGGAGTCCCTGCCAGTGGTAATATTGCGCCCCTTCAACCACACCGGACCCCGTCAGGGGCCGGGCTTTGCACCAAGCGACTTCGCAATGGCTGTAGCGAGAATAGAAGCGGGCCTCGACCCGCCGCGCATATCGGTCGGAAACCTTCGTTCGATGCGGGATTACAGCGACGTTCGCGACGTGGCGCGTGCATACCTGGCCGCGGCGCAGAAAGGCGAGGCGGGCGAGATATACAATGTCGCCAGCGGTAGAGCTGTTGAAGTTGGGCACATTCTTGAGATTCTGCTTAAAATGGCCTCCTGCGAGATAGAGGTTGTCGCTGATCAGGCCAAGATGCGCCCGTCGGACACGCCGGTAGTGGTGGGGGATAACACCAAGTTTCGTTACAGGACGGGCTGGCAGCCCGGCAGAACCCCTATCGAAGAGAGCCTTGCAGGGCTACTCTCATGGTGGCGCAGGCGCATCCGGTGCGCTTAGCGTGCATGTATTCGGCCCTATACACTGTATAGCGGAACAGTACATATCTGTCTAACACTGTATGACACCTTCTGTTACGATCTTTGCCGCGGCGGAGATGTATAGCGCGATATACATCCGGTGCATCCACACATGCCCCCGCGATCCCGGATCAACCGAAATTCGGCCGGTGTCGATCATCATTCAAGATGGTCTCAAGCCCTTAATCATCCATAGGTTACGGTGACGGTCATTGTGCGCATGCTTGGCGAGTGTTACTTTGTAAGGGCTTTTGGCACGGCTATTGCTCATGGTGTGTCGGCGGCGTTGTGTTTTTGCCGCCAACTGCAGGAACGAAATGACCCGCCGACATGGCGACAAACGTTTCGTAACTGCTCTTGTTTTTGAAACGCCGGGTAGATCTTTGAAAAGACGCTGTTGGAGATTGTCGAGCGGGCTCTTGAGGGGCCTGCTCGCCTCCCCATACTGTTTCGGGGATGAGCGGCATACAGGGTGTGGCCATGTAAGTGTCGAACTTGTCCCCGGCAGAAAGACAAACCCCTGCGGTCGCTGGCGCCATCCCCCTATATGTTCGTTCCTGCTACTTTAACTCAGCAAGGCGTCGCAGGGGTTTTTTATTTGGCGCGTTCCCGCATTGAGCGCCTGCGCCGACAAAGGCGAGCTCTGATCTCAGGGCATTGCACTCGCCCGGAGTGGCCGCACGGGGAGTGGCTGATTTGCCGTTTTCTTGAGGTGGCTTTCTGTGCAGATCTTACCAGAAGCAGGGCAGCCTCGATGCGCAGGAGTGTCCACGCGGCGACGGCGCCGCGAGAAGCTTGAAAGGCCTTGCGCATCGAGAGTGAAGGTACAGAGACTTTCTCAGCCTTCCTGCGCGGCAAGGTGTCGTTTCACCCACCACTGCTCGGCAATGCCGAACACGGTGCTGGTAAAGATGTAAAGGTTGAGCCCGGCAGCGAGATTGTACAGTATGAAACCTATGAAGACAGGCATGAAAAATGCCATCAGCCGCTGCTGCTGGGCTGCCTCAGGCGTAGCTCCCTTCGGCATCATGCGCTGCTGGACTATCATGGAGCTTACCATGGCTATCGGCAGCAGGTTCAGCCAGGGGGTTCCCAGAAGCGGCAGGACAAACGGCAGCTCCATCAGTCTGTCGGGCTGAGCTAGGTCGTTGATCCATAGGATGAAAGGGGCATGTCTGAGCTCTATCGACAGCATCAGCGAGCGGTAAAGCGCGAAGAAGATAGGCAGCTGTATAAGCATGGGCAGGCAGCCGCCAAGCGGGTTTGCGCCTGACTCCTTCATAAGCTTCATCTGTTCCTGGCCAAGGCGCTGCTTGTCCTTCTTGTATTTTTCCTGGAGCTTCTTGATCTGCGGTTGCAGCTTTTGCATCTTGGCCATGGAAACCTGGCTCTTGCGCATCAGCGGGTGCATGGCTCCGCGCATCACGAGCGTCAGGATAATAATCGCAATACCCCAGTTGGGGATAGCGATATAGAAGGCGCGCAAGAGTATCAGGATGAGTTTGACGAGCGGCTCGAGCATCCCGTAGTCCAGGAGCACCGGAAAGCCCGTCCTGAATGCCTCCGTGTCAAAACCCGCCAGCGCCTGGCTCTCCTTCGGGCCGCTGTACATCAGGTAGTCGTGCACAACAGCCGACCCCGCGCTGCCGAAAGGTGCAAGCTCACCTGTGTTTACCACGAAGCCTGAGCCGGCGGTGTAAAAATAGCTTGCGATATTGCCCCGCTGCTCAGGAGTGTATCTGTGACGTGCATCTTCGGCGGTGAGCCCCTCAAGCTCGGTTATGCCCAGGGCGCTGTCGTAATAGGCGTCGCTCCATGCCCTATCGACAGGCACGTCGATGGAGGGGCGCAGTACGGATGCGAAATACCTGTTGAGAGCGCCGGCGAAGGTGACGCGCATAGTGGGGTCGGTAACAAGTCGGCCCCTGTTTCTTCCTTCGGTGATCAGGCTGGCCGCTGCACGCATACTGACATCCATCTTGCCTTCGAGCCCGGCTTCGGCGGGCACGGTCGCGAGCACTCCCTGGACGTCATTTTTTGCGACGTCCTCTGAGGGGACGCCCGTGGGGCCGAGGATTTCGTACGAAATGCGGCGTGTCGAGTCGAGCAGGTTTTCCACTTGCACCTGGAGTGCAAATCCATACCTGTCCGGATACAGGATGTAGGTTTTGGTCACGGCAATGCCGTGCTCAAGGATCGTGGCAAAAGAAACGCGCGTTATGCCGTCTTCGTCGGCGAGAGGTTCCTGCTCGAGCCGCCACAGGCGGTCACTGATGTCAAGCCCTTCGATCTGGGCGATCTCAGTGGGAAATATGCCCTCGGTGAAATCCTCGAGCAGCACGAGGTTGCCGGTTCTCTCAAAGTCTTCGTATTCCTTCAGAGTTACACTCTTTACCGAGCCGGTCATTGCCGTGAAGTCAACGCTGAGCAGGTCGGTCTCGACGGTGATCAGGGCATCCTGAAGGTTCTCCTGCCTGTATTCAGGCGGTATGACGTAGTCCGGGCTGATCACATCTACATCTTCGTCCGGCGCGACAGCTGCCTCTCTCTCAGGCACCGGCTCGACCGGCGGCACTGCAACAGGCGGCGTAACCGGCTCCGCAGGTGTCGGCTCGACAGGCAGCTCATCGACTGGGACATCCCGCTCGACAGCCGGTGTCTCATCCTCGACAGGGGCTGGGCCTATTCCAAAGTACGGCAAGATCAGCCATGACCATATCACGAAAAAGGCAATGGTGATGGCAACGGCGGCAACGGTTCTCTTGTCCATTCCAATCCTTCAAAGCGGGTGCGCGGCTACCTGCCTTCGGCAAGGCGGTCGGCGAGGAAATTATCCAGCTCGCGGACTTCGTAAATCTTTTTCATGGTGGCCTCGAAGTCGTACTGGACGCGGACCCATTCCACCTTTGCCCCATCCAGGACCACGTAGCAGGCTCGATTGTCACCGTCACGCGGCTGGCCTACAGACCCTACGTTCACGACTGTCTTGGCGGCGTTGAGTTGAAACTTGTTGAAGACTTCCTGGGGCGGTTTGAAAGTCATATCATCGGTGAAAACGCCCGGCATGTGGGTATGTCCTATAAAGCAGATATGATCTATCTGGGCGAATACATCCGACATCTTGGCATTATTGGCGATATCCTCGGGAAATATGTACTCTCTTACCGGCCGCCTCGGAGAGCCGTGTACGTAAAGACTGGAGCCTTCAGAAAAGGTGCGCTGAAGCTCTCCCAGAAACCCCCAGCGCTTGTTGTTTCGAAATGAGTCTCTGGCATCTTCGAGCACGCCTCTGGTCCATTCGACAGCACTATGGGCGATCGGGTTGAAAGACTCTGTCTGCTCGCTCCAGAGCGCTGCCTCGTCGTGGTTGCCGAGGATTGTCAGCTTGAACTCGCGGGCAAGGTCAATGCATTCCTTGGGATTCGGGCCGTATCCGATTATATCTCCGAGGCATATTATCTCCCTGATGCCCCGGCCTTTAATGTCGTCCAGAACAGCCGAAAGCGCTTCTATATTGCTGTGAATGTCAGAGATGACGGCCTTCAAGTCGCACGCTCCATGCCGGCTGGCCAGCTCTCAATCCAGCCCTTTTTCAATCGGCAGGGCTTCTTCTTCGAGCAGTATCGGTATGCCCTGCCTTACAGGATATACGCGGCTGCAGGTACTGCATGAGAGCCGCCCGCCTTTTTCGGCGAGCGGGCCCCTGCAGGCCGGGCAGGCCAGGATTTGAAGAAGTTCACTGTCAATTATTGAATTATACACTATCTGTATCGCTCCTTCAAATTGAACATGAGCAGTGTAACGATTATTCCCGTTG
The DNA here is from genome assembly GCA_007131925.1 of Candidatus Brocadiia bacterium. GTDB lineage: Bacteria > Planctomycetota > DG-23 > SLPQ01 > SLPQ01 > SLPQ01. The sequence goes on along the minus strand of SLPQ01000065.1, from coordinate 20,625 downwards.
TGTCAAGCTTTGCAATGCAACAGTATCGGCACTTGAACTTTGAGTTGGTTGTTTTAAACTACTATAAGTTATGGGCTTCAGGAGGCTATCTTGGCGCAGGAAACCACCGGCAGACAGACACTTCCCATAGCAGCCAGACTGGCGCGCCTGGCGCGTAGCGACGTTGGTCCGGATGAGTTCTTCAAGGAATTCTTCCGAATGCTCTATGTCGGCATGGCCGCGGAGGGGGGCAGTCTGTGGCTCTATGATTCAAAGAACCGCCAGCTCGTGCCGAAGGCATCGCACCTGCCAGAAGAGGGGCCTCTCAGCAGCCTCAGCGAGGAAAACATCACCCGCATCGTCTACCGCACAATCGAGCAGAAGCAGCCCGTATTGTACTATCCGGAGGAGGGTGAGGAGGTCCAGGAGCTGCAGGATGTCTGCCTTATAGCCGTGCCGGTCGAGCTTGATGAGACCACGCAGGCGGTGGTGCTTTTCGCGCGGCGAAAGCGGGAAAACGCCGCCTACGCGCGGGACGACGTTCACACGCTTCAGAGCCTTTGCGTATACCTGGTGGTATATTTCGCCAACCTGCAGCTGCGAGGCAGCAAGGAGACCGCCGGCAGGCTTGCCAAACTGGCCGAGATCGAAAGCGAGCTCGCATGCGCAGATGATCTTGAACGGATGGCCTTTACACTGGCCAACCGCGTCCGGGAGATGGTCTTTTTCGACAGGACCTTTGTGGCGCTGCCCACGCGCACGGGCTTTCGCATAGCTGCCATATCCGGCATCGACGACGTCTCGCAGCAGGGCGCGGCCGTGCAAAACTTAAGACAGCTCGTATCCGAGGTGGCGCGCATAGGGGGTGACTGGCACTTTACCGCGGCATATCTCGAAAAGGTGGAGGATGAAGACCTGCGCGAGAGGCTGCGGCTGTACTTTGAGGCCAGCGAGTACAAGTCGGTGCTGTTTATGCGCCTGGAGCATCAAGACTCGCTTCTGGCGGTCATGGGCTTTGAGCGGCGCAGTCAGCAGGGGCATTCGCCGCAGGACTTTTCCCTCGTGCAGGGCTTTTGCAGGTCGTCGGCCGGTGCCCTTCTGAGGGCGCGCGAGGTCGAAAAGATGCCTGGCATCCGCCTTGTCCGCAAGGCGGCCGCCATAAAGAAACGGGCTACCGGGTCGCAGAGGATCGGATTTCTGGCGAAGGTAGCGCTGATTGCAGCGGCGGTGGCATTTCTCGCCTTTGGAAGTTGGGACCTGACTATAAGGGGTGAGTGCCGCCTGGCACCGCGCGTGAGCGCATTTGCCGCGCCTCGCTATCAGGGCAAGATAGAGCGGCTTCTCAAGACAGAGGGCGACTTTGTCATGGCCGGGGAGACGATCGCGGTGATGGATCAGCGGGAGGTCTTGAACACCATCAGGGACATCGAGCTGCAGATGCACCTCAAGGAGGCAGACCGTGAGATCAAGCGCGCGACCAATCCGGCCGCGGCGAGCCTGGCCGACATTGAGCTGAGCATCCTCGACGCCAGGCTGGAAAACGCCCGTTTGAGGCTCGCCGGCATGGAAATAAAAAGCCCCATTGACGGACTCATCGTCACCCCACGAGACCAGCTGAATGCCTCGCTCAACTCGGTTATGAACGCCGGGGATCCCCTGACTGAGATCGCGGATATCTCCCAGCTCGTACTCGAGGTGGAGGTCCAAGAGAGGGATATACGCTTTGTGGAGGTGGGTAATACGGTCAAGTTTGCGCTCAGCGGCGCCCCCAACGTGGTTTATCGCTGGCGGGTCGACCACATAAGCCCCACCACGCGCCCCATGGCCGGCCAGAACGTCTTTGTCGTCAGGTGCCTGCCGATGGATGATGAAACCACCGAAGCGCTGCGGGTCGGCGTGAGCGGATCGGCCTCAATTGAGGCCGGAAGACGACATGTCCTGTACGTGCTCTTTCGAACGACGATCGAAAGGTTCCGGGCATTTTTTCTCTGAGGTGTCGACCATGAGAAAGATATTCTTTGCGGTTCTTGCGGCGGCGCTGCTGGCCGAGGGTGCGAAGGCCGCCGACGAGCCTGCCATCAGAGCTACCGTGCAGGCCGTGCGCTCTTCTCACGTAAATGCCGAGGTAGTAGGCATCGTCGCGGAGATACTGGTCGAGGAGGGCCAGCGGGTCGAGGAGGGCGACGTGCTATGCAGGCTCGCCGCGAGTGTGCAGCAGGCCAATTATGACCTTGCCGTCATGCAGGCAGGCAATCGTGCGGCCCTGAAGTCCGCCGAGGTGCGCCTCGAGCAGGCCAAAAGAGACCTTGAGCGCGCCACCACCCTTACCCAGCGAGGCACCGACTCTCAGGTGGATCTTGAAAGGGCCGAGTACAACTTCGAAGTCTCCCGCATCCAGGTCGAGGCCCAGCGGCAGGAGCTAGAGCAGTTGAGGCTCATCGCGGAGCTCAGAAAGGCTACGCTCGATGAGTACACCGTGCGTGCGCCTTTCAGCGGCATAGTCGCAAAAAAGTACATCGAGCTTGGCGAAACCACTTATCCTCTCGACAAGCGCCTTTTCCACCTGATTGACACAAGTAAGGTCTATATAGAGGCACATCCCCACATCGCGCGCCGGGCGGAGCTGCGGCATGGCATGAGGGTGGAGGTAAAGACTGCGGCTTGCGACGAAACCGTCTTCGAAGGGGATGTGACCTTCATCGCGCCCGTTGCTGATGTGGGGGGGCGCTCCTTCGGCATAAGGGCCGTAGTGGACAACTCCGACGGTGCACTGATACCTGGCATGAATGCCGAGCTTTATGTTTTGCCTGTACAGACCGCGCAGGCCGAGACCATGGAATGAAGCTTAGCCACTGGCAGCAGCTCAAGGTCCGCGACGACCTGGTGATATCGACGCAAAACCAGCAGGGCCAGCTTGTTTATGTTGTCAAGGATCCCATCAGCCTGCGCTACTTCCGGCTGATGCCCACCGAGTACGCAATAACAAGGATGCTGGACGGGGAGACCTCCATCGACGAGGTCAAGGCGCGCCTCGAGCAGCTCGGCCACGAAATCGACGATGAGGAGCTGCAGGCATTTATCCAGCAGCTTGGCACGGCGAACTTTTTCGAAAATGTCCTTCCCAACCAGTCGGAGTCACTATACCGCCTGGCGGTGCTTCGGCGCAGGCAGAAGAGCCTGTGGGAGCAGATCAAGCGGATACTCTTCATCAAGATACCGCTTTACGATCCGGACCGGATCTTCACCAGGGCGATGCCTTACCTGCGTTTCCTGTGGTCGCGGCCGGCCCTTGCGATCTACGGGGGCCTTTTTGCATGGGCTCTGGTGATATTTTTCGGCAACCTCAGTGAAGCCACTGGTGGCTTTGCAGACCTGCTGACCGCAGAAAACCTGCTTTTCTTCTGGCTGATGTTCATTCTTGTCAAGACCCTTCACGAACTCGGCCACGGCTTCACGTGCAAGTACTTCGGCGGGGAAGTCCACGAGGTGGGCATACTCGTGTTGGTGCTCACGCCGTGCCTTTACTGCAACATCAGCGACGCATGGATACAGGACAAGCATTCTCGCAAGTTTTATATAAGCGCTGCCGGCATCATTACTGAGCTTATCATCGCCTCGGTCGCGGCTGTGGTCTGGTGGGCCAGTGCGCCGGGTGTGGCGAGGGCCATATCATACCGGATCATGATCCTGGCGGGCATATCGTCTCTGCTCTTTAACGGCAATCCGCTCATGAAGTTTGATGGCTACTATATCCTCAGCGACATACTCGCCATACCAAACCTGCGCTCGAGCTCGGTGCAGTACGTCCGCCGCTTCGTGCAGCGCTACATCCTGGGTCTCAAGGTGCCGGGAGCCTCGATCTTCTCGCGTGAAAATGCCATCAAACTCGTCTACGGCACGGCCTCGTCGATCTGGATCATCTACATTATGTACCGGATCGTCAGGGGGCTCTTGTGGCGCATCCCGCCGCTGGGCGTCTGGATCATGATCACCACCGTATACGGACTTCTGCTGGTGCCCATCATCCGGCTTGCAGTGTACATCGCCAGGCGAAAGGGCCGTCCGGCCAGCGTAAATCCGGGTCGTATCGCAGTGATACTTGCGATAGCCGCTGCCGGAGCCTACTTTCTCTTCTTTCATGACATGGGATATTCTGTAACGGCGCCGTGCGTCATAACTCCCGCACGCATGCACACGGTGTATGCTGCCAGCGATGGTGTACTTGCAGAGACGCCCTTTGAGCCGGGCCGGCCGGTCGCCGCCGGCGCTGTCATCGCCCGCTTGGAAAACCCCAGGCTCGAGATCGCGCTGCAAGAGATGCTTGGTATTGCCGAGAGCCACCAGATGCAGGCGGACTACGCCGCAGCGACCGGCGACCTTGCCACGCGCGAATACCACCTCGACTCAAAGCGCGAAGTGGAGCTGAGAATAGCTGACATCCGCGAGCGTATCGAGGACCTGACGATTCGAGCGCCATTCGACGGCGTCATCCTGACTCCACCCAATTACAGCCTCGTCGGCAAGTACATCCGCGAGGGCGGTTTCCTCATGGAGTTTGCTGACATCACCTCGACGAAGGTCACCGTAGCCGTCACTGAAAAGGACCTTCCGTTTGTCACCGAAGATGCGCGGGCCCGCATTACTCTCAGGGCCTATCCGTGGGAGTCCTTTGCAGGCGTTGTCACGGAGATATCCGCGGCGCCGCGCCGTTTCCTGCCCAGCCCGGTCCTTGCCGACAGGGCCGGCGGCGGTGTGCAGACACGTTCGGACATCCGACGCGCCATCGTGGCGGTCGATGCTACCTTTGAGATCGCAATAGAGCTGCCTAATGATGACCCCTCTCGCCCCCTCAAGCCCGGTATGGCCGGCAGGGCCAGGATCGATTACGGACATCGGCGCCTATGGGAGGTCATCTATATGAGGTTGCGCCAGAACATACGACGTTCGTTCGGCGTTTGAAAACGCTGCCCACCGGCGAGTGCAGCACAGGGGTTTTTCACATCAGCGCTGGACCCTTTCAGCGACAAAATCAAGTATCGCATCGGCTATGACCCTGTGCCCATAGGCTGAAAGGTGCACATTATCGGCCAGCGCGTTCCTGAAATCCGACTCCGTCAGCATCGAGAGGGCTTCTGAAAGATCGAAATACGCCACGCCACGTTCGCGCGCTATACTGGCGTAAATCCGCCCGTAGGACTCGGGCAGACCGGGCTTGCCCAGGATCTGGGTGGGGCCGAGCAGGAGTATGTCTGCATCGGTGGTTTCCAGGAGTTTTTCGACCAGCAGCGACATCGCATGTCTAACACGGCTTTCGGGCAGTGCGTACATGGCGTCGTTGGCGCCGAGATACACGAGCACCAGGTCAGGTTCATGATATGCGACCTGGTGGCCGATGCGCACGATCCCCCGGGCTATCGTATCGCCTCCAACGCCGGCGTTGACCGTCTTGACTGCTGCGCCGGCAAAGCGCTCTTCGATGCCGGCCGCCAGGCGCGCGAGATATGTCGCATCCTCCCTTTCATCCGCCGGCAACCTTGTGCCGAAAGTGATAGAGTCGCCCAGCGCCGCGATCGTCAGCTGTGCACCTTCTTTGCGCAGTTTCTCGCCGGTACGCTCGAGCCGGGCCATTCCCCGGTAAGCCTGCCGTGGCTCGCGAGGTTCTATTGAGGCCAGTGCAATATCGTCTATGGCGTAGGAGCATGAGCCCCACATCCCTCTCGAGCCGAGAGCGAAGCGGTTCAGCGTGTCCCAGTTCATCTCGGCCTTTCGAACGCCGTCGTTCATCTGGAAAAACTCGTCCCAACGTATATCCACGCGGCGCCACTCCGTGCAGTCGAGCGGAAAGACCGCCTGAAAAATGTTCACAAAGCCGTCAAAGCGCATCTCTACTGTCCCGAACGTGCTCGAACCATCGCCTCGGACCATGAAAGATATGCCGTCGTAATCTTCGGCAGACCCGCTGAGCGCGTCCGCTATGGGCAGGTAGATATATGCGAAGCCGGAGTTTTGCAGGCGTGTAAACTCCACGCACAGAAAGTGCCCCCTGTTCTCTTCACTGGCAAACTCGTACCTGAGGGATCCTGCCACGCTTTCAGCGATGCGAAACTCTTGCGGCTCCTCGAAATCCGCCACCACGAGTGCACCTGGAGCGGCCGTCGCCGCCACAGACAGCCACAAGACAAGCGCAGCGCACCACTCTTTCATCCGTATACCTCCGGGGTCGCCGGCCGTACCTGCTGGTTAGAGCAGACCAAATTTATATCACGCAAGGGTCAAATTCAACAATTTATTGGCTGTGAGCCGGCACAAGCACGATTGCCCGTTCTTGCCGACGTGCAAAGGCTGTGCTATATTCAAAGACAGGAACGTTTGCTGTTGGGCTTCTATCAGGAGGCTTAAAATGCGGCTCCCGGCGTATTTTCGATCCGGCCTGCTCATGGTCGTGGCGTGCGCTTGTGCTATAACCGGCTTTGCTCAAGAGCTACATCCGGCAAGGCCCCTGGCACAGCTCTTTCCCGCCGACACCGTCCTTTTCGTAGAATGTCCGAGTGTGCCGGCGGCCATCGAAAAGGCCAGGGATACCGGCCTCTGGGCGCTATGGCAGGACGACTCGACCAAGAGCATCAGGCTTTCCCTTGAGTCGCAAGAGGGCGAGAGCACCGGCAGCGCCCCTGAGGTGGTCGGGAGATTTCTCGAAATGGTCGGCTCGATTAAAGGCGGTGCCGCGATCGGCTTTTCTCCTGCTGACGAGGGCTTTGAACACCTTGTAGTCGCCCAGATCGGCGAGCGGGAAGCGGCGGGGTGGGATTTTCTCAATAGCCTCTATGCGGCAGAAGCCGACCGGGGCATGCCCCCTACCAGGATACAGGTCTCTGGGGTGATGGTGAATATATCGGGCGTGGATGGCAGGCACGCTGCCATCGTTGACGGCCTGCTTGTGATGGGCTCCAGGTACGCTGTGCTCGGGGCGATTGACCGTCGAAATGCCTCCTCGACCGCCGGCAGCCTGAGTGCATCGACCCGTTTCATCAACGCTCGGGAGGTCCTGGCCGAGGGATCGGGTGTACTGCGTGCATATCTTGACTTTCCTGAGCTGGTGGAGAGGTTGAAAGGGGAGGCATCGGACGGGGTGCCCTTCGATCTTCCGGGCCTTATCGGCATGGTCGGGCTCGATGAGATAGAATCAGTAATCATGGAGAGCGGTTTTGACCGCTCAGGTGTCGTCGATCGTATCTTCGTCTCGATGCGCTCGGAGGATTCGAGGCTGTTGGAGATGGTGGGAAGCGAGCCTTTCTCGGAAAGGCGCCTGTCGGTTGTTCCGCGGGACGCGGTTTTTTTCGGCGCGCGAATGAGCGACCCTGCACGACTCTGGGATGAGGCGCTGCGTCTATTCAGGGCGACCTCCGGAGACGGCGGCTTTGACCCGGATGCGCTGACAAGGCGGCTCCAGCAGTCGGCCGGTGTCAACTTTCGCCGCGATGTCATAGGTTCTCTTGGAAAGGCGGCCATCGGTTATTACAGGATATCGGCGTCAGGGGATGTCATGGCTCTGATCAGCGGCGCTGGTTTAAGCCGCGTGACTCTGGTCGAGGTCAGCAATGAGGCGGCCCTTCGTGAGGCCCTGCGCAAGATCGCAGCTTATGCCGAGGCCGATCCCGAATTTCTCTCGCCGCTTGCGGCGTCCGGGAGCCGTTCGGCCAGGCTCGAAATCTCCATGCTCGGCAACCAGCGCGTGTATTCCTTAGTATCCGGTGGCGCCGGCGGGCCTTCACCATCCCTGACGGTCGGCGGCGGCTACCTTGTCTGCGCCAAAAGCAGGGAGAGCCTGCGAGCCGCCTTTGATCGCGTGATAGCTCCAAGTGCATCCATAGCCGACAGCGCAGGCTATTCGCGAGCACGAAGCGCCCTGGCTGCGGACGTCTCCCATTTGGCTTACTTTAACCTCGATCACATCATCGACATAGCCTACGAGCATGTCCTTGCCGGTGTCGGCTCCGAGATAGACAGGGCATACTACGACGAACGGCTGTCCTTCAGCAGCGCCGACATACCACCGGCCTTTCGCCTCAAGAGGCATATCGACGGCATAGCCATGGCTGCAACCACCAATGGAAGCCTCATCGAGCTCCAGGTGTACAGCCCCTGCGGGATTGCGGGCCTGGCCGGCCCGGCCATCATAGGCATCGCCAGGGCAAATGCAGCTCGCCAGGTGGCCGCCCAGCCGGGCCTCTCGCCGGGAGAGAGCGCCTCTGCCGACAGGCAGCGGCTTCTCAAGATAGGCGGACTCCTGCACCTGGCTACCACAACAAGGCACGGGCGCTTCCCTGATACGCTGGAGGAGGCGGTGGCGCCGGAAATGCTCGGCGCGCCAAGAGCAGGCGCCTCGACGGCTTCGTCCGACTATCGCTACGTGAAAGGCCGGACCATACACTCTCCGGCAAGGTCCATACTGGTGTACGAACGTGAGGGCATCCGAGCCGATGGCAGATATGTGCTCTACGTTGACGGGCGCGTCGAGTTTCTTACCGAAGATGACTTTCAAACTGCCATCAGCCGATAGGGTGGGTGCTTTCCGTTTTTGACTGGGCGCGGATGGGGATGCCGCAGGAAGAGCATTGGCCTTCAAATCAATCCTTCATATTGTGATTTTCTGTCGCGACCTTAAAGGATCGACCGATTTTTCCCGCCGCGTCCATGGGATGAAGCATCTCTTCACCCTGAAAAAGCAGGAGGGCTCGACCTTGTAATTATATCTTCGGAGGGCGCCGGCACGTTACAGCTGCAGGGACAACCGCGTCGGGCGCTCTGGTCGTCTCACCCTCCATGGCGCAGGAGCCTGCCCGGCTTCAGGCCCGTAACAGCCCCGTCGGTCAGCACCGGTCTGCCGTTTACGAAAAGATGTCTGACGCCGACAGTAAAGGCGAGTGGGTTCTGGAAAGTCGCCCGGTCGGTGATACTGTCCGGATCAAAGACGACCACGTCGGCCGCATAGCCCTCTTTGAGATAGCCCCGGGATCTCAGAGCAAATATGTCTGAAACCCGGCCCGTCATCCTGTGTATCGCTTCGGCAAGCGTAAGTACGCCCCTTTCTCGCACAAGAAGGCGCAGCGCGCGCCCTGTGGTACCGCACGCACGCGGATGGGGAAATCCGTCGGCGGTCGCCCCGCAGGCGGCACGCACGGCCGAGTCGCTGCCCACAAGCACGTCGCTCCATTTGTGAATATCGAGCATATTTGCCTCGGACATCCGAAAAAAGACTGCCATCGTGCGCGCCTTGTCGGCCAGAAGTAGTCTCCTGACCGCTTCTAACGGTGAGGTGCCCATGCCGGCGGCCGCATCGGAAAGCAGAGTCCCCTGCCATCGCCGGTTTTCTGCTGATGCGACGGAGGCTATCATGATCGAGTCCCAGAATGCGTCATCTACGTCGTCTCCGGGCATATCCCTTTGTATCCTGGACCACTCGCTCTCGCAGGAGAGCCGGGTGAGCTCGGCCGCAAAGCCGCCTTCAAATACCCACTGCGGAAGTATAGTGTCAAGACGGGTGTGCGATGCCGTGTAGGGATAGCTGTCGGCGCTGATGCGAACGGCGCGCTCTGAGCGCCCGGCCCACCACTGACGCAGCTGGTCGATAATGTGCCAGTTTTCGCGCTCATAGACCTTGAGATGGGAGATGTGCAGCGGACAGGCGGCCGTCTCTGAGATGAAAAGCGCCTCGTCGAGGGACTCCATCAGCAGCGGCCCCTCGTTTCGAATGTGGGTTGCATAAATGAGTGGGCCGTCTGCCAGCACACTTGCGACCTCGGCGATTTCCTTGGCCGTCGCAAAGCAGCCCGGCGGATATATAAGCCCGCTGGACATGCCTATGGCGCCCGCGGCGAGCTCGCCTGCCAGTATGGCACGCATACGGCGGATCTCGGTGGCCGTTGCCGGCCGGTCGAAGTCGCCTGCCATCGCTACGTGACGGATGTTGCCGTGGCCGGCAAGAAATGCGTGGTTGACAGCGGAACCGGCCGCCTCCAGCCTGTCGAAAAACTCAGCCTGGCTGCGCCACGTTATTTCTATCTTGTCATGGTTTTCAAGAAAGGCCTGGTCTTCAGGCTTGAGAAACGGTCCGGCGGCAAAGCCGCAGTTTCCCCCGATTTCTGTCGTGACGCCGGCATAGAGACGGCTCTCGGCCAGAGGCGCCAGCAGGCTCGGCAGATCGCTGTGCGTATGCGGGTCTATGAAGCCGGGCGCTGCTGCAAGCCCGCTGGCATCGATGACATTGCCATGTGCGCCGGAAAGATCCCCCACCGCGCCTACCCGGTCGCCCGTAATGCCTACGTCGGTCAGGCGGGGCGATGAGCCCGATCCATCATATACTTTTGCGCCCCTTATGATGTAGTCAAAAGCACCCATGGTCGCTTCGTCGATAGGGGTTCCTGCTTTTTTTTCTGCAGCGAGACCTCAGTGGCTGATCTCTGCCGCCAAGGGCGTCTTCACAGCCCGCTATTCACGGGCCGCCGGCCCCGAAAGGGGGCTCCTTTTGAATCTCGTCGATCAGGGCGAGGGCCCTGTCAAGCTCGGCCCTTTCGCCGAAAACAGACAGTGTGAGCGCGCCCTCTGCGCCCGCGATGCCGCCTGAGCCTGCCGGTACGGCCTCGATATTGAAAAGGGCCTCGATTGCCTCTATCTCGGTAAAGATTTCTCCATGTGTAGGCCAGAGTCCGTAAACCTGGCCGACACAGGCGTCTTGTTCGCAGAGGCGGCGCGCGGCCGCTGCAATGTCTGCGGGCACGCTTTTTTCAAGGCCCGCCGGATGCACAAGGCGCACCTTTCGGCTCACAATCGTCCCCATGGTCGCCCCGAGCGTGCCGCCTGAGGGGTGAGCGATGAGCACCCCTGCCTGGCCGAGATCGTAGTTGATGGCGTTTGCGCCCTTGAGGAAGAGGTCGCCTGGACCCATTCGGGTGACGATGTCGGCCAGTAAGGCCCCCTCGATGCGCCTGCCCTCCTCCAGTACGACCTCTGCTGCCTCGGCGTCGGCCCAGGAGGTGTCGAGCCCTGCCGGCGCTGTGCGGCCCATTACGTACCGGCGCTTGTCAAAGGCCTCGGCCAGCAGCTCCTCGACGATATAGGAATTGGTCGTGCCCTTGCATATTGCGATTATGCCTGAGCGCTGAGCGTGCCGGAAGGGCTCCCACTTCAGGATGCCCTTTGCGATGAGTCTCTTGGACTGACTGGCCGTGAGTATTACCTGTGCCTGCATCAGCTGCTCTCCTTTCTCATGAAGCGCACGTCCGGGCGATCACCGCAGGCGAAGCGCCCCTCTCTGAGGATGCGCACGAGGTCGACAGGGTCGGCCGGGCTGCGCTGGAGCGTATTGTGATAGAGGCCGACGGTCTCGGCATCGTGGGCGTCGCTGTTGCAGAGGGGGGCAAGCCCCGTGCGCGCGAAAAAGTCATCGAGGAGCTGCCGGTCGACATCAGCCATGTTCTTTGAGTCTATCTCCACACCCCCCGGCGGAAAGGCGTCGACATCGACGTTGATATGGTCATGGTACCGGAAGGGGTGTGCCAGAAAGAGAAAGCCGCCCTTTCGCGCGACGAATCTGTAGAGTGCCTCGTAGCTCCATCCGTCCCGTTCGAGCGCGCCTTCTTCGAGGCCGACCACGACGATATGCTCGTCTTCGCACTCTATCTCTATGCCGGGAAAGATGCGGAAGGGGTGGTGGAGGCGGTTGAGCTCGGCCAGGTGAAGGGATGGCGCAAGCGCGCCGTGATCAGTCAAGGCGATCGCGCCGAGCCCGGCGGCCTTCGCGGCTCTTATCATCTCCGCCTCGGTGGACTTGCCGCAGCCGCTGCGCTCACTGGTGTGTATGTGAAGGTCTATTTTCAATGTTTGTCTCCATGCAGCCGGCTGCGGGGGGGCGCAGGCAGCAACAGTGTAAGCTTATCGATAAGAATTTACGTTCCTTCTTTGCCCTGATCTGTGCCGCTCGAGAGCTCCTGCCAATCCTTTGACGCGCCGAATTCAAGGTACTCCACGGCTTCATTGAAGCCGGCAACCAGAAGCTCGTTGGCCTTCAAGTCTTTGAGCTCGCCAAGGCGCCTGCGCAGACACTCGAGCGCATTCGCGCGGTAGGCATCCACGCCCTCCTGCGCACACGCATCGCGCTGGCGGCGGCTGGTCTTTTCGGCGTCTTCGAGGGCCTGCTTATATCCGCGGCGAGCGGCCACAAGGACCATCTCTACCAGCTGGGCTTCGGTAAGCTTTATCATCTGGAGACAATCCCTCTCTTCGAGAAACTCTGTGCCTACCGGATCGCCCCTGTTGAGTCAGCCCGCCTCTGCAACTGCCGCAGTTTGAGCAGGGCCTCGACCGGCGTAAGGTTATCGACGTCTATTGAGCGCAGTTCGTCCATCACCCTCTGATCCAGTGGCGCAAACAGTCCGTACTGCGCCTCCCGGCTCTGCTGGTCGTGCGGCACAAAGGCCGGCCTTTCCTCGCCGTCGACCGCCTGCGCCTCGAGCCGCGAGAGTATCGCCTTTGCCCTCTCGACCACCTCGCCAGGCACTCCCGCCAGCTTTGCCACATATATGCCGTAGCTCTTGTCGGTGCCTCCCTCGACTATCTCATGGTGAAAGGTTACGTTGCCTTGCCACTCAGACACGCGGACGTTGAAATTCTTTACATTTTCGAGGACAAGAGCCAGCTCCGTGAGCTCATGGTAGTGCGTCGCAAAAAGCACCCGCGCCTTCAGTCGGCAGGCCAGCTCTTCGCAGACCGCCCAGGCCAGCGAAAGGCCATCGAACGTGCTTGTGCCGCGGCCGACCTCGTCGAGGACCACCACCGAGCGCTCGGTGGCGTTATTGAGGATATTCGCCGTCTCCGTCATCTCAACCATAAAAGTGCTCTGCCCGCGTGCGAGCTCGTCAGAGGCGCCCACCCTCGCAAAAACCCTGTCCGCCACTCCCGCAGAGGCCCGGCGCGCCGGCACAAAGCTGCCCGCCTGAGCCATTATGACAAGAAGCGCTGCCTGCCTGATGTATGTGGACTTGCCGGCCATATTCGGCCCTGTTATCACCGCCAGATCACACCCGTCGGTGCCGATATGGATGTCATTCGGGACAAACTCCTCCTCCAGCATCACATCCAGGACAGGGTGCCTGCCCGCCTCTATATGAATCTCCCGGGAGTTGTTTACCTCGGGGCGGACGTACCTGTTGCACTCGGCGACCTCTGCCAGGGCCGATAGGACGTCTATCTCTGCAAGGGCTGCACCCACCTTCTGAAGCCTGCCCGCCTGCGCGCCCAGCAGGCGTCGGATCTCCCTGAAAATCTCGTACTCGAGCTCGCCTGCGCGCTCCTGGGCCGACAGTACCTTCGACTCGTACTCTCGAAGCTCGCCTGTGACATAACGCTCTGCGTTCTTGAGTGTCTGCTTGCGGACGTAGTTGGGCGGTACCTTGTCGCGATTTACGTTTGTGACCTGGATATAGTAGCCGAAGACCCGGTTGTAGCCGACCTTGAGGTTTTCAATACCTGTGCGCTCGACCTCTCGCGCCTGGTACTGGGCAAGCCATGTCCTGCCGTCGCGGCTTATGGAGCGCAGCCTGTCGAGCTCCTCGTCATACCCGGCGCGGATAAGCCCGCCGTCGCGAGGATTTGAAGGTGGCTTTTCGGCCATGGCAGTGCGAATCAGCTTACGCATGTCATCAAGAGTATCCAGCCTCTCGATAATCCCGCCGATTGACCTTGTGTCAAGCGCAGAGGCTGCCTCGACTATTCTCGGAAGCGCCTCGGCAGTCGTGGCAACGGCTACAAGCTCGTGGGGCCGGGCGGTCTCGGTGGCAAGGCGGGTGGCGATGCGCTCGAGGTCGCTCGTCTCTCGGAGCCTGTCCCTGATGCGCGCGCGTGCCTGCCCCTTCGCCAGAAACTCTCCGACAGCGTCGTGGCGCCTGTTTATCGCATCGATATCCACAAGCGGCGCTGTGATCCATTCGCGCAGCAGCCGAGCTCCCATGGAGGAGTTGGTGTGGTCGAGGACAGCCAGCAGAGAGCCTTCGGTGCTGCCATCACGCTGCGTTCGCAGGATCTCGAGACTTGCCTGTGCGCTGCGGTCCAGTATGAGCCTGTCAGAGGGCTCTACCCGGACAATCTTGAGAACATGCGAAAGGGCGCCTTTCTGCGTCTCCCTGAGGTAATCAAAGACGGCCCCCGCCGCGCCGACGCCCGCGCTCATCCCTGAAAGACCGAAGCCGTCGAGGCTCGAAACCTCGAAATGCCTTTCGAGAAGGCGCGTTGCCTCAGCCGGTGAAAACGCCCAGTCACTGCGGGGTGTGAGCCTGCCCGGAATGGCGCCCTCGATATCGGCAGCCAGCCCGGCCCTTCGAGAGTTAGCGCCCTCGGGTATGAGGCACTCGGCAGGCTGGAGCCGGAAGAGCTCACTTTCGAGCTCGGCGGCCTGGATCTCTTCTACGAAAAACGCCCCCGTGGAGATATCCGCCCAAGCCACCCCGCACAGCGGCGACGCCGGCATGACAGCTGCCAGAAAGTTTGCACTCTTGTCATCGAGCATGTCATCTTCGGTGAGCGTCCCGGCCGTAACCACGCGTGTGACCTCGCGGCGCACGATGCCTTTGGCCTTTGCCGGGTCTTCGACCTGGTCGCATATTGCCACGTCGTAGCCCGCCTCGACGAGGCGCTTGAGATAGTCAGAGGCCGAATGATGGGGTACGCCCGCCATAGGCACCGCTGCATCCCCCTTGCTGCGGCTGGTCAGCGCTATGCCCAGAACGCGCGATGCGATCTTTGCGTCCTCGTAAAACATCTCGTAAAAGTCCCCCATCCGGAAAAACAGTATCGCATCGCGGCACTGCCGCTTGATGCGGTTATACTGCTCCATCATCGCCGTCACGGCCATGGGGGTTCCCCTGCAAGACTCAATAAGCGTGAGATGGCGCGCGGCCCTCCATCGTGGTGTACATTCTAAGGCGCTCGCCACGCTCGGCAAGTCTCAAGTGCGCCATGGCGCGTCTTGTGCACAAAGAGGGCTCGCCGCGGACGAGAAGAGATGCCCTCAGCCCATGGCGCGGGAGCATCGCTGGCAAAGGGCGCCTGCTTCTCAGCCTGGGGCGGCGCAGCCGGCTTTTTGTGGCATTGGCTCCAGAATCTTATACACTTCGCCGTCGCCGCTACCGAAAAATTGTCTATGAAATGGCCACTTTTTGATCTCGCTGCTGTTTTCGAGGCGCTTTTTCGAATTATTGCTGCTAAAATATGTCATATATGGTACCAGCATGTGATTTGAAACGTCATATCTGCTGCCGGCGCAGGCTGGGTGCGATATGTCGTTTTATGGGAGGATGAGATGACACTCAGAAGAGCAGCTGTTTTTTCTCTCGCGGCAGTAATTTTGTGTGCACTGCTGTTGCCCGGTGCTCTGGCGCAGGCTCCGCCGCGGGAAATGGACTTCGCCGCCCGGGTGGATGCCTTCTATTCATCAAGTACCAGTGAGGCAAACAGGCAGAGGTTCTTTTCAATTCTCATTTTTGTGGTACTCGGGTCGGCCGCGACATATGCTCAGCTCAGAGGTATAAAGAAGGTAGTTTCGGTCGATTGAGGACTTTGCAGTCTGATGGTACAGCGTTAGGAGGGGCAACCCAATGAAGACAAGATCACTGGCATTGTATGGATCAATAGCCCTTAATGCGCTGCTTGTGGCGCTTCTTCTGATCCCCGGCCAGGACAGTCGCTATGCCTTTGGTGAGGTTTCGGCCAGCCAGGGTGCCTTGGCGGCCGCCTCTTCACAGATTTCCAGCTCGAGAGATGCCTTCTGGCTGGCCGACAGAGTATCCGGCACGCTGGTTGTTTACGACTATCCGCCGACGGTCGGAGATGTCCCATTGGAGCGTGTCGAGCGGCGCAACCTGCGTGAGGATCTCCAGCAGCGTGCCTTAGGTCCGCTCATGATCGTGCCGATGAGGACATCCTCAACCCGCTCGGTCGTTATGGTTATCGACACCGACAGCGAGCGGATGGCCGTGTACAGTTACGATGTCAGCAACCGGGTCATCAACGCCGTGCAGAGAAACGACCTGCGCGTTGATTTCGGTACAGCGCCGGAGCTTCCCATCGACGCGCCCGCACCGCCGCAGGGACGGCGACGCTGACCGGCTCAACGCTCTGAGGGGCAGTTAAGAGCTGAGAGATGTAAAATCAGAAAACTGCCGGCGCTCTTTACCACGCGCCGGCAGTTTTGGCTTCGGCGGACTTGCTTGGGCGTTAATAAGCCTCCGCTTCGTCAATTCTATACTTGGCAAGCAGCACCTCGAAACGATCCTCGTCCAGCCACATGACATGGCCGCTTGCGAAGACGACATTTCTGCCGAGTCTGTCATGTCTGCCCTTTCGGTCCCAGAGCAGGGGGTAGTCATGGCCGGAGTGAATGCTCGCCCTTTGAGGGGTATAGGCATAATCCACAATGGCCCTGCTGGGCTGCCCGATCGCTATTCGGGCCGGACAGATAAGTGCGCCCTGCCTGCGCAGGTAGGCGTAGTCAAGGCTCTCGTACCACTTGGAGCCCGTGGGATACAGTCCGCCGTTGTCAGCGGCGTATTGCCTGAGTGAGGCAGCCACGAGGCGAAGTCCCTGCTGGCACTGGGCTATCTGCCTGCTGTCACCTGCGTTCATCCATCCCGGAACGAGCGAGGCGATGCTCATAACGAGTATAGATGCGGCTACCATCCATGCCACCAAGGACTTTCGCGCGCGCCAGGTGGAGGGCCTGAACAGGTCTGCAGGGCCGAATGATGATGCAGCCGTCGTCAGTCGCTCGCCAACGGTGCCGACATGATGACAGGCACGCTCGGCAAGACCAACCGGTGTGCTCGCCGGCTGCTCGCGCCTTAGCGCTCCCACCGCATCGCTGATCAGAGCAAGCTCTCTGCGGCAGTGAGCGCACTTTGCCAGGTGGGCCTTGAGAAATGTCCTCTCCCTCTGGCCCGCTTCGCCGAGAGCCTCCTCGACGAGCATATCCTGATAGATTTTACATTTGTCGTCCACGTTCAGTAACCCCGTTTCGCCTTAAGGTCGGCTGCCATATGGCGTACCGCGCGGAAGAGCCGCGACTTGACGGTCCCCATCGGCAGGCCAAGTACCTCGCTTATCTGCGAATATTTCATTGCGTTGAAAAAGTACAGCACCACAACCTCCCGCAGGTTTTCAGGCAGCCTTTTCACAAGCTCATGCGCAAGGTCCGCTGACTCATTCATGTCAAGCATAGCCTGCGGCTCCGGCGAATCACCCGCGAGCATGTCACCGAAGCGGCCATTCTCGTCGGCGCCCAGGTTGGCATCGAGCGAGAGCGCTCTCCTCGTCCTGCGCTTACGCATCGTGTCGCGGGCGAGGTTGGCTGCTATAGTGTATACCCACGGTCTGAAGGCGGCGTCAGGCCTGAAGACATCCATCTTCGTATAAACAAGTAGAAACGTCTCCTGGAAGAGGTCTTCGGCCGTCTGCCTGTCTCCTGTCAGACGATACAGAAAGTTAAAGAGCTCAGATTCGTACCTTTCAACAAGCAGCTTGAAGTCGCCGGAGTGCCCCTTGAGGCTGCCGGCCAGCAGTTCTTCATCACTTCGCTGCTGCATGCTTGCCCTTTCTAGTACGTATTCGTCGCGGGAATGTTCCCGCAAAGCGCCGAGAAAGCGCCATACGCCGATTGGAAGCGCCATCATGGACCTGTTGCGCGCCCCCGTGGCCGAATGTAGAATCGTTGCAGGCAAGATTTTAGACGCGCCGACGACATAGAGGTACGTTTTTTTGAAAGATGCAACGGATATTTTCCTTTTTGCTTTCACTACCGGCCTGAGCGGCGCCTTGATCCCGGGCCCCCTTCTGGCGTTTAATATCCACTCGGCGGCCAAAAGAGGCGCCCACACCGGCTTTCTGGTGGTCACGGGCCATGCGATACTCGAGGCAAGCATCGTGGTGGCAATATTTGCCGGGGCAAGCCGCTTTTTTCAGAACCAGACCACACTGAGGATCATCGCAGGAGCAGGTGCAGTGACCCTTGCCGCCATGGGCATAATGATGATCAGGCAGGCGCCGAGGCTCTCCCTTGCCGCGATAGTTGCCGGAGAAAAGCCCCCCTCGAGGATCGAAAACCCAATACTTGGGGGTTTCTTCATAAGTCTCATAAACCCCAGCTTCTCGCTGTGGTGGATTGCTATCGGCCTGTCGCTGGCAGCGAGGGTCGATCCCACCCCCACCAACGTAGCCGTCTTTTACAGCGGACATATTTCCAGTGACTTTGCATGGTATGTATTTGTCTCGTTCATTGTTGGCTTTGGCCGCAAACACATACCCGACGGCTTCTACCGTGGACTCATTGTAGTCCTGGCGCTCATGCTGATAGGCTATGCATGCATGTTCGGCTATGGGGCGCTGACGGGGGTTCGCACCTGAGGGGGGTGGATGGGCTCTGATCAGCCGTACGGTCGCGCCTGGTCATCCTGCTGTTGCCCCGCTGGGTATACCGCCCTATGGCAGGGTGGGCATGAGCCCCTGGTGAAAGCCGGCAAAGACAGGAGTGCGCCTGCCTCAGTGGGCGTCACTGTTGACCCTTATCAACGGCAAACGTAGAATCAATTGCCGTAAGCACTTCTCGGCGCGCTCTGCATAGTGCGTCGAGCGGCATATTAACTGACGAAAGGTTTGATTGATGGGCGATGAAAGCCTGCGGCGGCGGCTACCCGGCCTCGTCAAGAAAATCGTGGACTCCTACACGCGCACCAGCGCTATCAGGCATATTGCCAGTGCAGCGCTGCCCGACCGCCAGAAGATAATCGAGATCCTCCAGACCTGCTTTGTTGTTATCTATCCCGGCTATTACGGGGAAAAATCCATCGACGAGACCAATCTCGAGTTTGTCATCGGCGGCCATATCGACCGGATCGCGCGGACTCTCTGCCGGGAGGTCACCCTGAGCGTCGAGCATGAGCGACAGCGCCTCGATCTGCTGGCGCCGCTGTGCAGGGGCAAGGGTGAAGAGGTGGCGATGGAGTTCATAGCGCGACTACCTGAGATACGGGAAAAGCTCTCACTGGATGTCCAGTCCCACTACGACGGTGACCCTGCCGCCAAGACCCTTGACGAGATAATCTTCTCTTACCCGGGCATGTATGCTATCACAGTCTATCGCCTGGCCCATGAGCTGTACGATATCGGCGTTCCACTGATCCCTCGCATCATGACCGAGTACGCGCACAATTTGACGGGTATAGACATCCACCCCGGCGCTGTTATCGGCCGGTCTTTTTTTGTCGACCACGGCACCGGCGTAGTAATCGGCGAAACGACCCAGATCGGCGACCGCGTCAGGATCTACCACGGCGTGACCCTCGGTGCGCTTTCCCCGCGCAAGGGGCAGAAGCTTCGCGGTAAGAAGCGGCACCCCACCATAGAGGATGATGTGACTCTCTACCCTGGCGCCACCATCCTCGGCGGCTCCACTGTCATCGGCAGGGGCTCGATTATAGGCGGAAATGTCTGGCTCACTCACAGCGTCGAGCCCGGCACACGGGTTGCGATAGCAGAGCCGCAGCTGAGCTTCAAGAATAGCAATAAGGTCTCCGGGGCTCCTGCGGCGGGGGATGGTGATGACCGGCAGGGAGAGCGGCAGGTTTGAGGAAGACCTGCAGGATAACGGGCACAGTTGATGATAAAGGGGGCGCAGCATGTACCTTATGGGTTCAAAGGAGGCCGAGGCGGTCAGAAAGGTCCTCGAGAGCGGCAAGCTCTTTCGGTACAATATCGGAAACGAATGCGCGCGCTTTGAAAAGCGCTGGGCCGGGCATCTCGGTGTGTCAGGCGCGCTGCTCACATCCAGCGGCACCACGGCGCTGACGGCCTCACTTGTAGGCCTCGGTGTCGGACCAGGCCACGAAGTCATTGTCCCTTCGGTCACGTACATGGCCACTGCCATAGCTGTGCTGGCCGCCGGCGCCATCCCGGTCATAATCGATATCGATGACACCATCACCATGGACCCGCAGGCGCTCGACGCTGCAGTCGGTGAGCGTACAAAGGCTGTCATACCGGTTCACATGTGGGGATTATCCTGCGACATGGACGCCATCATGAAGGTTGCCGAAAAGCACAAGCTTCTCGTCATAGAGGACGCCTGCCAGGCAGTCGGCGGCGCTTACCGCGGGCGGATGCTCGGTTCGATCGGCCACGCGGCAGCCTTTTCGTTCAACTACTACAAGAACATCTCCTGCGGGGAGGGAGGCGCCCTCGTCAGTGACAATGACGACGTGATCCGGCGCGCCGGCTGCTACATCGACTGCTGCAACTTTTACTGGAAGGGCCGGGACGATGCGATCGAGCATTTCGCCGCGGCCGGCGCTCGCGCCAGTGAAGTTATGGGCGCCATGCTTAACGTCCAGCTCACGCGCCTGCCCGGGATGATAAAGCGCATGCGAGCCGAGAAGAAAAAGATTCTCGAAGGCACGAAAAAAAGCGGCCTCCAGCCCATTCGTGCCATCGGTCTCGACTGGGAATGCGCCACTCACGTCATGTATACACTGCCGTCAGCGGAGCAGGCCGATCGTTTCGCCGATCTCACCGGCGCCACCGTCGTGGGCAGGACGGGCCGCCACATAT
>SLPQ01000228.1 GCA_007131925.1 Candidatus Brocadiia bacterium | reverse complement strand
CATCTCGACCATCTTCACCACGCAAACACGTCAGACCCGGCCGCGCTGACAAGGGCGGGTGTGACTTCATGGACGCTTGGCATCTTCGGAACATCGCTGGAGGAGGTCATAATGTCCGCAGCGCGCGCGGCGGACTCGCCTGCGGCCCGGGCCCCGGGCTTTGCCGGGCTCTATCTCGAGGGGCCGTATCTTTCCGGGCGGGAGGGACCGCCCGCAGGCTCGCTGGCGGTGTGGCGGCTGCTGGATGAGATCGAGGCGCCGGTGGCAGCTGTGGTATTTGCGCCGGAGGCGGTCGATGTGTCAGACTTTGTGCCGGCGCTGGTCGACAGAGGCATCCGCGCGCTGGTAGGCTACACCGAGTGCGCCTACGAGGAGTGCCTGTCGGTATTCGAGGCGGGTGCTTGCGGGCTGTGCCTGCCGTTTGTGTCTACGCGGGCCTTTCATCACCGCGAGCCGGGCCCCATAGGGGCGGCTCTTGAGAGTGCTGTAAGAGTGGAGGCGGCATTTGGCGAGGGGGCGCTCGCTACTCAGCAGGCCCGCATCCTTGCAAGGTCTTTCGGCAGTGGAATCATGCCGGTGTACCATCCGGGAAGGCATCCTGGAGATATCAAGGCGGGCTTTCCGGAGGACTTCTGCTCGCGCTCGGCGCGCTCGGCCGGCATGTCGGCGCGGGAATTTCTTGCGGCTGCCGGGGCCCAGTGGCGCGAGGGGCGACTTGTGATCTTCGATGAGCGGCTCGGCGTGTCGGCGGTGGTAACTGAAAGCGAACTGCGGTTTTAGAGGAAAGGAGCCTTGGTTGCTCGAGACGTTTCTGCAGATCTTTTTCACGGTCGTGGCTCCGATATTTGTGCTGGTGGGGGTGGGGGTTGTCCTTGAACGGCGGTTCAACCTCGACATCAACACTCTATCGAAACTGAACTTCTACGTCTTCGTCCCGGCGCTAATATTCGTGGCCATAATTCAGTCTGAGATCGACTGGAGTGCGATGGCGGTCGTCGCCGTCTTCCAGGTGGTGCTGATTTTTGCGCTGCTTTTTCTCAACCGGGGCGTCACGAAGGCGATCGCCCTGCCGCGCGGCCCAGCCGCGGCGTTTCTTATGGGCACGATCTTCTGCAACAGCGGCAATTTCGGCATCCCTCTTGTGAGGCTGGCCTTTCCGGAAAACCCCGACGTGGCCGTGAGCTACCAGGCCATACAGGTGATGGTGCAGAATTTCCTCACTTTCACCCTGGGGCTGCTGATTGTAGGGCACGGCAGGATGCGCGTCAGGGACTCGCTGACAAGGACGCTGCAGCTGCCCTTTGTCTACGTGATCGTGGCTGCTCTCATACTGAAGAGCTTTGACGTGCCTGTCACGCGCTGGCCGGTGATATGGGAGCCGATAAGCCATGCAGCCGGCGGCCTGGTGGCGGTGGCGCTTGTCACACTGGGGGTCCAGGTCGCCAAGACCCCGAGAGCGACGCGACGCGGTGCGCTTACCGCCGCGAGCATTATGCGGCTTGTGGCAGCGCCGGTGGTGGCCTTTGCATTGGTGAGGCTTTTCGGCATTTCCGGCATGCTGGGAAGGCTCCTGGTGATAGCTGCAGCCGGGCCCGCCGCGGTCAATACCGTGCTCGTAGGGCTCGAGTACGACAATGAGCCGGAATTCGCCGCTTCGGTGGTCTTTTACACAACGATACTTTCGGCGCTGAGCGTGGCGGCGACCGTCTTTTTTGCAAGGTCTTTCATGTAGGGGGCACGAGATGGGTTGGTGGTATCTCTTGGCGGGTGTGCTTCTGGTCGCTGCCCTGGCGGGCTCGCCGTGTGCAGCCGAAGAGTTTGAAGATCCATCTGCCAAGGTGCGTCCAGTGAAGATAGTATGCTTCGGTGACTCGATCACCTTCGGCACCGGCGCCGAAAAGCCGCAGCGGCAGGGGTATCCCTGGCAGCTGCAGAAGATGCTGACACTGAGACATCCGGACATTGCCATCGAGGTTGTCAATGCCGGCATCCCCGGCCAGGATACGCGCGACGGGCTCAAACGTATCGACGAGGTGCTTGAGACCGAAGCGCCCGACTGGCTGCTGATCATGTACGGTACGAACGATCTCTGGGACTCGCGCGGCATAGACTTGGACGAGACCGACGCAAACCTTCGCGAGATGGTCCGGCGCGCCAGGGCAGCCGGCGCATCGGTCATAATCGGTACGCTCGGGCCGGTGTGGGGGATGGATGAGAAGGTTGCCGCGCTCAACCGCGTGATAAAGGCCGTCGCCATCGAGGAGCATCTGCCCTTTGCAGACATCAATCTGGCCCTCGCGCGCGAACTGCGACAGGCGGGCGGACTCGCCTTGAAGGCGGCCTGGATGGAGTTGTACTCCTGGAGTGAAGGTGACGAGGGCGTACATCCAAACGAGCGTGGCTACCGGGTAATTGCGCGCGAATGGGCCTCGGTGCTCACCCTGGAGCGCGCGGTCGGCCACGGCCCGGCGCAGTGAGCTTTGCGGCTCCTTACGCCACCAGAGGAAACCTCAGCGTGAAGGTCGTGCCGTTACCCGGCGTCGAGTCGAGCATTATGGTGCCGTTCCACTTCTCTACCGCGCGTTTGACTATTGCAAGGCCGAGGCCGGTGCCGCTGGGGTCTACGGCTTTTGCATTCGGCGCACGGTAAAACTCATTGAAGACCCTCTCCTTTTCATTCTCATCGATGCCGATGCCGGTGTCGGCTACCTTTACAATAAGCTTGTCCGCCTCGATGATGGCCGAGCAGCTGACGCGGCCGCCTCGCGGGGTGTAGTTTATAGCATTGTCGACGAGGTTGTTGAGGGCCTCCCGGATGTCGGCGCCTGCTGCGGTTATCAGGCAGGTACGGGGCGGAGGGGACAGGTCGAGCGTGACCCCTTTTTCCCGGGCGCGTGGCCGGTACAGCAGGTCAAGGTCGGCCATGAGGCTGCAGACGTCCAAAGTCTCCGCTGACCTCTCAGGAAGATGGTCGGCATCCTTGAGTCTTGAAAGGATGAGTAGTTCGTCTATCATCACGAGCATACCGTCGGTGCGCTCGTGGGCGCGCTCAAGCAGGTTGAGCCTTTCCTGCTCATCCCTGGCGTAGCCGTGCAGGAGTACGTCCAGCAGGCTCTTTATGGCTGATAGAGGCGAGCGCAGCTGGTGGGAGGCCACGCGAAGCACATCGCTCTTTTTCTGCTCAAGGGTCTTTATCTTCTGGTAGGCCTCCTGCAGATCGAGTGTCCCTCGCTCGAGGCTTGTAGCCATGCTCATGAGCTCACGATCCCGTGCTCGCAGCTTGTTTACAATGTCGCCTGACAGGTACACCGCAAGGTAAACGGTCGTTGTGAAGACCGCAAGCAGGGTCACTACGAAAGGAGCATTTGCGTAGAGTTGAACCTGCCCGCCCCACAGAGGATAGTGCGCAAGGAGGCCGCCGTATTCTCCTGCTGACACCGCGCCGAACAGCACTACAGCAAAGGTCGCCACACCGAGAGCCCCCCGCCGCGGTAGCAGGATGCCGGCAACCGTCACGTGCACCACAAAGTAGACAAATAAAGGGTTTTCAACCCCTCCTGAAAGGTGCAGCACTCCGGCAAGCAGTGCCATGTCCGCCGCCAGCTGGGCAGTGGCCTGTCGGCGGGCGCGTCCCAGGCGTGCCTCGGTATCCGCCTCTGGCGGCGCGCCCCTTCGCAGCAAGGCCAGAAAGAGGGCATTGTAAAGCGGTACGCAGGCGGCCAGCGCGTACAGAGCACCTGCGGGTACCGGCAAGCGGAGCACAAAGCGTGCCAATGTTATTGCTGCGAAAAGGCCGGCCGCCCCCAGCCAGCGCAGCTTTACAAGCCACAGGCTGCGCCCGACAAGCTCCTCGAGACGCACGAGTGCCGCGCGTTCTTTGCCCTGCTGGGGCGCTATGGGCACGGCCAGGCAGTAGAATGGGCTACGTGCCGCATTCACGTTGGTATTTTCAGGCTCAGTCATCGCTGTCTTTCCGGCCTGGCTGACGGCGGTGGCCGCATCGCTTCCCCGGCGACTGCAGGGGGATTTTCCACGCGAGCGTAGAGCTGTCAAGCAGCACTACCTGCCCTTCAAGAGCAGCGCCACTGCGACGGCCAGTGAGATGACTCCGGTGGAAAGAAACCCTATGGCCAGAAGCGCCAGGCTGTGCAGCATCGCCGGGGAAAGCCAGCGCCTGAAGGGCCTGTTCATCTGATATGCAAGCCACAGAAGCCCGATGCTGAAATGCCGCGGTGGCTTGTCGGTCGGCAATGCCGCATCGTTCGAGCCTTCCTGTGCGATGCTCCTTTCATTTGCCTCCAAATCGCCGGCCGTGCCGCCGGCGTCGGCGTCGGCCTGCGTGTCGAAACCGGCCAGCTCGCTCTTCATCTCCTTTTCAAAATCCTCGGTGCCCGTGCCAAAGAGCTCATCGAGGACCCTCTGCTCGACATCACGGGAGTGCGCGAGTACCTGTTTCTGGATATCATCATCTTCCGCATCTGAGGAGGCCTTTTCATCGCCGTTGGTATCGGTTGCAGCGGCGTCCATTGAAGCCTCAAGGTTTTTCAGCAGGGCATCGCCGTCGTCAGGCTTCTCCTGCGAAGCGCCGGCCTCCTGCTCGTCGGTCGCATCCTCCGGGGCTGTCTCATCGCTCTCATGCGGAT
>SLPQ01000223.1 GCA_007131925.1 Candidatus Brocadiia bacterium | reverse complement strand
TCGTCGCTGGCGAAAAGGCGGGCAGCAAGCTCGATAAGGCCCGAAGTCTCGGTGTGAAGGTGATCGGCGAAAAGGAATTTCTGCGGATGGTCGGCCATTCCTGAAAAAGACGCCTGCTGCTGGTAAAATCATCGACCGAGCCCGCTTTTGTGGTGTATAAAGGATGCTATGAGACGGCCTTTTGCTGTGCTTACCATTTTGGCGGCGGCCGCGGCACTGGTATTTGGCGCTCTTCGGCGTGAGCCTTTGTACTTCGCGCGGATGAGCGCTGCAGACCTTGCAGGCGGCAAGTTGCCCAGGGCATATCTGGCCTCGAGTATCGATGAGGTCAATCTCGCCCCCGGCGTGGAGCGCTTCATGGAGGCGGCGCGCGAAAGCGCGGACGCGACTGAGAGGCTCGCCGCGATCGAGATGCTCGCGGCGGGCCTTCTTTCGCCCGGGATCGATCCAGCCCTGGTGACTTATGAATACGAGCGTCTCTCTTCGGACTATCCAGACAGCGCGCTTGTGCGTTACCGATACGGCGCCTATCTGCTGTCTCGGCTGCAGATAATGCTTGCTGAGAAGGGCGTGGCTACGGCCGATCAGGCCGATCTCGAGGCGAAGGATCTTGCCTTCCGCGCCCGGATGGAGTTGCAGGCCGCCGCCGGGCTCGACCCTCAAAATTCACTGCTCTACTTCGAGACTGCCTACAGCTACTGGGCTACCGGCGACTCTTTGGAGGCCCGCGCATGGCTCGAGCGCGCGCTGGCGGCACCCGTGTTTGACCCCGGCGACGACATCATTACGAGCGCCTGTGCGCGACTGGTGATGGCTGCCGGTGCGCCGGCACTGGAGGCCCTGGTCAGCACATACCATGTTGCACAGGTTGCGCCGTCATTTCTGGCTGGCCGGATGGAAAGAATGACAGCCGGGTTTCTGAGCCAGCAGATGCGCACAGAGCATGCCCCCACACACGAGGAGTATCTTGACTTTCTGGCCACTATCGAGGACCTGAGTATAAAGCTCTTTCACTCAGCGCGTGTCTTGAGACAGACCCAGGCAAGCCTTGTGACTGCAGGGATACTCTGGCGCAGAGTGGCCGCGGAGGCGACGCAGGAGAAGGATGATGCCTTGGCGGCTGAGGCGCGTACACAGCTGGCCAGGGCCAGTTACCGTTACCTGCTGGTGGGCGCTGAGCGTGGCGCGGCCGGGCTGGCGCCGCAGCAGGGGATCATAGAGCTCGATATACCGATTGACCTTCGCCTGCCCTTTTCAGCAGCCGCTCAGAGGCTGGCAGGTGTGCTGCTGATGTTTGTCGCTGTGCTTGCGGTGCCGCTGGCTGCCACCTGTCTTGTCGCGCTCAAGATTACGGATGCAAGGCAGCTTGCCGTGTCTCTGGCAGTGCTTGCGGTCTTCTCGGCGCTGGGTTATGTGGCGACCTTTTACTCTACAGTCGGCGAGCGAACACGCACAGCCTACGGTCTGAGCGCGCGGCTTGCAGTGATACTGACGGCTCCCGAGGCAGTGCGCGCGGCAGGTGATCTCAGAGTGGCAGGCGACTTTGATGTGGACCTTGCCATCCGCATGCTTGAAGTGCACGACTACACGATGCAGGCTGCACGGGTACTTGCCTATATTGGCACCCAGGAGTGCTACGACGCGATGATTGCTGCGCTCGATCGATCCGAAGACTTGCGGATCAATGAGGTCATAGCAGTCCTGCGGGAAGAAACCGGCAATGACTTCGGCTATGATGCGCGTTCACCTCATTCGGAAAATAACGAGGCACTCATGAAGTGGAAGGAGTGGTGGGACAGCCAGCGCGCCTACTACCCTGCAACCATCGCAGCCCGTCCCTACTGAGGGTTACCTTCGTCTTTTAAGGATAAACAGACCCGCAGAGCAGGGTGTGCGACATGAATGTTTCACAAACTGCCGGGCCGGCAGTGCCGCGCCTCGTTCTTTGAAGCTGCACGCAAACGGTATGGCCACCTCTGTGTTGTGTGCCGGGGAAAAATGCCGCAGGGAGCACTTCACTACGGGGTCTGACAAGGTTTGATGGCGCGACCGACTGTCCCAGTCAGGGCGCGCTCTCGCCGGTCATCGCCTCGTAGAGCTTCTTCAGCGACTCATTTTCGATCTGCCGGATGCGCTCGCGCGTGAGGCCAAGCACCTCGCCAATCTCTTTAAGCGTCATCGGCGCGCCCTCATCGAGCCCATAGCGAAGCTTGAGTACGAGCTGTTCTCGCTCGCTTATGGCCGACATGCCCCGGTAAAGCATATCCTTGGTCTGGTCGTCCAGGACGAAGCTGTCGGGCTCTGCAGACCTGGGATCCTCGATAAGATCGGCAATGGTCTGCCCGCCATGGTCGCCGACGGGGCTGTCCATGGATGTAAACGTGTTTATGGCCCGCTTTATGGCAAATATCCTCTTGGGCGCCAGTTCCATGGCGTCCGCGATCTCCTCGATGGTCGGCTCTCGGCCGAGTCTGTCGCCGAGCTCGCTTGAGACCTGCTTGAACCGGGTAATCATCTCCACCATGTAGGCGGGCACACGGATTGTCTTTACCTTGGATACGAGCCCGCGTTTTATGGACTGGCGTATCCACCACGAGGCATAGGTGGAAAAGCGGGTACCTGCGTCCGGGTCAAAGCCTTCGGCGGCTCGCATGAGGCCGAGGTTGCCCTCAGCGACGAGATCCATGAGGCTCATGCCGCGGTTGGTGTAGTTCTTGGCAATGTTGACTACAAGGCGCAGGTTGGCCTTGACCATATGGTCTCTGGCCGCTCGATCGCCTTTCTGAATGCGCCGGGCCAGCTCTTTTTCCTGGTCCGGCGTCAGCAGGGGTATCTTGCGTATGTCCCTCAAGTACGTCTGGAGGACGCTTGCGCCGGCTATGGCTGGCCTCCTCGAGTAATCTCTCATTCTCGTCTTCAAAGAGGGGAGGCGCACCGCCCCCCCCTCTCTCAAAGCAATCAGGATTCCCTGTTTTCGGTCTCACTCTCGGAGGTCGGCCCTTGCTCCTGATCCGTCCGATATGCGTCGGGACTGACCGCCTCCTCTCGAGACTCCTCCGTGCTGGCAGCCGCCGCTTGAGGCGCCTCGCCCGGCCCGGGCTCTGGTGCCTCTCCAGCGCTATCGGCGGCCTCGGCCGGCTCCTCGGGCTTTTTTAGTGCGGGCTCGCCGGCGGCTGCGCTGGCCACGCGGGCCTCGATATCTACAGCACCCTCTATTTTACTTCTTTCTTCGTGCGTGACGCGCTTGAGGCTTAAGCCAATCTTTCTTTCTTCAGGGTCGACGCGCAAGATCTTGACCGCGAGCGTGTCTCCCTCCTTGATTATCTCTTCTGGATGCTCGATCTCCTGCTCGGCAATTTCCGAGACATGAAGCAGTCCTTCGAGGTTGTTCTGAAGCTCGACAAAAACGCCGAAATTGGTGATCTTCGTCACTACACCGGAGACGGTGTCTCCAGGTTGAAATATCTCCTGTATGGAGCCGTCCCAAGGGTCGGCCTCCAGCTGCTTCATGCCGAGTGCCACACGCTTTCTCTCCTGGTCTACAGAAAGCACGACGACCTCGACGTCTTCTCCCTTTTTGAGCAGCTCGGAGGGATGGCCGACTTTCTTTGTCCAGGATATGTCAGAGACATGCAGCAGGCCGTCAATGCCTTCTTCGATTTCTACGAAGGCGCCGTAGTTGGTAAGGTTTCTGACGCGCCCCTTAATGACGGTGCCTGGGGGATACTTCGCCTCGACCTGGTTCCAGGGGTTTGCCTCGCACTGCTTCATGCCGAGGGATATCTCCTCTTTTTCCTTGTTGATGCCGAGGACGATTACCTCTATAACATCGCCGATGGCTACGAGATCGGTAGGATGATTTATGCGGCGGGTCCATGACATCTCGCTGATATGGACGAGCCCCTCAATGCCCTCTTCGAGCTTGACAAACGCACCATATGGCATGATATTGACGACGGTTCCGCGCACTCGGGAGCCGATGGGATATTTCGCTTCGATGTTGTCCCATGGGCTGGCGGTCTTCTGTTTGAGGCCGAGCGCGATCTTTTCCTCTTCGCGGTTGATGTTGAGGATAACAACCTCGATTTCTTCATCAATAGCGACGATCTCTGAGGGATGACTTACGCGCCCCCAGGACATGTCGGTGATGTGGAGAAGCCCGTCAATGCCGCCAAGATCCACAAAGGCGCCGAAGTCGGTGATGTTTTTGACCTCGCCCTTTCTGATCTGACCGACAGTGATCTCCTTCATCAGCTCGTCTTTCTGCTTTTCGCGCTCCTCTTCGAGAAGGCGCCGGCGCGAGACCACGATATTGCGACGGGCCTCGTCGATCTTGAGGATCTTGCATTCTATAACCTGCCCTATGTAGTCGGCAATGTCGGCGGGCCTGCGAATGTCAACCTGGCTTGCCGGCAGAAATACCGGCACACCGATATCCACCAGCAGCCCGCCCTTGATCTTGCGCATGACGCGTCCGCTGACTACATCTCCCTCGCGATGTTCCCGTATGACCTTTTCCCAGCCGCGTATACGGTCGGCCTTGCGCTTGGAAATAACGATGAGCCCCGAGTCGTCTTCAACTGCCTCCAGCAGCACCTCGATCCGGTCGCCACGGTTTATCTCTTCGTGGCTGTCAAACTCCGACTTCGGCACGACGCCTTCTGACTTGTAACCGACGTCCACTAGCACGTCGTCGCCGAGTATATTGAGAACACGGCCTTCAAGTATGGTGCCGGGCTGAAAATCCTTAACCGATTCTTCGCACGTCTCCATCAGCTCTTCGTTGGTCCTGGTGCCGAGAATCTCCTCGATCTGTGCGTCGAGCTCCTCGGTGTCGATACCGTACTTCTTTACCTTGGGGTTAGTGGCCATCGAGTTCCTTCCTCCGGCGGGTCGCACGACCCTGCCGCCAGCCGGCATCCGGCATACCGGGCGTTGCTGAACCTTGAATGACAGCCTTCCGGAAAGGCCGCCGCGGGCTACGTGCCCGATAGCTCCTCGAGTCTCTTGACAAGTTGATCGATCAGCCACTCAGGGGTCGAGGCGCCGGCGGTCACACCCACGCGACTATAGCCCTGGAGGCAGGCAGGGTCAAGCTCATCGGCGGTTTCAAGATGATGTGTCTCAACTCCGGCCGCCCTGCATATTTCGGCCAGATGGTTGGTGTTTGCGCTGTTGCGCCCGCCAAGAACAAACATTATATCAACGCTGCCGGCGAGTTCAACAGCAGCCTTTTGCCTGATGACGGTCGCATTACAGATGGTATTGAAGACTCGCAGCTCCTCGAAATCATTCTTCACGAGCTTCTCCACCACGCTCCGAAAGTCTGCAGGGTATTGCGTCGTCTGCGCCAGAAGACCTATCCGGGCATGACGCGGCAGGTTGGGCAGATCCCCATTCGCGTCCACCACCATGGCCGCCGGCGCATGACCGAGAAGCCCCTTGACCTCGGGGTGGTTGGGCTCGCCAAGTATCACTACGGTGTACCCGCCGCTACTGAGAAGGGCGGCGGCCTGCTGGGCCTTCTTCACCAGCGGGCAGGTGGCGTCAATGACCTCGATGTCCGTATCGAGAAGTCTTTCCATGATCTCCGGGTGAACGCCATGGCTTCGGATGATCACCTTGCCGCCTGTTATCGCACCAATTTCCTCAACCGGCTCGAGCCCAGCCTTGCGCAGCCGCTCTATAACTTGAGGGTTGTGGATGAGAGGGCCGAGGCTGGAGACCTTCTCACCTGATGCGACAGCCTCGCTGGCTATCTCTATTGCGCGCCTGACGCCAAAGCAGAATCCGCTGTTTGGCGCTACCATCACCTGAAACTTCATTGCTGACCTCTTCTTGCCGCATTGGCGCCTTCGTAAAGCTCTCGAACAGCAGCCCGGCAGTCATCCATCATCCTGTGTGCCTGGCCGGAATAGTCTTGTGGCCACAGTGCAGCGCCAAAGGCCACATGCACCACCCCTGGCCGCGGAAACGCCGCGTGCCGCGGCCAGCACTCGTGAGCTCCGACTATAGCCGTCGGTACCACGGGCGCGCCGCTTCGCATCGCTATCATGAATATACCATCCTTGAAAGGACCAATCTCGCCCGCGCGCGTGCGTGTTCCTTCCGGAAAGACCAGCACCGCTGCACCATTCTCCAGGCGCCTCATCGTCTCACGTACGCCCGATATGTCCGATCCGCGGCGATCCACAGGAAATGCATTAAGACTCTCGATAAGCCACCTGAAGAGCCGCCCATATCCGAAAAGGCTCTTACGAGCCATGTAATGTACCTGCCTATCGAGGCCGACGCCCACCAGCGGGGGATCGAGAAAGCTCTGATGGTTGGCGGCAATTATCACCGGCCCTCTTGCAGGCACGTTTTCACGCCCCCGGACCCTTATGCAAAAGAGAAGCGGAAAGGATATTCGCGCCCAGAACTGCAGAAATGCATACCACACTACACGCGCCCCCCGAGCCTCTCCAGCACTACGGAATGAAGCTTTTCAAGCGTCTGCTGCGGGCTCCAGCCGGTCGAGTCTACCAACACTGCATCGGCGGGGACCTGCAGCGGCGCTACATCCCGCGTCATATCCGCCCTATCGCGCTCGACGAGCTCCGCGAGGACCGTTTCGAACTCCTGAGGCGTGCCGCGCTGCCTGAGCTCCTCCCATCGGCGCTGAGCCCTTTCCTCGGCCGAGCTCGTAAGGTAAAATTTCAAATCGGCATCCGGAAAGACGACCGTGCCCATATCGCGCCCCTCGACGACTATGTCGGTGTCTTTGGCGACCGAACGCTCTATATCCAGCACGAAGCTACGAATCATGGGGTTTTCCGCCAGTGGCCGCACCGCGGCCGAGACCTCCGGAAGGCGAATCCTTTCTGTCACATCGCGTCCGCACAGCATAACCCTGTCGTCTTCAAGGCCTATGCGCACGCGCTTGAGCATATCGATGAGAGCATCTTCGTCTGTGATGTCGATGCCTTCATCGATAGCCATCAACGTCATTGCCCGAAAGATAGCGCCGGTGTCGAGATGATGAAAGCACAGGAGCCGGGCGAGATTTCTGGCTGCAGTCGATTTACCGCTGGCAACGGGCCCGTCTATAGTGATTATCATGGCGCTCCGCTAAAGCATGACCAGCTTTGAAAACGGCGTGGGATTATACCCGCACCGGCGCTTTGCGTCAATGTAGATGCCCTTGGCACGTGGGCTCGGCAGTACACGCTTTTTTCGATTGATTTAACAAGCAGGAAACAAGGTTGAAACAATGCATGCTATCATTTTGCGCTGTTGTGTCTTTTAATTCCTGCAGGCGCTATTTGTGAACGGAGGCTTACATGAAAGGATGTCGCAGTGGCGATGATACAAAGAATGCCGAATATGTGCTTAAGATGGCCAGCGATCTCAATGTGAGGTTTATACGTCTCTGGTTTACAGATGTTCTGGGAAGTCTCAAGTCATTTGCCATCACCCTGGACGAGCTGGAAGGGGCGCTGCAGGACGGGATGGGTTTCGACGGATCGTCCATCGAGGGTTTTGCGCGCATTGAGGAGAGCGACATCATGGCGCATCCGGACCCCTCGACCTTTCAGTTGCTTCCATGGCGCTCGCGCGATAAGGGTAGCGTTGCGCGGATGATCTGTGACATCAAGAGGCCGGACGGCACTGCCTACGATGGCGATCCCCGCCACGTCCTCAAGCGAAATCTTCAGAAGGCCGCGAGACTGGGCTACACCTTTTATGTCGGGCCGGAGCTTGAGTACTTCTACTTCAGATCGCACAAGGGCACTGAAGTGCTTGATGAAGGCGGCTACTTTGACCTTACTCAACTTGATGCGGGCAGCGACCTCAGGCGCGACACGGTGCTGACGCTGGAGGAAATGGGCATACCTGTCGAATACTCTCACCATGAGGTTGCTCCGAGCCAGCATGAAATAGACCTCAGGTACGCTGACGCCCTTACAATGGCCGACAATGCCATGACGTATCGGCTCGTGGTCAAGGAGATTGCGCAGATCCACGGTGTATACGCCACCTTTATGCCAAAGCCGATTTGCGGTCAGAATGGCTCCGGGATGCACACGCATCAGTCTCTATTCAAAGGTGAGCAAAACGCCTTTTTCTCAAAAGAGGATAAGTACACTCTGTCGGAAACAGCCTATAAGTACATCGCCGGTATACTTGCCCATTCCCGTGAGATATGCGCAGTTACCAACCAGTGGGTAAACTCTTATAAGCGTCTTGTGCCCGGATATGAAGCACCCGTCTACATCTCATGGGCCCGCAGAAATCGATCAGCCCTGGTGCGCGTGCCTGAGTACAGGACAGGGAAGGAAAATTCCACCCGCGTCGAGCTGCGCTCGCCTGACCCCGCCTGCAATCCGTACCTGGCCTTTTCGGTGATGCTGGCGGCCGGACTCAAGGGCATCGAGGAGGGTTATGATTGTCCGCCGCCGGTGGAAGCCGATATCTTCGAGATGTCGATGGAGAAGCGCGCTGAAAAGGGCATCGATACGCTTCCGGGCAATCTCTACGAGGCCATAATCGAGGTCGAAAAGTCGGACCTCGTGCGCGAAGCGCTCGGCGATCACATCTTTGAGAAGTTTGTCGCCAACAAGAGGATCGAGTGGGACCGTTACAGGACCGCCGTAACCGAATGGGAGCTCAACAGCTATCTTGCGACTCTCTGAGAGCCATAGAAAGTCCAAGTGCCGTATGACTTCAGAGAGGGGCGCCGGTTGTCCGCGCCCCTTTCATATTTCTATGCTTCCATGCGCTCGGCGAAGTCTGAAGAAAGGCACCTGAGCTGGCCGACCTGGTCGCAGTCGAGGCCGGTGTGCGGCTCGCTTGAGGCCAGCTGAGCTGCTTTCTCTTCGGCCAGTTGGTCAAGGCTCTTTGCGCCTGACTCTTCCCATGCGCTGCGGCGCGTCCTGCAAAGAATACCAGGAAAGTAGAGCTCACTTCGAAAATTCACTGCTGTGTGCTCCTGGTCAAGGAAGCTTCCTGCTATGCCCACTTCACGGCTGAGCTCCACTGCCAGCGAGTCAGCATCCACCTCGAAACCACGGCAATATCGCCTGGCATAGGATATCATCTCATTGTCGATAACAGCCTGGGCAGGCGAGACGCTGATCTCGCTCTCCAGCTGCCCTGCGCCCCATACGGCGCTCACGCCGCTCTGGAGATGAGTAAGCCAGCCGCACATCTTTTCGAGAGCGGCCTGCTCATCCGGGCACATGGACTCAGTGGAAACCCACGAAGCGCTGGGCATATTGTAGAAGCGCCCCAGTATCGCGCCTGCATGCGCCAAAAGGTGGTTTTCCGGACCCCCGGTAACGGCGATGGCGGTTTTCATGTCGAAAACGTGAGCGAGGCCGAGATTGTGTATGAGCGGCCTGCCCGGCTCAAGGAGCTGATTCACGACGATACCTGCAAGTATCTCGGCATTTCCGACCGCTGCAGCCCCGGCCAGTGTCACCGGCGCAGAGACCCCGGCCATCGGTTCGCCGTTTACTGTAGCCGGGATGCCGTGCCCGGCAGTGCGCATGTAGATCTCAAGGGCGAGGTTTGTCCAGCGTAGCGGCCCGTGTGCGGTAAAGCCTATGGAAAACCACGGATGGCTGCCGACAACCTTCTTCATCTCGACCATCACCTCGGCGCCCTCCGGTGAAAAGGAAAGCGGCCTCAGGTGCTTCGAGCTGTTTTCGGCCATCGTAGCCAGACCCACTGCGTCTCGCGCAGGTGGCACTACGTCATCGAGAGCTAGGCCGAAAACCACGTCTACATTTTCTAATCCGTCCAGAATCCGTGCAAACCTTGCCATGTCGGCTCGCCTGACGGGGCGCGCCCGGCCGCTCTCAAAGATATTGAGCGCTGGAACAGACCAGATGCTGGCCGGCCCTACAGGGCGAATAGTCGTTCCCGCGCCGCGCCTGTCGGCAAGGAGGACCTCCGAGGGGCACTGCGCGAGCGCTTCAACCACCATTTCAGAGGGGATCCTGATGGTATTGGAGCTACCTCCTGCAGTGGCGCCGGCCTTGATGAGAATACTTGTGATGGCGTCATGCTCGAAGCGCACACCCGGATCAGCCAGCAACTCAAGGGAGGCCGAGTGGATCATTTCGGCTACCGCCTGCTCGTCTCCAGCGGGCGGCACATGCACTTGTGAATCCGCATCAGTCAAGACAGCCTCCATTCTGGTCTCTGTGGATCAAGCAGGAGCTATGAGAAGAGCGCCTTAAGCTCGACTGTCCTTCCTGACTTTGCTGATTCA
This sequence comes from Candidatus Brocadiia bacterium, assembly GCA_007131925.1. Taxonomy (GTDB): domain Bacteria; phylum Planctomycetota; class DG-23; order SLPQ01; family SLPQ01; genus SLPQ01. The sequence continues at coordinate 6,263 of SLPQ01000223.1, read as the reverse complement.
TACACCGCCAGAACAGCCTGAAGCACCGCAGCTCCATCCTCGGCTCTCGTGCCGAAGACCGGCTGGCGGCCGTTGCGCACGCAGTCGATAAAGTGGGCCATTTCGCTGACGTATCCGAGGTTTGCCTCTTCGTCAACGGCCGGCCTCGTCCAGCCCCTGGTAGTCTCGGCCTTTTCCACTGCGTACTTGAAGCCATGCCGACTGTAAACGCTCAAGGGGCTCCCGAAGGTAAGGTCGATCTTGATAAGTCCATCCGTGCCATAGATCTCGATGACGTCGTCCATGCCACCATGCGTGATGTAGTTGCCCTCGATGAAGGCGCGCACCCCGTTTTCCAGTCTTATAAGGGCCGCCGACCAGTCCTCGCCGCCGTACCCTTTGTGCAGGAAGTTTTCCTCGCCACCGCCGGTGGTCATTCCGGAGACTTCCACAATCTCGCTTGCCACCAGCCATCTTGCAAAGGCCATCGGGTGTATGCCAAGGTGTATCATCGCCCCGCCGCCGCAGTACTCTTTTGTCTGGGCATAAATGCTGTGTGAGCCGTTGTGGCATTCCTTGGCCTTGATGTAAAGCACCTCTCCTATGCCGCCTTCATCGATAATCTCGCGCACGCGCAGCACTGCGGGCGCGTTCAGCCAGTCCTCGGCATACATAAGAAGCCTTTCGGTCTTTCTGGCCGCCTCTACCATGGCTACTGCGTCTTCAAGAGTCGTCGCCAGCGGCTTTTCGCATATAACGTGCTTGCCGGCCTCCAGCGCCGCGATGGAGATTTCCCTATGGAGGAAGTTAGGCGCACATACGCAGACAACATCCACATCTTCGCGCGCAAACATCCGGGTGTAGTCGTCGTAGCTGTCGGCGATGCTGTGCGCCTTGACAAAGCGCAAAAGGCTCTCCTCGTCGATGCTGCAGGCTGCGACGACCTTTGCGTGTGGATTTCTCTCGAGTGCGCGCGCGTGAAGCCCGGCGGCAAACTCGCTGCCGACGATAGCAATCCGAACAGTGTCCATTTTTCACTCCTGCTTTGGTGCCTGAAATATACACGGCATGAGATGATACATAGCGCGACGCCTAAATCAACGTAGCGTGCTAATGCTCACCCGCCCATGATAAAATTGGCGAAAAGCATCGCCGTAATGTACACCACCAGAAACCCGTAGGCCACAGAGCCCACCAGCAAGACGGCCCTTGCCGTCCGCGGATGCGTCGGATGAATGTACTGGCAGACCAAGAGCACAAAGGTTACAAGCACAAACTTGTATACTACCATGCCGATAAGGCCAAACCGGTCAAGGACCCAGTTGGCGGCTATGTTGGCCTCCCTCGCGCCAAAGCGAAATGCAAGCCCCGTAAGCACAACATCTGCGAAATTGACGAGGATAAATACTGCCGACTCCTCCTCCAGCGGAAGATGACGGTTCAGAATGCTTTTCCTTCCGCTTCGTTCGCGGTTCTTGCGGTCTTTGGGAGCGTCGTTGTTCTCTTTTCTGTCGTTACCAGTCATGATTGCCGAATAAAAGTAAGACCTTTGGAGCATTTGTCCAGAAAATCTTGCGCTGCGGCATATGCTCGGGTGAAGGCCGCCGGGCGTCAATGATGCTTAGCCTCATGCGGAACGTGCGCTTGAAAGAGAGTTTGTGCAGACTTTCGGAGTTCCTCTTGCGATATGTGCGGTGCTCAAGCGCCGGAAGCAAGGGCCACTTTGGAGAGCAAGTATTATTGCTGGAACCAGTGCAGGCATTTTAAGTGCACTGAGTCCATGGCAGTTGAGTGAGGAGAGGCAGGTGAATGAGTTGTCTGAGAGGCCCATTGGAATATTTGACAGCGGAGCAGGTGGGCTGACAGTTGTAAAGGCCGTCACAGAAGAACTGCCCCGCGAGCGCATTATTTACTTTGGCGATACTGCGCGCGTGCCTTACGGCATTAAGAGCGGCGACACGATCCGTCGCTATGCCCTCGAAGACGTTCACTTTCTCACGCGTTTCGAGCCAAAGATGATCATCGTAGCCTGCAATACGGCTTCAGCAACGGCGCTCGCCTACCTGGCACAGCATGTCGAGGTGCCCCTCGTGGGCGTTATAGAGCCGGGAGCTGTGGCTGCGGCCGGAGCCTCCCGCTCGGGCGTCATAGGTGTTGCAGCCACCGAGGCCACTATAGAGTCCCGCGCCTATGACGAAGCGCTGGCCAGGCTGCGCCCCGGTGTGCGCGTCGTATCCAAGGCATGCCCCCTCTTTGTGCCGATGGTTGAAGAGGGGCGCGTGACAGGGGAAGTCGCAGAGCTGGTCGCGGCGGAATACCTCTCGGGGCTCAGCGATCTGGGCGCGGATGTTCTGGTGCTGGGCTGCACGCACTACCCGGTGCTCAGGGCGATTGTCGTGTCGGTAGTGGGTCCGGGTCTGCATGTAGTGGACTCCGCTCAGGAGACTGCACGAGCTGCTGCGCGGCTGCTTGAGCAAAGGGGCCTGGCGCGCACTGCAGGCGAGGGTTCGGCAGCATTTTATGCAAGCGACAATCCGGGCCGGTTCCGCCGGCTTGCAGGTCTCTTTCTGGGCAGATTGCCATGCAGCGTGACGCTCGTCGAGCCGGAGGAGTTTTTTTCAGCCGCCGCCCGGCACGACTGAGGAGTGCTCCAGGGACGTGCGCCCAGCCGCCGGCCATGTGGCGCCTGCCGGGAAGATCAGGCTCGATTCTTAAGTAACTGCCGAGCGTGGTCTTCTGCGCTTATGACGAGAGAAGCTTTCCTTTGACGATATCAAGCCTTTCAATCTCCTCTTGCGTCGCTGCAGCCAGGCCTTCGGCCAGCGCACGGGCTTTATCGAGGCCGAGGTTGCCCGGTGCGCCGAGATGGGTCTTTGATTTTATGTTTTCCACCGGGTCCTGTCTTTCAAGCGATTCAAGATTGAGCCCGACCTTCTTGTAGGCATCTCGAAAGGGCACTCCCTCGTCGGCGGCCATCCTGAGTGCGACGTCCGCGGCGAATACCTCGGGCTTAAAGGCGCTGATGCAGGCTTCACGGTTTACCTTTAGAGCACCGAAGATCATCCCCATCACCACGAGCGCATCGCGCGTGGTGCCCAGAGAGCGCATCAATGGCTCCTTGGTATCCTGAAAATCGCGGTTGTACCCTGAAATGAGCCCTTTTGTGATAGACATTACATGAAAAAGGTCAGCCATGACGGTTGATGCGCGTGCACGAGTGAGCTCGAGAGGGCCGGGGTTTTTCTTCTGCGGCATGATGCTCGAGCCGGGACAGTATTCGTCGGGCAGCGTAAGATAGGCGAACTCCGGCATTGCAAAGAAGATCGTGTCGGTGGCCAGCTTGGCCAGATCGAGCATGATCTGTGAGCAGGCGAAGATGACCGTCTGCTCAAACTTCCCCCGTGAGTTGTTCGCATAGAGAACATTGTTGACAGGCTTTGCAAAGCCAAGCAGCATGGTAGTATACTCGCGGTCGATGGGGACTGCTACGCCATAGCTGGCGGCTGAGCCGAGTGGATTCTGGTTGTTGAGGGTGTACGCGGCCTCAAGTATCGAGTAATCATCGAGCAGCGCTTCGGCAAAAGCGCCTGCCCACAGCCCCATCGAAGATGGCATTGCTATCTGCATGTGGGTGCGGCCGGGGTAGGGCACCTCCTTGTGCTCTTCGGCGAAATCGAGAAGGGCCTGGATCATCTCGACCTGGGCATGGCGTATCTCAAGCAGGCGCTCGCGGGTATAGAGGCGCGTGTCAACTATGACCTGGTCGTTGCGGCTGCGAGCGGTGTGAATCTTCTTGCCAACGGCGCCCGCCTTTTCGATAACTGCCGTCTCGATGGCGGTGTGCACATCCTCATCGCAGCGAGAGATGCAAAACCGCCCCTCCCGGTAATCCCGCAGTATCTCCATGAGAGCCTTGGAGGCCGTTTCGTGCTCATCGAGAGATAGCACGCCAATGCGCTGCAACATAGCCGTATGAGCGAGATTTCCGATAATGTCCGGCTCGACAAGGTCCATGTCGAGCACGTAGTCACGCCCTACGGTGTAGGCCTCCATCGTCGCGTCGAGGTCATAGTCTTTGGCCCACAGCTTAGCCATCGAGAAGGCTTCCCTTGTCCCGCATAGCAAGGGTCAGATAAGGCAGGCCGCGCACAAAGGCGGCATCCTTGCATTTGCGCTGGTCAAAGCCGGTGGCCTTTATGGAGCGTATCTCCGGGAAAAAGAGGCCGCGCGGGCTGCGACGGCTCAAAATCTCCATAGTGCCCTTGTATAGCTTGACCTTGTAGGTGCCGGTAACGTTCTTCTGCGACTCCTTTATGAAGGCCTCCAGATCGTTGCGCAACGGCAGGTAAGCCTGGCCGTGGTACATCATGTACGCCCACTGTGCATCGACGCCGCGCTTGAAGAATCTCTGGTTCTTCATAAGCGTAAACGCCTCGAGGTCCTGGTGCAGAAACAATATGACCTTCGCAGCCGGAGCCTCGTATATCTCCCGCGACTTGAGGTCCATGATGCCATCTTCAAACATATCGATGCGACCTATGCCGGCCTCCCCGGCAATGTAGTTGAGCTTCTCGATGAGATCATCGAGCGGCATATCGCTGCCGTCGAGCTTTACGGGTATGCCCTGCTTAAACTCCAGCTCCACCACTGTCGGCTCGTCGGGCGCCTTTTCGGGAACGGTCAGCCACATCCAGATGTCGTCCGGCAGCTCCTGGTCGAGATCGATTGCACCGGACGCTATCGAACGGCACCAGAGGGTCTTGTCGTCTCCACCGGTCATTGCCTCGACGACGGGCACATCCCACGCCTTGCAGATCTCGTTCTCGTCAAGACGCGTCAGGTCAAAGTCACGCACAGGCACCAGAAGCTCAAGGCCCGGTGCAAAAAGTGTGAAGACATTGTGCATGCGGTACTGGTCGTTGCCCTTGCCGCTGGATCCCTCTATGATGGCGTCGCAGCCCAGTTCGACAGCCTTTTCTGCCACGACCTTAGCCACCAGCTGGCGTGTCATGCTTGTAGAGACCGGGTAGCCCTCGTAGTCGCTGTTGGCCATAATGGCGGTTGCGACCCAGTCGTTGGAGAACTCGTCTCTTACGTCTATCATGATCGGCTCGATGCCCATTTTGCGCGAATTGGTGCGGGCCATCTCCAGCTCTTCATCGCCCTGGCCTATATCCACGGTTATCGGAATTATCTCCTTGGCCTTGTAAATGCGACGTAGCAGCTCTATACCGAGACAGCTGTCAAGGCCACCGGAAAAGGCGCTTGCGACCTTTGTTACCTTTGGTACCGGCGTCGATTCGACGCGCTTGAGAATCTCGTCCACCTTGCCCATTGTCAGTTTCTCCTTGCTATGGTTACTCTCCACGGAACACCCCGGGTAGATTTCTCGGAAATGCAGTTTATCAAGAGGGGGTCCCGTTTCAAGAGCAAACCTTCTCCTTTAGTCTGCCCGGCGTGCTTTGCAAAGCTCTGCGGCGCGCATATAATTGTGCACGGCCTCTTGTGACGAGGAGAGTACATGGCGGACAGACGCATCTGGAAGGTTGTACTTGCGACGACAGGGCTTACCGCTCTGGTAATTGTGGTCGCCACTTTCGACCCGGGGTTCCTTCGAACCTACGCGGGTGGGGGGGTGGTGGCCGTCTCGACCGGGGAGCGTGCTGAGATACTTGTTGTGACGGCGGGGCCGATGGGCTGGAGATCCGGTACGGAGATTTACTGGCTGGAGGCTGACGGAACTTTCGAAAAGGCCGCTACATTTGACCCGCCGGCTCATTGCGTAACAGCACTGGACGGGAGGCTTTTCGTAACTTTTCGAGACCAGAGCTCCGGCATCATTGAGGATGGCAGGTGGGTGCGAGGCGTAGCGAGGCCGAGCGGTTTCAGAATACACGACGTGGCGCCGCTTGACGGTGTGCTTCATGCCTTCAGCATGGCAAACGGCACTGTTGAGCCTTTCAGACCCGGCTCTGGCATCCGGGTCATGGCGCTTACGGAGGATGGCTGGCAGGCGCCCGCACCAGACTATGATGTGGAGGAGAAGAGCTGGTTTATGGGCTGCGTCGAAGTGGATGAAGGCATCCGGGTGCTTTATGCGCAAAGTGAGGAGCGCCTCGCCGGAGTGCCTGACATAGAAAAGGCGGAGTGGTTTCACGTGCTCTTCGACGGCAGCGGCTGGAGGGACAAGGTGAGACTGACGCTGCCTGAGAAGGTCTTTCCAGGTATAGGGGCATATCAAGGGCGCCTGGCCTTCACCCTTGTGCCGATCGAAAGGGGCGAGC
>SLPQ01000219.1 GCA_007131925.1 Candidatus Brocadiia bacterium | reverse complement strand
CCGATCGAAAGGGGCGAGCCGGTTAATGTTGCATTTGAGACTGACGGGTCTCTCGATGTTGTGGCGGAAATCCCACCGGTCGATAACGGCAGGTTTCTGAGCGGATGGCTTGTCTCCTTCGCGGGCAGGCATTCGGTCATACTCAGCGGGCCGGGCTCGGCATGGGTGGTCTGGCTTGAGGACTTTGTTGCAAGCGAGCCCGTGCGGCTGCTAGAGATAAGCCCGGCCGCCAAGGTGAGAAGCCGCATATACGTGGGACTGCTGGCGATCGCTGCGGTAATGCTGGTGGCCCTTGGCATCGCGTGGCTTGTGATGCGCTTATCCTCCATGAAAGGCAACGCCACCTGATGGATGATCGCTGGTACGCCGATGGTCTTCGTTTTGAATGCAAACGCTGCGGTGATTGCTGCAGGGGCGAGCCAGGCTTTGTGTGGGTGGGGTTTGACGAGGCCAAAAAGATCGCGCAGTGGAAAGGCATGAGTTTCAGCGACTTCGAACGGGCCTTCCTCAGACGCGTTGGGCGGCGCATGAGCCTCATTGAGAAGGAGAATGGTGACTGTGTTTTCTGGTCTGCGGGCATAGGCTGCAGCATCTACAGCATCAGGCCCACCCAGTGCAGGAGCTTTCCCTTCTGGCCGGGTAATCTCGAAAGCCTGCAGACCTGGCAGCGCGAGGCCGGCCGGTGCCGGGGGATAAACAGCGGACGGCTTTACACCGCAGACGAGATCGCTGATATCGAAGGCGAGTGATGATGAGCGCTTTGCTGCAACAAGCCTTTTGCGAGCTCGAGGCTGTTTACATTGACCTTGAGCGCCACGATGGTGCTGAATCCTGCAGAGCCTGTGGGCAATGTTGCTGGTTTGAAGTTGCAGGGCACAGCCTTTTCGCCACGCGGCTTGAAACCCTGTATCTGCTGGAAAAGGCCGGTGCGCCAGCGCGGCCCTTCACCGCCAAGCGCTGTGGCTACCATCAGGGCAGGCGCTGCCGTGCACGTGAAGGCAGGGTGCTGGGGTGCCGTATCTATCGCTGCGAAGAGGCCGGAGGTTTTTGCTCAGAGGTCGCTGAGCGCGCACTGGCTGAGATAAAGCGGATATCGCTCTCAAACGGCATACCGATGGAATATGCCATTCTTCACGCGAGGATAGCCGACCTTTTGGCGGCCGGCTTGGGTGAAACCTGCAGCGGGGAATAATTTGGAGCTTTTTTTCCTTGACACTAATACCGCTGCGCGTTAAATCTTTGCTGGGCTGGCTGTTGTAACCCATTATTCTGCAAGGTCTTTCATCAGCAGGGCTGTCAGCGCTTTGCGCATTTGCCGGGAGGAGAGTGCTGTGACGAAAAAGGAGATCGTAAAGCGCATTTCTGACCAGCTGAACCTTTCGCAGCAGGACGTTAAAAGGGTTGTGCAGGAGACCTTCGACGCTGTAATAGATGCCCTCGCCGAGGACGGAAGAATAGAACTGCGCAACTTCGGCGTATTCGAAGTCAAACAGCGAAAGGCCAGGAAGGCCCGCAACCCACGAACCGGCCAGGAGGTACATGTGCCGGTCAAGAGCGTTGTGACCTTTAAGCCGGTCAAGGAGATGGAGGAGATGGTCGCCAGCAGAAATGCTTCTCACGGCGATGCTCCCCCTGTTCAGTCCCAGCCTATGTAAGGCCTGTGCAAGTCCATTTCTGCGGGCGACTGTCCCCTTGTCCAGCATTCAGGCCGGCGACCGCATGATAGGCATCATCACAGCTTATGGACAAACCAGCCAGGAGGTATCGTGGTCGCGGTAAGGCTCGAAAACATCACGAAGCGCTTTGGGGAAGTGACCGCCGTCGATGACGTCACGGTGGACATCGCCGAGGGCGAGCTCTTTTTTCTGCTGGGACCGTCGGGCTGCGGCAAGACGACGCTCCTGCGTACCATAGCCGGCTTCGAGGAGGCCGAGGCAGGCAGGGTGTTTTTTGACGGGCGAGATGTCACCTCGGTGCCCCCTCACAGGCGCAACACCGGCATGGTCTTTCAGAATTATGCACTCTGGCCGCACATGACGGTTGCTGAAAACGTGGCATACGGCCTGAAGGTTCGATCTGTTTCGAAAAGTGAGCTGCAACAGCGCGTCGCGTCAGCATTAGAAATGGTACGCATGGCCAGCCATAGCCAACGCTATCCAAACCAGCTCTCCGGTGGGCAGCAGCAGAGGGTGGCGCTCGCGCGGGCCCTTGTGATAAATCCCGGTTGCCTCCTTCTGGACGAGCCACTCTCAAACCTCGACGCCAAGCTGCGTTTGGAAATGCGTGACGAGATCCGCCGCATCCACAGGGAAACCGGCGTGACCATGATCTACGTCACCCATGACCAGAAAGAGGCGCTATCAATGGCCCAGCGCCTGGCTGTCATCTCAGAAGGCCGCATCGTTCAGGTTGGCCCGCCTGAAGATGTCTACCATGAACCCGCCGACGTCTTTGTGGCGGCATTTGTCGGCGAAACAAACCTTCTCAAGGGCACCATCAAGGAGTTCTCCGGTGGTGCAATCACAGTCTTGACAGACCTTGGCGAGGTTACCGGCCGAGCCGCTGCCCGCATTGATGCCAGCCGCGGCGGGCCCTGTCTTGTGAGCATCCGCCCCGAGGACATCCGGCCCGCCGAGAGCGACGGTGACAACGTGGTGGCCGGCCGGACAGTGCAGTACACCTTTCTGGGAGACGTCGGACAGCTGCTCTTCGAGTCCGGCGGACACGTCATGAAGGCGCTCGTAATCGCTCCTTCCGGCAACGAGCGCCCGGATCGCCTTTACCTGCCACCTGACAGGGTGCTGATTTTCGAGCCGGGTGTTCTTGAAGGCCGTGGGGGCAGAGATGTCTGAAGGACCGTCGCATAAGGGGCCGGGTGCGGTACTGTTTGCGGCACTGGTCTCGATATTTCTGGGGTTTTTTCTCCTCTACCCGATGGGGCTGATGCTACAGCGTGCCTTCATCGTGGAAGGCAGCTTCACCATGGCGCTCTTCACAAGCCTGTGGCGGGATCCAAACAGGCTCGACGCCATAAGAAACAGCATGCTCATCGGTGTGACCGTCACGGCCCTCTGCATAGTCGTGGCTGCCCCTCTGGCCGTTATAACAGGGCGTTACAGCTTCCCCGGCAAGCGCTGGCTTACCGGGCTGGTGCTGGTTCCGATGATTATGCCTCCCTTTGTCGGGGCCATAGGAATGCGCCAGATAATGGCCAGAAACGGTGCCGTTGACATAATACTTGTTCGACTCTTGTCGTTTTTCAACATAGTTTCGCCTGACACCATGGGTCTGGTTGACCTGACGCGTGGCGGTCTGGTCGGGGTGATCATACTCGAGACGCTGCACCTCTATCCCATCATGTATCTTAACCTCACTGCCGCCCTCGCAAACGTGGACCCAGCGTTGGAAGAGTCGGCGCGCAACCTCGGCGCCTCGCCTTGGCGGCTCTTCCGGACGGTGACGTTTCCGCTGACGATGCCAGGCCTTTTCGCAGGATCCATAATCTGCTTCATATGGGCCTTTACAGATCTGGGCACGCCGCTGGTCTTTCACTTTCACAGGGTTATACCTGTACAGATATTCAACGACGCAAAGGCCGTCAACGAAAACCCCGCGTCTTTTGCAATGGTGGTGCTGGTCATACTGCTGTGCGCGGCCGCATTTGCCCTCTCAAAACGCCTCTCAGGAAGACGCACATACTACATGCTCTCCAAAAACACCCGCGGTGCCGCGGGCGTGCCGCTCGGCAGGAGAGGAACGCTGCTGGCATACGCGGCCTTCGGAGTGGTGACAACGCTTGCGGTCATACCGCACATTTCGGTCTTCCTGCTGAGCATTTCCAGAACATGGGTAGGCACGGCGCTGCCCTCAAGCGTGACGCTCGAATGGTTTAGTGACGTCTTCAGCAGGGAAGACACGATGGTCGGCATACGAAACAGCCTCTTCTACAGCACAGGCAGCACCATGATCGACGTCGTCATAGGCGTGGGGATCGCTTATGTCCTTGCCAGACGTCGCATGTTTGGAAGGGGTGCGCTGGACATTGTGGCGATGATGCCCCTTGCGCTGCCGGGCTTTGTGCTGGCCTTTGGCTATGTGGCGGCCTTTGTGGGCTCACGGTCTTTTCACTTTCTTGACCCCTTCGTCAATCCGACCGCCCTGCTTATGGTCAGCTACTCCGTCAGGCGCCTGCCCTTTATGGTGCGCAGCGTATATGCGGGATTTCAGCAGGTGAGCCCCTCATTCGAGGAGGCCTCTATGAACCTGGGGGCGACTCCCCAGCGCACACTGCGAAAGATCACGATACCGCTGGTCTCAGCCAATATTCTTGCCGGTGCGATGCTGTGCTTCTCCTTTGCCATGCTGGAGGTTTCAGACAGCCTCATACTGGCAAGCGAGCGCGGTTTTTACCCTATTACCAAGGTCATCTACGCCCTGTCTATGGATATCCAGCGCGGGCCTAATCTCGCGGCGGCCATGGGGATGCTGGGCATGGCTCTCCTGGTGGTGAGCCTCTTGATATCAGGCCGCGTGCTGGGGGAGAGGATGGGGGAGCTGTTTCGCGCGTAGAAACCTTCTTCTGTGTTTTTCGAAAATTAACGGCACCCCGGTGGCATAAAAAAGTCGTAAGGTCTGTTATAATATGCAGAGGCGCGGGAGAGACACACCAGAGCCGTCTTTGCAATGAGCTCAGTCAAAGGGGCTCAGAGCTGTGCTTGCGTCGGTGATTCAGGGCATTTCGCGGGATGTGTCTGTATCCTATGCACAAACAGACTAAGTGGTAGCTTGATGATGGGAGCGGCATTTTGGCATCTTTGCTGGACGGGTTTTCGCAGCTTGAGGTTGTTGGGACAGGCGCCGGCAGCACTATATTCAAGGGCGTCGATTTGCGTGATGGCCGCATATATGCAGTGAAATATGTGAAATGGACGCAAAAAGGGGACGAGCGCTTTCTCAAGCAGGCCGCCAACGAATTTTGCGTGGCCAGCCAGCTCAGGCACGAAAATTTGGTGAGGATGCACGATTTTAAGCGGCTCAGGCGGTACCTCAAGGTCGTCGAATGTATTGTGCAGATGGACTACTTTCCTGGTAAGATGCTCTCTTCCTTGCGAGGTCTGAGCCTTCCCGATACCGTTGGCGTTTTTGTTCAGGTCTCACGAGCGCTCTCCTATATGCATCAGATGGGTTTCGTTCACACCGACATAAAGCCCGAAAATATCCTTGTCGACGAGGTTGGTAGGGCGATGGTGATTGACTTTGGCGTCGCATGCAGGCTACACAGCACGAAAAGCCGGGTCCAGGGGACGCCTGAGTTCATGGCGCCTGAGCAGCTGACCAAGAAGCCGCTTGACGAGCGAACGGATGTTTACAACCTCGGCACCACGATGTTCAAGGTCATCACCGGGAAAGTCGCGCCCGAAAACGTGCGAATTGCAGTTCCTCTGGGCAACGGATCGCTGCAGGATATCCAGAGCTTCGACAGGTCGGGGGTGCGCGACCACAACGAGGAGGTCTCACAGCAGCTGGCTTACGTCATCGAGAAGTGCTGCCGGCGCAGCAGGTCGCGTCGCTATCAGAGGATGCGAGAGGTAGCCGATGATCTCTTCTCCTGCTTCAAGGAGGTGGCACCGCCGGATCACCGGCTCATCACAGAGGCGACCTGGTGACTTCATCCCCGGACATAGACGCCCTGCTGGCCAGCGTGAAGTCAGCCGCCAGGGCGCTCATCGAAAATCCGCAGCGCAGCGGCAGCCTCATACGGCTTGAGGGAGAAGATGTCATAGTCACCGGAGACCTTCACGGGGATGTGGCCGCTTTTAATCGTATTGTTGAAATCACAGACCTGGCCTCACACCCCGGCAGGCACCTCATCCTGCAGGAGCTCATACACGAAAACGGCAAGGCGGATGTCTGCTCTTCCTGCCTGCTCATTGAGAGGACCTGCACCCTTATTAACCGCTGGCCAGGGCGGGTCCATGTCCTCCTTGGAAACCACGAGATGGCAGAGCTTACCGGGCGCGCCATTATCAAAAACGGTGCAGTTCTCAACGAGGCATTCAGTAAGGGCGTTGTGGCACGATACGGCGCACGCGCCGAGGAGGCCATGATGTACTTTCAGGCGCTCTGGCGGTCGATGGCCCTGGCTGCCCGCACGCCAAACCGTGTGTTTATTTCGCACTCGACACCGGCGAAGGATTGCCTGCCCGGCGTCGAAGAGAGAAGCCCCCAACCTTCCAGCGCGCTCTCCGGTCCTGACAGATCACCTGCGGCGAGCTCACAAGCGACTGCCGCTTCGCCCGGCAGTGAGAAAGCCGGTACTGGCCATTTCTCTCCAGGCGTGCTGGAAAGGAGGCTTGAGCCGCACGACATGCAGCGAGGTGGCAGCGGTTACGAGCTCGTGTGGGGCCGGGACTTCTGCAAGGAGGCCGCCGACAGGTTTGCCGAGATGGTTGATGCGGATTTTCTAATCGTCGGCCATACACCATGCCCTGAGGGGTTTGCCGTGCCAAATCATCGCCACGTAGTGCTGGATTCTCAGGGCCCGGCCGGTGTATGCCTCCTGCTTGAAATGCAGGCCCCTTTGACGCTGGAGGAAATTGTCGGTAAAATATTGCCCCTGTGGCCTTAAGTCAAAAAGGCGTTTTCTTGGCCCGGGGGGCTGCTGATGCCGTCGATGCAATACGAGACGCGTATTCGAATCCTCGTAATCTGCGTTATTTTCATGGTGGCCTTGGCGTTGCGGCTTGCCTGGGTGCAGGCAGATGTGCCGAGCACGCCCGAAGATACTGATGCGTATGGTTTGATCGCTTCGCACCTGCTGGCAGGTCGTGGCTACTCGATCGACGGGTCATCTCCCACAGCCTACAGGGCGCCTGGCTTTCCCCTCTTCGTGGCACTCGTGCAATGGGCCTTCGGTGGAGTGCGTGCCGTCCTTTGGGCGCAGTGCATACTTGGCGCGGCGGTAGTAGTGCTGGCTGCGCTCATTGCGCGCAACCTTACCGGAGACCTTTTCGCACCGGTCGCTGCGCTGGCGGTCGCTGTCGATCCGTTCCATGTGGGTATGACAAGCCAGCTGATGAGCGAGACTTTCTTCTCATTTTTGGCTACGGCAGCCCTTTTTCTTGTCATATGGGCCATGCGCGCAAGGAAGCTTGAAAGATATATCCTGGCTGGGCTTGCAACAGGAGCGGCTGCGATTACGCGGCCGGAGTTTCTGCTGTTTGTGCCGGGCGCTGCGGCAGCAGCAGCGCTATGGGGCAGGCGCAGGCGCAGGTTTCTCTGCGTGGCGATCTTTGTTTTCGCCGCGGCCGTACCAGTCGGCATATGGGGTGCCAGGAACCGCCGCGCTCTTGGCGAGTGGGTTTTCACCACAACACACGGCGGCTATACACATCTTCTGGCTTTCAATGAGATTTTTTACCGCGAGGTTGTGGCGGGCCCTCACCACAGGTGGACTGAGAAAAGCCTCGAAGAGTGGCAGGATGAGCTGGCGGGCGAGACCGCGATGATGAGCGAGCCCCAGCGTGACCGGTATTATTACCGCAGGGCAGGGGAGCTCACCTCAAGGCATCCCCTCGCGGCTGCGCATATAGCGCTCTACGGAGCTGTGAGATTCTGGAGGCCTGCCCCCAGTGATGGTGCTCAGATAGTCCGCCTGGGAGCCGGTGCGTTCTTCGTGGTGCTTGCGGTTTTTGCGGTGGCGGGCATGTATGTGACGTGGAGGCGAAGGGGCGTTCCACAGCTGATCCTGTACGTTATGTTCTTTGAAACGGTGGTGCATATGTACTACTGGTCAAATCTTCGCATGCGCATACCTTTTCATCCGATGCTGGCGGTGATGGCGGCCGCCGGCATTGCCGCACTTTTCGGCAGCCGCGCGCTGGTTGGCCCGGCAGTTTCTGTGGATGAGCGGGAGGCTCTTTACAGCCCGGCCATAGAAGCTATGATGGAAGAGGGCAAAAAGTGTCGCATGCAAGAGGGACATCGGTGAAAATCGAAACAAGTGATTTTTTCTCGCGTGGAAAGATATCCTTTCCGATTACGCGCGCATTTGCCTTTTCGCTCAAGAGCATCCGAATCCGCCTCGGCAGGATGCTGATAGTGCTGATAGGCGTCGCCAGCGCTATAGCTTTCATGACAATGCTCTTTTCGATGGCTGTCTTTACCGGAGAGGTCGCCGAGGCAGAGGGAGTGGATACCGACGAGCTTTGGGAAGAGGCAGATCAGCCGTACCCGGCCGAGTCTGTCATCCTGCACCCATCCAGGGTCATGGAGGCCTATGCGGAGGATACGCTCGACTCAGCCGCGGTCGCCAGGGCATTCCGACCCTGGTGGCTCGTGATCGCACTCGGAATAAGCGTTGCAGGAATTACCAACGCCGTGTTGATGTCGGTGACAGAGCGGATCAAAGAGATAGGTACCCTTAAATGCCTCGGGGCGATGTCTTACCATATCGTGGAGATTTTTCTCTTCGAATCGGTGCTTATCGGGCTTATCGGCGGTGCGATCGGCAGCATTGTCGGTATCGGTTTTGCTATGCTGAATTTGCTCCTTTCAGGGGCGGAGGAAGCCGGCCTGCATCTGCCCTCAGCGGCTCAGCTTTTCGGTACATTCGTGGCGGGTATGCTGTTTTCCGTCATAATCGCGCTGACAGCGTCGGTCGTGCCTGTAGTAATAGCCGCGCGAATACAGCCCGCCGACGCGATGCGATATGAGGTCTGATAAACCTCCCACGAGGCGCAGGTCGGTAGTATGCCCGATACTGCAGCCAGCCCTCAGCGCTTACGCCGGCGGCCGCGCGCCTCTGTGCAGGCGGCGTTGATTCGGATCTAAGCGCTGTTATACTGCTTGTGTTTCCATGAGAAACGGTATGAATGCCGCAGTCGCAGTCATTCAGATGTCTCCAGGGGCAGATCAGAGCGTCAATCTCAGCAAGGCAGACGCACTTCTTGCCAAGGCGGCGGGCAATGGAGCAGAGATCTGCGTCCTTCCGGAGATGTTTTCGGCGCTTGTGGGCACCTCCCGGTGGTCGGAGATATCCGAGCCGGCCGGCGGCAAGGTCGAAAGATTTCTCTCGGAGCGCGCTGCTGAGCACCGCCTTTTGATCGTCGGAGGAAGCTACATTGAGGCGGCGGGAGACTACTTTCACAACACCTGTGCAGTTTTTGCCCCCGACGGTTCCCTTGTCGGGCGCTACCGCAAGATGCATCTTTTCTGGACGCATATCGAGGGCCAGGCCTCTTATGATGAGCGCACCTGTCTGGTCGCCGGGGACAAGAGACTGGTCTTTGAGGCTCTGGGATTTCGCGTGTCGGTGGGGATATGCTATGACCTTCGATTCCCCGAGTTTTTCCGGGATCCGCGTCAAGAGCCGGTCGATCTGTATTGCATGGGCGCAGCTTTCATGCAGGCTACTGGCATAGCACACTGGCATACGCTCGTTCGAGCGCGCGCCATAGAGAACCTGGCCTACGTGGCCGCGGCGGGTACGGTGGGCGAGCATTATCCGATCGAGGGTAGAGCAGGGGAAGTTTTGAAGACATTCGGGCACAGTATGATTGTCTCACCCTGGGGAGAAGTCCTGGACCAGGTGGCGTCCGGTGAAGGTGTGGCGATGGCAGAGGCGAGCCGATCTACTCTGGAGCAGTCGCGTGCCAGGCTTTGTGCGCTTGACCACATGAGGGATGAGCTGTGGGGTGTGTGGTGATAATGCAGGAAGCCGCACTTCTCTATTCACGCGCACTGGCTGATGTCTTCTTGCCCCGTTTCTGCATTTTCTGCGGCAGGAGTGTGCCGAGTACGTGCGCCATATCAGCATGCCTTGAATGCTCTAAGGCTGCTGCCATGCCTGATGGGCACTACTGCAGCAGGTGCGCGGCGCCTGTCGGCGAGCATGCCCGTAAGTGCCCAAACTGCCACAACCTGCGAATCAGACTCGATGGGGCTGCGGCCTTCGGCCTTTACGAAGGTGTGCTCAGGGAAAGGCTGCTGGAGTTCAAGTTTCAGGGCGCAAGGTACCTGGCACTGACGCTGGGTGTGCTTGCCGGCCGCGCTGCGCGCAGGCGCTGGCCTGAAGTTAGATTCGACATTGTGGCCGGGGTGCCGCTGCACGGGAGTCGCAGGCGTGAGCGAGGTTTTGACCAGGGAATGGAGCTTGCACGCTGGGCTGCGCGCGAGCTCGATGTGCCATACGCATCTCGAATGCTCAAGCGCAAAAGATGCACCGAAAGCCAGGTCGGGCTCAGCCGCAGTGCGAGGCTCATCAACGTCAGGGGCGCCTTTGAGGTGAGGCTGCCGGCAGGCGTCCGATCGGTCCTTCTGGTGGACGATACAATGACTACCGGTGCGACCGCCAGCGAGGCGGCGCGATCCCTCAAGCGCGCAGGCGTCAAACGCGTCTACGGCGTTGTGGCGGCGCGTGCCAACCTCGCTGACCATATTGAGCGGGACAACAATGGCCGTGGCCGTCAGGACGGTATTGACCGGAAGGCAGGTCGATGAAGCTGCCGCTGAAATCAGTCGCATGGTTTACCCGCCAGATGTCAACGTACCAGGATTCATTTGTTGACATCCGAAGAGCTCTTCAGTCACTGGCCAAGAACGCGCGCAGCCCCCGGATGGCCGCCAGCATCAAGCGTGTGCGCCAGCGTATCATCGAGGGTGACACCCTTTTCGAGGCGTTTGTCAGCGAGGGTGACCGCTATCCAGACATATTCTTAAGGATGACGAAGGTCGGCGAGGAGACCGGCACGCTCGCGCAGGTCTACCGGGAGCTTGCCGGGTACCTCGAAGAGCGGCATGCCATGCGACGGCGCTTTCTTGCGCGCCTGTGGTATCCGGCCTTCATGCTTGCGGTTCTTATACTTGCGCTGTCGGTGATTACGGCGGTGCGGCAGAGCGTTCTTGATCACGAGGCCCTGCATATGCCTACAGTAGAGAGGGTATTTATGCGGACTCTCGTGGGCTACCTCCTGATTGTCGGCGCGATTGTCGGTGGCTTTTTGGTGGTGAGGTATCTTGTGTGGGGTCGCACGATTACCGATGCCATCCTGTTTTTTGTGCCGGGTCTGCGTGGCCCATTCAGAAAGGGGATGCTGGCGCGCTTTTCATTTTCGCTCGGATTGATGACGGGCAGCGCCATACCGCTTGGCGAGGCGGTAGCCGAGTCCGGTCGCGCCAGCGGCAACGCCTATGCAGCCTGGGTGTTAAAGCGCGCATCAGGGAGACTTTACCAGGGCGAGCAGCTCACGCCGGTTCTTGAAGAGACAAGGCTTTTCGACGAGGATTTCATAAATGTTGTTGCCGTGGGGGAGGAGTCGGGCAAGCTCTCGGAAAGCATGCAGCGGGTGGCGGCTCACTATTCTGAGGAAGCCGACATGTCGATGCAGCAGCTCGTTACCGGCATTGCCTGGGCGATATACATAGGCATGATGCTCATCATGGCGTACAATATAATCGTTTTATACAGTGGCTACATTAGCATGCTCACCGGTATGGCCGGATAGGACACCTCCATGACCGACGGCGCAGTAAAAAGGACCTTTATCAGGGGCCTGGCGGCTTTGCTTCCGACTGTACTGACAGTCATTGTCTTTGTAAAGGTATATGAGTTTATTGCGAATAACATCGGTGGCCCTATAAACTTCTTCATTGCATGGATCTGGGCCCGCCATATCGACTCTACCGTCGAGGCCGTCAAAGATGACATGCATGAATTTGTCGGGACGCTTCTGGCGCTTGCAATCATATTCATTGTCGCCATATTTGTCGGTTTATTTCTGGCGTCGCTGGTTGGTCGCAAGGCATGGGGCTACCTGGAGAGACGCCTTTTCAGTTTTCCAGTTGTGAGGCTGGTATATCCCTCCGTTAAGCAAATAACTGATTTTATCTTCGGCGAGCCGCGTGTCGCCTTTAAGCGGGTCTGCCTTGTTGAGTATCCCCGCAAGGGTGTTTTCACGGTGTGCTTTGTAACAGGCAAGGCCTTTGACTCGCTTTGCGAGCGAACCGGAAAGGAGATGGTAAGCATCTTCATACCCTCTTCACCTGCCCCTTTCACGGGATACACCATTCAGGTATATCGGGAAGATATCATAGAATTGGATATTTCAGTCAATGCGGCCATGCGTTATACTATCTCGGGCGGGGTAATAGTGCCGGTGATGGAGGGCGGTGCACCAGAGGATATAGCAGCGCTTGAAAAGCGCATGAGGGAATACCAGTTGGGGCAGGCTCGTGAAGACCAGCATCAGAAGGAATGAACGAATACTCAATCTTATCGCTTATATCATGAAGCGTGACTCCCTCGTTCCGCTTTGCGAGATATGCGCCAATGTCGAAGGTTACAACGATGAGGAGACCGGCGAAACTACCGTAGCCAGGCGCTTTGAGAGGGACAAGGCTATGCTTCGTGATCTGGGAATGGACCTGGAATACAAATACGACCCGGAGATGGGCGAGTGGGGATATACACTGCCGGCCGGCCAGCCAAACCTCAATAGTATCGATCTGACGCCGGAGGAGGTTTCGCTGATTGTGGCCCTGGCGGCGCATGCCAACAAGATGGACGGGCCGCTCTCGTGCAATCTCGCCTCGGCATGTCAGAAGCTCCTTACACAGGGTGCTTCCGCAGAGATCAATACCGAGCTGTTAGGTAGTCATTTCTTCCTGATGCCAAGCAAAGAGACTACACACGATTTCAGTGTCAACCTGCAGCGCATTACCATGGCCTCTGAGGAGAGGCAGCGCATGCGGTTCAAATATTACAGCGTCGGCCGGGACTCCCTGGAAGTGCGAACGGTCGAGCCATATGGTCTGAAATTTTTTCGGGGCTTCTGGTACCTTGCGGCAAGGTGCGTCGAGGCTGGGGAGATAAGGGTGTTCCGGCTCGACCGGATTAAGAACGACGCGGTCATTCTGGATGAGAATGCTAAGGCGCAGTACAGTGTTCCACATGATTTTTCCGTGGATGATTACGTGGGGTTAGGACCGTGGGAGCTCGCGAGGGCCCAGCCGGTCAAGGTCACCATCGAGCTCGACGAGAGGGCGACATTTCTCGTAGAACAGACTGAGCCGGGTCTGACGCTTAAGAGGCATCCTGATGGAGGCGCACTGGCTGAGGTGATGGTGGCGAGCCCGAGCGGTTTTTACAGGTGGCTCGTGACGCTGGGCACGCATGCGCGGATCACCTCCCCTCGTAAGATTATCGACGGTTATCTTGAGTTTATCGAAAGGATCCGCAAGGCCTGGCCTGAGGAGCCCTCAGAGAGCATCAGAGGATCTTCTTCCTGAAGCGGGTCCTGCAGGTGATCATAGGCAACTCTCTGAGACCCGGCAGGCGAGGCATAGATAATCGGACAGGGTAAACGAGAATCCTCCGGAGGCGGGTAAAGACATGGCGACAGTCAGCGAGAGAAGAAAGGACAGGCTCCGGCTTGTCATATATCTTGCTGCCTTTTTGACGAGCAACAGCGGCACCAAAGTGGAGACCGTTTGTGATATATTCGGCATAAGTCGAGCTCAGCTGGCAAGCCTTCTTAACGAGATGCTGATGATCGGCGTGCCGCCATACGGGCCAAACGACTACGTGAGCGCATGGATAGAGCGAGGCAGGGTCTCCGCTTCGCACGCTTCCTGGCTGAAAGTGCCCCTGCGGCTGACTCCAGAGGAGGCGGTGAGCCTGAAGCTTATGCTCAGGAGTATCGTCAGACAGGCTCGAGATGACTTTAGCGAGGAGGCTCGAAGCCTTGAGCTTAAGGTTGCCGACTATCCCTGGATGCTCCAGATGTCTCCCAGCGAGGCCTCCACCGGCCGGAAGATATGGATGATCGCCGAGGCAATCGTGCAGCGACGTTTGCTTAGAGTCGTATATTATAAGCGCAGTGTGGACGAGATAGGCGAGCGCATGGTCGAGCCGCTGGAGTTTGTGGACTTTAGCGGCATCCTTTGCATGGTCGCATACTGTCGCAGCGTGCGCGCCGAGAAACTTTTCGACCTTTCGCGCACGCTTGAGGTCGAGTTTACAGATGAGACCTTTGAGCCCCGTCGTTCACAATATGCCGGGTCGCCTGAAGACCTGGCCACTCAAGCCCCCCTTCAGCCGGAGGGATCGCCCCCGGCAGATGCTTCCCTCCGAATGGGGCCCCCTCAGGATGCGGACAGGTGGTTCAGGCGTGACTACGACCCGCGCATAAAGATAACATTCAGCTCTCGGCGCGCCCGGTGGGCCAGGGAGCAGTTTTCTGGGGCCGATGTGCGGGAAACACACGACGGGGGAGTCGAGGTCACCCTGCACATGGACGACCCATGCTGGATCACGGACATAATAGGCCGGTTTGGCATGAGCGCACGCGTGGAGGGTCCAGACGAGCTTAGGCGCTGGTTTCATGATGTACTCTCGTCCATAACCGATATGTACCCAAACAGCCTCAGTAGGGGAGGTTCAAGAGGCTGCTCTTGAGCGCGGCTATTGCAGCGAAAATACCTACCACTGCCCCTTCACCAACAACGAGGCCCGCGACTATAACATTCCGAAACTGGTCAAACCACCCCGATCCAAACCGCCTGCGAATCCACTGCGCTACCAGCGCGCCGATGAAGATCGAAACGGTAAAGGGGATAGGTGTGACTATACCAACGGCTATGCCGATAAGGTTGAGCCGCCATGACAGCCCGCGCCGCTCGGCCCACATATTATAAAGGTGCAGCACGACAAAGACCGCCATAGTTGCCAGCATCCAGTTGAGCCTGAATATCTGTGCGGCAAAAGAGGCCGCCTCGCCGCCGACGTCGAGAGTGGTCGACATCCAGAAGCTCATATTGAACGCCCAGATTGGCAGCATAGCCTGGGCGAAGGGGTAGGAGGCCGACGGGATGGGCGCGATTCGCCAGAAAATCGACATATAGATGAAGTTGGCGAGCACACCGACCGGGATGGCGATAAGTGCGGCCTTAAGCAGGCTTGAAGGCTTGCAGCGGGTCAGCTGCGCCACTTTGAAGTTCTGCACCCAGGAAGATGCGCCAAGGGGCACCGGCCACGGCGCAAACCATACGCTTGCGCCGGTGCCAAAGGCGAAAAGCATCCCCTCGCGAACGTACGGCGGCTCTACGCGAAAGCCGGTCAGGCCCACCGCCCGCGCATCGATAAGTGAGAAGACAAAGCTCCACAACAACGCCATCGGCGCTATTATGTACCATGGAAAGTCGGGTATCAGTATCATGAACACGATCACTGCCACCACCACGCTGCCGAAAAATGTTATCAACAGCGGCCACAACGTTATGGGAGAATCCTCGCTGGCAGTGTGCCTGGCCTTCAGAAGACCTGCGAAAATGCCCGCTATCTGCCGTGGCCGCGACAGAAGCGGCAACAGCCCCGCTGCCACCATAGCGCCGATGAAGACGCTCATCCACACGTAGCGCTGCTGAAGGAGCTGGCTTCTTATGCTCATACCCTGCACATAACGATCAAATATCCCCAGGTTTTCTGCGATGTGGTTTCCAAATACCTGTATCGCCAGCGCTCCTACCACCATCGAGACGACCACGCGAAACGGTATGATAAATCCACCGATAAAAGCCAGCACGTCGGTTGCTATTCCAAACATCGCACCGCTCATGAATGTGTGCACGCGCGCGTTGAAGTCAGCCCACGGGATAGGATAGCGGCTGATCTGCCTCCCAAAAGCCACCGGCCAGTAGATCACTACCCCCCATGCGGTTCCCACCAGCCCGGCCAGCGTAAAGACCCTGCGCATCTCGTGCTTATCCTGCGTCAGCGTTATGCAGGCGTCAGCTGCAGGCCGAGCGAAAGGAAAGGGTAGCTTCTCGGACTTTACGAAGAGCTCGCGCCCCAGTACCCCCATGGATATATTGGCAGCGTTCGTGCATATCCACACAATGAGTCCGATGGCGATAGGCACGATCCAGGAGCGCTGCATAAAGGTGCGCCTCAAGACATCCGCTCTGGGAGGGGCATACCATGTAGGCGCAAGCTCAGCGTACGTTACGGTGTTTCCCGCAGCGTCAACGACGGTCTGTGCGGTAGTAACGTCACTGATCCTGAAGTACGCGGGATGGAGCGCGTAGATGTAAAAAAGCATCTGGCTTGCAGCCATCGCTGACACGCTGAAGACGATAAATGCCTCCGCAGTGGACAGAGGTCGCTTGGTTAGCTTGGCAAGCTCGACCCAGAGGATAAGGGCGATAAAGGTAATGGGAGTGGCGAGATTCTGTCCAGCCACGAGCATGAGGTATATATTAGCCGGCATGAGGATAAAGGCCCCGTAGAGTATCACAAGGCTCGTACGCTTCGTAAGCCCCTCAGCCAGTGGCGTGTCCAGATTGTAACGGTAGTCATCTTCGTAGCTCACGGGGAGCCTCCATCGACCCTTGCGGCCGGCTGGAAATCTGCGCTCCATGCCTTATGCGAGCTCTGCTGCATGGAGCCACGAGGCGGCCGGCTCGCCATGGTGAATAACCCGGCGGGCAGGCCTGAATGTTTGCAGTCAGTCATTGTGAGACAGAGACAATTGTGCCTGGTGTCTT
>SLPQ01000225.1 GCA_007131925.1 Candidatus Brocadiia bacterium | reverse complement strand
CGAGCGCCTTGCCGTCAGCCAGCCGCGAGCCAAGCACGAGGTCAGCGCTGCCCTCGCGGATGGGGGCGGTCATATCCGGTATTCGTTTGGGATCATATTGGTAGTCGGGATGCAGCATGACCACTATGTCGGCACCGAGCCTGAGCGCCTCCGCATAGCAGGTCTTCTGGTTTCCGCCGTAGCCACGGTTTTCCGCGTGCTCCAGGGTTCTTATGCCAAGGTCGCGGGCAACCCGCAGCGTCTCGTCGTGCGATGCATCATCCACGAGCAGCACCTCTTGCGCGCTTCCATCGGGAATGTCACGATATGTCCTCTCAAGTGTTTTTGCGGCATTGTAGGCCGGCATGACGACAACGACCCTGGCCTCGTTCATTCCTTCTCCCTGCAAGAGTGTGCGCCGAAGAGGATACCAGTAACGCCCGGACATGTCAACGCCGACGACCCTGCCGGCAGCCGGACTGGCCGTGCCTGAGAGCGTCGCAAAGATCGACCCGATCCTGGGAGAGTCGTGAAAAATCCGTTGAAATGCCGTGCGCGCAATATACTCTATAGTAATTACCAGGCCGGGATACTCGGCCGTGTGACAGAAGAAGTGCCGCGCAAGGAGGCGGGATATGGTGGAGATAGAGGGGCAGTCCGGGCCATCGTCTTTTCCTCCAGCGAGCCGTGCGCACAGAGTGCGTCTGGAGATACCTGAGCGTGTGGCCGAGGCGGCGCTCGACCAGGGCGCCTCAGCTTCCAGCGAGCTTCGAGCGCGTATCAGGACCGTTGCGGATCGCGCCGAGGCGGTGCAGCTTGCCGCCTGCCGGCTTACGCGCGCCATAGATGCCCTGGAGGCCATCGAGCAGGGGCTGTTCTTTGCCCTCGAGGCCGCCCGCGAGGCGCTGCAGGCACAGACGCTCCCCGAAGAGGCCGTTCGTGCGCTGCAAAGCCAGGTGGACCTTGCCCTGGGCGGTGTTGACTGGGAATCGACGCACGCGTCCTTCGGCGGCCTGTCGCTCTTTACAGGCTCTCTCTCTATAGAGTGCGGGGAGGAAAAGGTCGACCTGCCGGCGCTTTCTACCGCGTCCCTGGGCGGCAGCTGGGTGACCAGCATGGCCGCTGAGTACCTTGATACAGGCGAGATAGAGTACTCACAGAGCGTCGCGTCGGTAATTGACGGCGGGCCCAACTGTCTCGAGCAGCATGCCGACGGCGCAGTTATGGCACTGTCGGCCGGCATCGAGCACGTGCGGGCCTTGCGCGACGAGCTGCAGGGATTTAACGAGTCCATGGTCCTGCCCGCCGCGGGCGAGATTGCCGTCGCCCTCGCAAATGTCATCGCCAGCCGGACCACCCCCGAAAGCCTCTCCGAGGCGGCTGCGCTGCTTGAAGACATGACGGGCGAAATCACCGGCGACATGGCCGGCGGCCAGATCGATGGCAGAGGTCTGCTTGAACTGCTGGGGTGAGACGTCGGGAAATGAGCCCACGGCGGCACAAACTGCACTCTTTTTCCACGAGGCGTTTCTCGAACACAGGGCTCCACACCACGTCGAATGCCCCGAGCGCCTAAGCGTAATGCTGGAATGGCTGCGCCGGCGCGGACTTATCGAGAGGCTCGACCTTGTGGAGCCGGAGGAAGCCTCCACCGATGAGATCGCCGCGGTGCATTCGCGTGCTTACATCGATGCCGTGAGGTCCTTCTCAGAAAGTGGCGGCGCCTGGGCCGACCCAGACACCTTCATAGTGCCGGGTACATTTCGCGCGGCACTGCTGGCCGCCGGCGCGGCCGTCCAGGGGGCACGTGCCGTGTGGGAGGGGCGCTACCGTGCGGCGGTGGCGCTGGTACGCCCCCCGGGGCATCATGCGGGCCGCTCGGCGGCGCGAGGCTTCTGCATCTTTAACAACGTTGCGATCGCGGCACGGGCTCTTATTGACAGCGGGCAGGCCTCGCGTCTGGCGATACTCGATTTTGACGTACATCACGGAAACGGCACGCAGGATACGTTTTACACCGACTCACGCGTGCTGACGGTGTCATTTCACCGGGCGCCCTTTTACCCCGGTACCGGCGCAGCAAGAGAGGTCGGCAAGGGGCCCGGTCGAGGCTTCACTATCAACGTCCCGCTGCCTGCCGGGACAAGGCCGGATTCCTATATCCGGCTATGGCGGGAGGTCCTCGAGACACGCATTGTGCCTTTCGAGCCCGAGATGATTCTTGTCTCTGCCGGCTTCGACAACTACCATGCCGACCCGCTCGCCGGGCTCAACTTCGACGTGGAGCACTTCGGCCAGGTGGCCTCGGCTGTGGCCGAGATCGCCTCGAGCGCCTGTGGCGGCCGGCTCGTGACGGTTCTCGAAGGCGGCTATGACCTTGAAAGCCTCGGACCCTGCCTCGAGGCATACCTGGGTGGCTCAGGCGCCGTCAGTGACGAAGACTGAAAAAGTGCGCCTGCCTGATGCTGCGGAACCACTCGGCAGGGCTGCCGGTCGTTTCATTTAACGCTGGCACTCTGAAGGCCCTGCGAGAAAACCGCGGATTTTATGATGACGAATTTCTTGACATGCCCCCGCCCGGTGCATATATGTATCGGCGCGACCGGCTGTTGGGATGCGCGGTTGCTTTTTCATGGATGAAAGTGCGGCGGTGCGCCGATATGCGATAACTGTTTGATCCGCTGGCGAGGCCGCGCGAGTTACGGCCAAAGTCATAACCTTCCAGGAGGTGTTGTGATGGACCCTAAGAAGCTCAAGTTTGCCGACACCCACGAGTGGGCCTTCGCGCAGGGAGATATCGTGATCGTCGGTATCAGCGATTATGCTGTTCACGAGCTGCATGAGATCACTTACGTCGAGCTGCCGTCGGTGGGAGACCCCACGGTGCAGGCCGAGCCCTTCGGCGAGGTGGAGAGCGTCAAGACAGTGGCCGAGCTCAACGCCCCCTGTGACGGCGAAATCGTCGAGATAAACGAGGCCGTAGGTGATGACCCGGATATCCTGGCAGCCGACCCCTATGGTGATGGCTGGCTTATTAAGATCCAGTCCAGTGATGTCGACCAGCTCGTCGACCTGATGAGCTGGGAGCAGTATAAGCTCTACATTGAGGAAGAGGCAGAGGAAGAAGAAGATGAGGAGGAAGAGGACGAGGACGACCTCGACGAGGCGTAGTACTGGCCACAACCTCCCCGCCGCAGCGCCCATCCGTTTTTTCGCGCGGTGCTGCCGCCCCGGCCGCGAAAATCTGCGTGCCGGCTCAGCGCAGGGCTGGCCGGGCCCTTATCTGCAAGAGCCTACATACCTTTGATGGCCTCACGGTGCATAATCGACCCGCCCCTTGCTCCGGCCGACAACATGGCGCGTGACGAGGCGCTTCTCCTGAGCGCACGAACGGGCACAAGGGTGACGCTGCGCTTTTACCGGTGGAGCCCGGCGGCTCTCTCGCTGGGCTATTTTCAGCGGTGGGGGGATTTTGCGGAGATGGCTGAGGCCGGCACGCCGGTGGTTCGCCGCCTCTCAGGCGGAGGAGCCATCTGGCACGACGACGAGATAACCTACAGTATGGCGGGCCCCTTCGGGGCCGGGCCGTTTCCCGGCAGGGCGGCCCATATCTTTGAGAAGCTGCACCGCTGCATATGTGATGGCCTTTCGAGGCTGGGTGTAGACGGGCGGCTTTCGGACGGCCCGAGCGGCGCGTCACCACTTATTTGCTTTTCCGAGCCCCAGAAGTACGATGTCGTAGTCGCCGGCGGGCGAAAGCTGCTCGGCAGCGCACAGCGCCGATCGGGGGGCGCCTTTCTTCAGCATGGTTCGCTGCCTCTTGGGGCGAACCGCTTCGCACCAGGGGCGGCATCGCTCGACGCGCTGCTTGGCAGGACGCCTGCAGTGCCGGAGATAATAAGTGCGCTGGTGGGCGCCTTTGAGGACGGACTGGGACTTTCTTTCGCAAAAGGCGCCCTGACGAGCGCCGAAGAAGGCCTGGCACGCCGTCTTGCCTGTGAAAAGTACCTGGGAGACGAGTGGACGCGCCGTCGCTGAAGTCATAAGCGGGTCGGGGCATACATTGGAACGATTTTCAGGGGAATGCTGATGGATTTTGCGCAGATGGCAAAAGGTGTCGAAAAGGAAATCATAGCACTGAGGCGTGATTTTCACGCGCATCCGGAGGTGGCTTTTAATGAGGTGCGCACGAGCGGCAAGGTAGAGGAGTATCTGAAAAGTCTTGGCATAAAGACCCGCCGCATGGCCGAGACCGGTATCGCCGGCTATCTCGATGTGCCGCGCTCCAGGAGGACCATCGCCCTGCGCGCCGACATGGATGCTCTGCCCATCACGGAGCAGACGGGCCTGCCCTTCTCCGCAGGGCCCGGAGCCATGCACGCCTGCGGCCACGACTGCCATACCGCCACGCTGCTGGGGGTCGCCCGGATACTCTCCGGTGTCAAAGACCAGCTGGCCGGCAGTGTGCGCTTTATCTTTCAGCCGGCCGAGGAGCTGCCCCCCGGCGGTGCAAAGGCCATGGTTGCCGAGGGCGTGATGAAGGGTGTCGACGAGGTGTACGGACTCCACGTCGCCAGCCGCATACCGGCCGGAAGGGTGGTGGCCGAGCACGGAGCCCAGATGGCAAATGTAGACAGCATCACCATCACGATACGCGGAAAAGGAGCACACGGGGCCACCCCGAATCTCTCGG
>SLPQ01000049.1 GCA_007131925.1 Candidatus Brocadiia bacterium | reverse complement strand
TTCGATGATGACGCCGGAGCAGTCCACACCGTCAGCCTCGAGCCTGGCCCTTATCTCGTCACCAGCGTCATCGTCCCCCACTATGCCGCCGGCCCAGACCCGTGCCCCCAGTGCAACCAGGTCTCTCATGACCGAGCCGGCTCCCCCCACCGTGGTATAGGTGCGCGAGCGCTCGATGTCGATTACCGGAACAGGCGCCTCCGGGCTTATCCGCTCGGCCGCGCCCCAAAGGTAACGGTCAAGCATCAGATCGCCGACCACTCCGACTACCGGGGTTCCGACGCCTTCCAGAAATCTTGTCAGCTCGCTATGCACTTTGCTCTCCAAGCCCCCCCACGAGGCCGAGTCGAAGCAGCGGCATGAGGATCTCGTGTCGGCCGATTATCGTTATGCCCTGTGCACACGGGCGGTTTACGACATTGGTGCGCGGTCGGTACAGGTCGAACATGTCGAGATTCGCGGTGAACATGTTGTCGAGATCGACGCCTATGTTGCGCGCGGCGGCGACGGCCTTGAGAAAGATCTCCGGAAGTATGACCGCGCTGCCGACGTTGACCCACGCGCCGGCGGCCAGTGTCGAGACCACCGAGCATATCTTTCTGAAATCCGTCATAGTCGCCGCGCCGACATCCGCCCCGTCCGCCTCCGGATGCATATGCACTACGTCCGTGCCGACAGCCACGTGAACAGTTACCGGTATATCGCACTCCACGGCGGCGGCGAGGATGCTGTACGCGCGGTGGTGGAGCTCCTGCTCGACAATCTCACGCCCGATGGTCTCCCCGAGCCCAGCTCCCTCGCGACGCGCCCTGGCGGCAGACTCGGCAAGGGCCACCGCTGTCTCCCGCGTCATCCCAAATCGCCCCGCCGGTAGCTCGACTGCCACATCTTCGCTGGTAGCACCTGCGAAAGCCACCTCCCAGTCATGTACTGCGCCCGCGCCATTGGTCGCTACGGCAGTGATGATGCCGCGCCTTATGAGATCGATCACTACCGGTGAGAGGCCGCACTTGATGACATGCGCGCCCATTGCCATCACTATCGGTCCGCCGGCGTCCCTGATCTTTCGAAGTCGCGATAGCAGGGTCTTGAAATCACGCCCGGCGAGGATGTCGGGCAAGCTCGCGATGAAATCATCGACACTGCAGCCGGGCCTGCTCAGACGCGCGAAGTCAGCCGTCTCAACCAATGACCGGCGCTCGTAAATCGAGTGCCGGCAGAGATTCTCTGGGATGAATTCATCGGGCATTTCCACTCCACTCACCCTCTCATTACGAGGCTGCGCACGCCGGGCCTGCTCTTCCAGCGTCTGTGCAGCCACAGGTACTGCTCGGGGTAGCACCTCACCCATTCTTCCAGCTGCCGGGTGACTTCTGAGGTAATCCTCAGCGTCTCCGCGCTGACGTCCTTTGTATCTACCGGATAAACCGGTTGACCCACGTGCAGCAGGAAGGTCCCGTCCTTCCTGCGTACGCAGCAGCCCGGCAGCACTGGAGAGCCTGTCCGCATTGAGAGAAGCGCCGGCGATCGCCAAGTGCTCGCCAGCCTACCCATAAACGGCACAAATGCACCCCTGGAGCCTGCGTCCTGATCAAATAGAAGCGACACGAAGCCCCCCTCGCGCAAGATCCGCTCGACCAGCGCTCCGGAGCCCCTTTTCACGATGATACTTTGCATGCCGATTTCGCGCACACCAAGGATATATCGCTCGATAAGCGGGTTGTCAAGCGGCCTGGCAAGCACATTGGCCGGAAGGCCCATGTAGCCGAGGGCATGGCCCAGCAGCTCCCAGTTTCCAAGGTGGCCGGAGACCAGTATCCCTCCCCGACCCTTCATATAGATATCAAGTGCTCGCGAGGCGCCGTCGAGCTCGATGTAGTCGCGCCAGTTGTCACCCCGTACCAGCCGCCGCAGATAAAAGACCTCGCCCGCCAGGCGAAAGACGTTCTTGTACACGTCCTTCAGCAACGTCTCGATACAATCGGGCGACTTTTCGGGAAAGGCGCTCGCGATGTTTTCCCGTGCCGTGGTTGTGCGCCGCTTCAAGAGCCGATACGCCAGAAGGCCCGCGGCCTCCGCGACCCTGTATGCCGCCTCGGGCGGCAGCTTCATCAGCTCGGCCGTCGCCGCCCGAAAAGCAAAATACTCGACTTTGTCCCTGAGGGACGCCTCCCTCACGCCTCACGGCCCCTTTCACCGGTGCCGGCCAGAAAATCAAGCATGTTTGTGACCGTCGACTCGCCGCGCGTGATTGCAAACTCGACGCGCATCTCGGCCAGGGGCAGAGCCTTCTCGGGAAGCGCCTCTATCTTCACACGATCCTTTTGCGTGGTGACCACCATCTCGGCCCCGCGCTCGCGTGCCTGCGACAGCACCTCAGCCACCTCTTCATCCGTATACACATGATGGTCGCCAAAGGAGCGTATGCCCAGCACCTCAGCGCCGAGGTTGGCAAGGCTCACCACGAAGGCATGGGGGCTCCCGATGCCGCAAAAGACGAAAATGCGTGCGCCATTGATGCTGGCAGGGTCTTGCTCGACTCCCTCCACCACTAAAGCGGTAGGCCGGTGCACGGCCTCGGCCAGCTTTATCCCCTCGTCAATGTCCCACACGCGCTTGCGAATCTCCATCAGGCGCTCGGAGCTGACGAGGTTTGAGTGAGTGATGATCACACATGTAGCGCGCCTGAGCGATGAGACCGGCTCGCGCAGAAAGCCGCGCGGCATCACAAAGCCCCGTCCAAAAGGGTCCAGAGCGCTGATAAGCGCAAAGTCGATCGAACGATGCAGCCTGCGGTGCTGGAAGCCATCGTCTAGTATGACTACGTCACAGCCGTGATCCTTGACAAGCCTGGCCGCGGCTGCAGCTCGGTCCGCATCCCATGCATGAGGGACGCCGGGCGTGGCCTCCGCGATAAGACGCGCTTCGTCGTTGCCGTCGGCTCCCGCAGGCCCATCGGGGTTGTATCCCCGGCTGGCTATGCCCGGTCGCATCCCACGCTGGAGCAGATATTGAGCACACCAGATTACCGCGGGGGTCTTACCTGTGCCGCCTACGGTGATGTTGCCGAAAGAGATGACCGGAACGGGCGGCTTGAGAACAGCAAGCACGCCCCTGTCATAGAAGAAGTTTCGAAGGCGAGCCACCACTTCCACAGGCAACGCAGCCAGCCACAAACCTGCACGAGCCACCTGGCCGAGCGCACCCGGCCTGTCGACCGAGATGGTCCTTCGCCACCACCTCTCCATCTCCTGACGATCAAACATAGCGCCCCCGCAGAAAAAAACCAAGTGTGCCCAGGCGACATGCTCTGTCGCTTCGGCCATTTCACGCGATCCGGGGCTGTAAGCGATGCGATCCTACCCCATCGCCGTTATGATCGCATCGGCCATCTCGCTCGTACCGACGGCTGACGGGTCGTCACGATAGGCTTTGAGGTCATAGGTGACGTCCTTACCCTCGCGTATGACCGCAGCGACGCCGTTTTCGAGCTTGAGTGCGGCCTCTTCCTCGCCTATGTGCTTGAGCATCATAACGCCCGACAGGATAAGCGCGCATGGATTTACCTTGTTGAGGCCCTTGTACTTCGGAGCAGATCCGTGAGTAGCCTCAAAGAGGGCGGCGTGGTCGCCGATGTTTGCTCCCGGTGCGACGCCAAGCCCGCCTGCAAGCCCCGCGCACAGGTCGCTTAAGATGTCTCCGTAGAGGTTTGGCATGACGAGTACATCGTAAAGTTCGGGCTTCTGCACAAGTTGCATGCACATATTGTCCACTATGCGATCTTCAAACTCCACGTCTGGATAGTCCTCGGCAACCCTGCGCGCACTTTCGAGAAAGAGCCCGTCAGTCATCTTCATGATGTTGGCCTTGTGGACTGCAGTGACCTTGCGGCGGCCATTCGCCAAAGCATACTCAAAGGCGAACCGCACTATCCGCTCACTGGCCACTGTACTTATGGGCTTTATGGATATCGCACTGTGCTTTCGTATATTGCCCTTGTCGTGCATGGCGACAAACCTGATGAGTTCATCAGTGGATTCGTCGCCGCTCTCAAACTCCACACCCGCGTACAAATCCTCTGTGTTTTCCCGTACCACGACAAGGTCGATATCCTCAAACCTGCTGCGAACACCCGCATAAGACTTGCAGGGGCGAAGGCAGGCGTAGAGGTCGAGGACCTTGCGAAGGTAGACGTTTACACTGCGGAAACCGGAGCCGACGGGGGTTGTAATGGGGCCCTTGATAGCTACGCTGTTTTTGCGCACCGAGTCGATTACGCGCGCAGGCAGCGGCGTGCCCTCCTCCTCCATGACGTCAATCCCGGCACTCTGGATGTCCCACTCGATCTCAACGCCTGTAGCATCGATGCAGCGGCGCGTAGCGTCGGCGATTTCCGGGCCTGTCCCGTCTCCTGGAATAAGTGTAACCTTATGCAAATCACTCCCTTTCGCAAAAACGCCAGACCGGTCAGCCCTGACTTTCAAATGGCAGTAGGATACGCGGCGGGCAGGTTTGAGTCAAGGACAAACGCCACCGCACAGCGGTCGCACGCACGAAGTGGGGCGAGATGAGGCCGTCGCGCAGCCGTGCCGCGTAAGCGCCCAGACAGGCACCAGCGCGTGCAGCCAAAGACTAACCAAGAGTGCCGAACGTACCTGAGAGGTACCGGCAGTCCGTACATCTACCGGCAGT
>SLPQ01000217.1 GCA_007131925.1 Candidatus Brocadiia bacterium | reverse complement strand
CGGGTCCTCGTGGGTCTCTCGACAGATACGCGGCCGGTTGAGATCAATATCGAGGGGGATGTTCTCGTTTACACCGGCGAGCGCCAGCCGCGCCTGCTTGAGAGAACCCGCATTGAAAATGCCAGAGTCGGCCTTTCACGTGGAGGGTTTATAACAACGGGTGATAAGGACTGGGGGCAGGGAGCGATTGTGCTGATGCCGGAGACGGCAGGTCGAGTCAGCGTGGGCGACACGGCCTATGCTGGATACCTGGTTCTTGTCAAGCATGGCGCGGCGGTGCAGGTTGTCAACTGGGTCGAGATGGAGGAGTACGTCGCCGGGGTGGTCTCCTGCGAGGTGCCACGTTATTTTTCTCAATCATCCCTTGAGGCCCAGGCGGTGGCGGCGCGCACCTACGCACTCGCGGAGATGAGACGTCGACGACTCCTGTCCTACGACGTAAGGGATGACCAGTTTTCGCAGGTTTACAGGGGCCTGACCGGCACCCGCTCGTACGGGGTGAGTGCTGCGCGCGCGACGCAGGGTGTTGTCCTTACTTTCGAGTGGAAGTTTCTGAATGCCTTTTATTTCAGCACCTGCGGCGGCCACACTGCGCCGCCGTCCATGCTCTCGGGTGCTCCGGCGCAAAGGCCCTTTGACCCGGTAGTCTGCGAATATTGCACGGACAGCCGCCTCTACCGGTGGGCAAAGACCATGACGGCCGCCGAGGTTGAGCAGGCCTTGGCCACGGCCGGCTATATCTCCGGCAGTCTTACAGACGTGCGTGTCGTCGGCACTACCGAGGGCGGCTGGGTTGACGAGGTGTTGATCGTTTCCACAGAGGGTAATCGCCGCATCTCCGGGAACGTCTTTCGCCGCATACTCGGCACCACGAGCTTCTACAGCGCAAAATTCGAGATAATGAGGTCCGGGGACGAATTTGTCATCCAGGGTGGCGGATTTGGCCATGGCGTAGGAATGTGCCAGTGGGGCGCGCATGGCCTCGGGCGACTCGGACGCAACTACGCCGAAATCCTCAGGTACTACTATCAGGGCGCCGATCTCGTGAAGATATACTGACGCGCCACAGCCTTCTCGACACGCCGCGCCGGACTTTCCGGAGAAGACGTTGAGCTTTGAATTCGAACTCACCGCCACCGAGGGCGCCGCACGCGCGGGCGTCTTGAGTACGCCGCACGGGCAGGTCAAAACGCCTACTTTCATGCCTGTAGGCACCCAGGGCAGCGTTAAGTGCCTCTCCCCCGGCCAGGTCCGCCGGAGTGGTGCGGGGATCGTTCTTGCCAACGCCTACCACCTCATGATACGGCCCGGTGCTGAGGTGGTGGCAGGATGCGGAGGCATTCAGGATTGGTGCGGGTGGCGCGGGCCCATGCTGACCGACAGCGGAGGATATCAGCTTTTTTCGCTGGCAGAGCTTGCCAGGGTGAGCGACGAAGGCGTGGAATTTCGCTCTCACATCGACGGTGCGCCGATTTTCATGTCGCCGGAGGATGCAATAGGGGTTCAAAAACTGATCGGTGCGGATATAATAATGCCGTTAGATGATTGTGTAGGCTTTCCCATCGAGAGGCGACGCGCCGAGAAATCGGTCGCTCGCACGCTTCTTTGGGCCAGGCGCTCGAAGGCAGCGCACGCAGGCGGCAGTCAGGCTCTTTTCGCGATAGTGCAGGGCGGCACTTATCATGACCTTCGACGTGAAAGCGCCGAGGGCCTTGTAGAGCTCGACTTAGCAGGCTACGCCGTCGGCGGCGTCAGTGTGGGAGAGGGTACTTCCCTTATAAGGGAGATCGTTGAAGCGACGGTGCCTTACCTGCCGCCGCAGCGGCCGCGTTATCTTATGGGAGTGGGGCCGCCGGAGGACCTGTTATTTGCGGTGGCGGCCGGGATTGATATGTTTGACTGCGTGATGCCGACCAGAAACGGCAGAAACGGCTGGGCCTTCACTGCAGACGGCATCGTCAAGGTCAAAAACAGCCTCCATGCGCGCGAGTGCGTGCCATTGGAAGAGGGGTGTGACTGTTACACTTGTGTCAACTTCACCCGCTCGTATCTCAGGCATCTCTTCAATGCCGGCGAGATGCTGGGGATGACGCTGGTTTCGCTGCACAATCTCAGGTTTTTCGCGCGCCTCATGGAGGGCGCTCGCGACGCGATAACAAGAGGCGCCTTCGGCGCCTACAGTCGCGCTGCCCTCGGGCGACTCGGCAGGTTGACGGATTAGGAGCAGTTATGGGTTTTCTTACGTTTGCGCAGGCGGATGTACCGGCAGCAGGCGGTATCATAGCGATGCTGGTGCCTTTGCTTTTCATGCTGGGGGTCTTTTACTTTCTACTCATCCGGCCGCAGCGCCAGCAGGAAAAGCGGCGCCAGGAAATGCTCAAGGCCTTGAAAAAGAATGACAAGGTCGTGACAATTGGCGGAATTCACGGCGTGGTGGCGAACATCCGACCGGATGATGAGGTCGTCACGCTGAAGGTCGACGAGCCCGGCAAGGTTCGCATGAAGGTCTCTCGAAGCGCCATCTCGCGAATAGAGAGCGCAAAGACTGACCAGGAGCAGGAGTAAGCCCCCGGCGGTGTCGGGTTTCAAGGCGCGATTCTGAAAGGTTCCCTGATGAAGCGGTCTTACGATTGGAAAATCGCCATTTTCGTGTTGGTCATCATGGGGCTGTCTGTTTTTATCCTGTACAGGCAGCCGATCAGGCGTGGCATTGACCTGAGGGGCGGTGGCGAGCTTCTCTTCAGCATCGATGCGGAGGAGGAGGAATTCAGGCGGCAGCCTGACCTCGCGGAAAACACCGTGGATATTATCCGCGAGCGCATAGACCCGCGCGGCGAACTGGGCATCGTGATCCAGGCTCGCGACCAGTTTCGAATTTTGATGCAGCTGCCCGGCTTTTCCCGTGACGAGACCATGAGCATCATCGCCCTTGCCACCGACATGGGCAGGCTTGAATGGCGCCTGGTAGACGAAGATCGTACGAGGTACGAGCTGCTGCGGGCCGGCAGAAACGTGCCCGGTTATGCGCTCTATCCCTACTCTGACAGCCTGCGTGAGGAAATGGAGCAGAGGGTCGCGCGCGGTGAAATGGCCGGCCCCGTGCCGGAGGGGGTGGTAGTCAGGGTAGATGACGGCTATGACATGACGGGTGAGCTTATCTCCAGGGTGTATGCTACCGTGGATGATCGCGCCGCACCTGCGATCGGCTTTGAGCTCAAGCCGGAGGGTGCGCGCCGCTTTGGCGCCCTGACCGGGGACAATATCGGCGAGCAACTGGCCATCATTTTAAATGACCATGTCTACTCCGCTCCGGTGATTCAGGCCCGCATCTTCGATCGTGGCATCATCACCGGGAGGTTCAGCGCTGCTGAGCGGGACGCGCTGGTACGTGTGCTCGCCAGCGGCTCTCTGAGGGCGCCGCTGGTTCTCGAGAGCGAGCAGTTTGTGGGTCCGACTCTCGGTGAGCTTACCATTCGAGCCAGCATTCGAGCGGGCATAATAGCAGCCGCGTGCGTCCTGGTCTTTGTGGCGGGGTACTACCTGGTGCTTGGCGCAATCGCGGATTTTGCGCTCGCTCTCAACATATTGATACTCTTTGCGGTGATGGCCGCTTCAGGCGCGACGCTTACCCTGCCGGGCATTGCAGGCATTTTGCTCACGGTTGGCATGGCGGTGGACGCCAATGTGCTCATATTCGAGCGACTCCGCGAAGAACTGAGACTCGGCCGGGAGCTCGATGTCGCGATAAGGATGGGGTACGACAAGGCCTTTACCGCGATTTTCGACTCCAATCTTACGACATTCGCGACTGCAGCCATACTGTACTATTTCGGTACCGGGCCGGTGCGCGGCTTTGCCATAACACTGTCGATAGGCATCATAGTCTCCTTCTTCACGGCTGTATTCGTAACGAGGGTGATACTGCGGATCCTCGTCAGACACGGTATTGTCAAGAAGATCCACATGCTGCATCTGCTTGGCCGCTCCAACGTATCTTTTCTGAAGGGTGCGCGCTTCGCGATGGTGGCTTCGCTGGCGGCGATAGCCCTTGGCGTGGGCCTCTTTTACTCGCGCGGCAGAGAAAACTTCGACATTGACTTTACCGGCGGGTCGGTTGCAAACCTGGAGCTTGCAAGGGAGCTGCCGGTCGAAGAGGTGCGGCGGCGCGTGGCCGAAGCGGGGTACGAGGACGCCTGGATCCAGTCACTGGCCAGTGAGATTCGTGACCTTGACGTTACCGCTGAGGTCGCTGGAGCCGAGCAGGCGGGGCTGCTGGATCGATCCACCCGCTTTGCGCTGCGCGTGGCGATGGAGCATGAAAGGGAGCTCAGGGACTTTGAGATGTCCATGGCAGAGGCCTTCGCGGATGTGGCGCAGAGAAGGGTCATTGATTTTACCGTGCGCGATGTAAGCGAAATACGTGCACGGCACGACGCGTTTTTCGGCGGCATCCGCATGGTCATCGGCTTTACGGAGCCATTGCCCGCCGAAAAGATCTCGGCTTCGATCGATGGGCTGGACCTCGGCGAGTATGACCTCAGCTTTTACGAGATTGACGAAGAGACCGGCGTTATGCGTGCCCTGGACGACGACGCATCTGAGGTCCCCATCGCCTCAATAACCACAAGGGACATAAGCGCTGATGAGCTGCGGGCCACGCTCACGGGCGCATTTACAGTGCCAAACCCCTTCCCCGAGCACGTTTCCCAGGTGGGTCCGCAGGTTGCCGAGGAGATGATCGTAAACGCGATACTGGCGATCTTGCTTGCCATGGGCTTTATCGTGCTGTATATATGGTTCAGGTTCGGGCGCGTCCAGTACGGCTTTGCCGCGGTTGTGGCCCTCGCACACGATGTACTTTTTACCATAGGTGCTATCGCAGTGGGCGATGCGCTGGGCGGCACGGCTATCGGGCGGGCTCTGTTGCTTGGTGATTTCAAGATAAATCTCGGAGTGGTTGCGGCGCTTCTGACAATCGTCGGGTATTCGCTGAACGACACCATCGTGGTCTTCGACCGCATTCGGGAAAACATGCGCCTCAAGACAAAGAGCGACTGGGAAATCATCACCGGCAGCATCAACCAGACGCTCGGCCGGACCATCCTGACATCCGTGACCACTATTACAGTGCTGGTGGTGATGTATGTCTTTGGCGGACCCGGCATACATGCTTTTGCGTACGTAATGCTCGTGGGCATCCTCGTCGGCACATATTCTTCGATTTTCATTGCCTCGCCAGTCCTGCTGTTTAAAGATGTGTTGCGAGGAAGGCCGATAAAAGAACTGGGGAATGCGAAGTAACGGGTCGCTTCGAGCGCCGAGGGGAGCGCAGCGGCCCCGGGGAGGGTTTTCTGATGGGCAACGACCTTAAGTACGGCCTCGTTCTGGGCGCCGTTTTGATACTGATCTTCATCGGCTACCTTGCCATGCGCACACCGGCTCAGGATGCCGCTTTCAGCACCGCCGTCGAAGAACAGCCCGAGCCCATCGAGCCCAATATGTTTGATCCGCCGCGCGTTGCCGAGCCGCCACGTCGGCGGCCTACAGCACAGCTGGAGATCAGCACCGAGCCTGAGCAGCCAGAGGTAAGTGTGGCGCCGCCGCCAATACTGCCTGGCTGGGAGGAGGAGGACATCCCGGATGTGCCCCCGGTGGACCATGTGACTACGGACATTGAAGACCCCGGGCCGGCTGAGCCCCGCCGTATCACCTACACAATCAGGGAGCGCGACGTCCTTACGAGTATTTCGCAGGAGTTTTACGGCACTACCAGGCGGTGGCGTGAGATACATGAGGCCAACCGTGACGTCATACCTGACCCGGATCGCCTCACACCCGGCACAACTATCATAATACCCGACCTGACGACGCCGACCTCGCCAGCTGAGGCCCCGCGCGAGCGGGCCGAGCCGGCCGCACCTGCCGCAGAGGCACCGCGCACGCACACCGTAGCAAGTGGCGATACCCTCTACTCCCTGGCCGCGCGCTACTACAATGACGGCAACCAGTGGCAGAAGATCTACGCGGCCAACGAGAGCAGGATACCCAATCCCGATGTCCTCACGGTCGGCGTCGAGCTGATTATACCGTAGGCGTGGAGTCTGTCTTGAGGCGATTTCTTACCGTCGCCGCCGTAGCCGCCGCCGCGGCCGTTCTCTTGGCCGGGCTGCTGCTGGGAGATATCGGGGTAGTCTGGCAAAAGGCCGCGCTCATCTGCCTCGAATGCATAGGCATCGGCTGACATGAAGAGGCGGATATGGCAGGTAGCAGCGGCCATCGCGCTGAA
This sequence comes from Candidatus Brocadiia bacterium, assembly GCA_007131925.1. Classification (GTDB taxonomy): domain Bacteria; phylum Planctomycetota; class DG-23; order SLPQ01; family SLPQ01; genus SLPQ01. Next base: position 10,489 of record SLPQ01000217.1, on the reverse strand, counting down.
CCCGTTTCCTCTCAATCTCATTAGAGGCAGGATATACCAGGGTCCCCTTAAGCACATATGCGTGCCCGCGCTGAACTGCTATTCCTGTCCGGCCGCCTTCGGTGCCTGCCCGGTTGGCTCACTGCAGGTGACACTGGCGTCAGTGCGAGGATGGTTTTCAGGGATGGCTGCCTGGGCCGCCGCAGCTGCGAGCCTGTATGTCGCAGGGGTAATCCTGCTTGCAGGTGCCGTTGGCGGCAGGCTCGCGTGTGGATGGGTTTGCCCCTTCGGCCTGCTTCAGGAGCTCATATTCCGACGGCGCTTGAGTCTGCGTCTTCCCGTAACGGCGCGTTATCTCAAGTACGCGATGCTGGCGGGCCTCATCATCGCCGCGCCGCTTCTGCTGCCGTACCCCTCGAGTCCTTTGTTCTGCAAGCTGGTCTGCCCGGCCGGCACTATCGAGGCCGGTGCACCGCTTGTGGCGTATGACCGGCTGGCCCGGGTGGGTGCTTTCGATCTTGGGTGGCTCTTTGCATGGAAAGCATCGCTGGCAGTGGCGATAATGGCGGGTGCAGTCTTGATATCGCGATTTTTCTGCCGGGTTTTCTGTCCGCTGGGCGCTGCCTGGGGGCTTTTTAACCGTATCAGCCTGGTGGCGATAGATGTCGATCGGTCGAAATGTACACGCTGCGGCTTCTGTCGCGGGGTCTGTCCGGTCGATATATACATATACGAGGATTCAGGCTCCCCCGAGTGCGTCAGGTGCTTCAACTGCACGCGCTGCCCTGAGAGCGCTGTCAGGGTCGTCCTGCGCACGTCGCCAGCTGGCAGGCGAGACGGGGTGCATGAGGGCGGTGATATCACGAAACAAGGGCAGCACGCGAAATCCGGAGGCGCCAAATGAGCAACGAGACAAGCGGTGCTAAGGTTCTGATTGTCGATGACAATGCCGCCAACGCCGAGCTTCTCGAGGCGTATCTGAACGATTCACCATGGCAGCTGGACGTTGCGCACTCGGGGGCAGAGGCGCTCGAAAAAATCGCTTCTTTTGCCCCCGACATCATCCTGCTTGACATCATGATGCCGGATATGAGCGGGTACGAGGTCTGCCGAGAGCTCAAGGCCGCCGATGAGACGCGCGACATCCCGATCATCATGGTGACGGCGCTCACCGAGCTGGAGGATGTGGAAAAGGCCGTCGAGGCGGGCACGGATGATTTTCTTTCAAAGCCCGTCAACCGCGTTGAGCTGGTCACACGTGTCAAGTCGCTCTTGAGGCTGCGCTGCCTGAAGAGCGAGCTGCAGCGTACCCTGGCCTACCTCGAGGACCTTGAAAAGCAGTCTTCCTGAAAGCCTGCCCCGGCATTCCACAGCAATGCTGCCGGAGGCCGACCACACACAAGATGAATGAATCACGCATAATTGAAACCGGCATCGTGGCGGCCCGCACAGATCTTTCTATCGAGATAAGGCTTGCCGGCAGCGATGCCTGCGCACGCTGCGGCCTGTGCGGCCACGGTGCCGACGGTTCAAGGCTTCTGACGGTAAAGGCTCCTGAGGCGCCTCTGGAGCCCGGCAGTCGAGTGAAAATCATCCTGCCTTACCGCTCCGTATGGCGGCAAGCACTCGTAGTATTTGTCTCTCCGCTTGTTCTGATGCTGTGTGGCGCCTTTGCCGGGGCGGCTCTGGCCGCGCAATTTGAGAGCACTGCAGAGGCCGATACTCTCCTTTCGGTGGCTGGTGCACTTGCGGGCTTAGGGACGGGTGCGCTCATGGCGGTCTTTTCGGAGCGGCGCTTTCGCAGGAGGCTCTGGGAAGATGCGATTGTCGAGCCGGCCGGGGGCGGCTGAGGCGCTTTTTCGTTGCGGCGGCGCGCATTGAGACTATTATGTTTTCTGCCCGGGGGCTGGGTGCATTTGACCTGAGGAGATTATTTCCGGAGGTGGTGAAATATGAGTCAAGAGCCGCTTGTCGACACTGTCACGACTGCTGAGTTTCTGGAACGCGCCGCAAGCAGAAAGCCCACGCCCGGCGGTGGGGGCATCGCCGCACTCGTCGGGGCAGCAGCGGCGTCAATGGCGGAGATGGCTCTCAACTTCACCGCCGGCAACAAACGTTTTGCGGCGGTGGATCAGCAGGCCCGCGAGCACCTTTCCTTGGTTACCAGCCAGAGGCGGCGTCTGCAGGAGCTGGTCGCCGCGGACGCGCGTGGATACGGTGCTGTAGCCGCCGCGTTGAAGATGCCGCGCGATAACGCACAGCAAAAGTCCGCCCGCAAGAGCGCGATGAACGCCGCCATGCGGGAGGCGCTCGAGCCACCGCTTGAGATGGTGCGGTCGATGGCTCAGATCGGTCGAATCATCGAAGAGATCGCAGAGTACGCCAACCCGAATCTCATAGGCGATGTAGGCGTAGCGGCAGCGCTTCTGCCGGGTGCGGCCAGAGCCGCAGTGCTTAATGTATGGGCCAATGTGAGCGCCCTCGACGCTCTGGAAAGGGCCGCTGTGGTCAAGGAAGTGACCGAAACGCTTGATGGGCTGGATCGCGCGTGCTCGAGGGTTGCTTCGAAGATCGAGGATGAGCTTTGTCCGAAGGAAGAGCCCGCAGATTCATAAGCATTCTCTTCGAATGCTGCGGCGTTTACCAGAGAGTTTACATCAACAGGGCCGGCACCGCCTACATCGGCTGGTGCCCGAAATGCGCCCGCCGCGTGGAGGTCAAAGTCGGGCCTGAAGGTACCGATTCGCGCTTCTTTCGTGCGCAATAGAGGTGAGTATCGTGGAATGGGAGCTGCAATCATGGCAGAGTTCGTGCGCTGAATGCGGCAGGGAGTTTGCCGACCGCGAGGAATATTACAGCGCGCTCTACAGCCACGATGAGGGCTTTGAAAGAAAAGATTGCTGCATCTCCTGCTGGGGACAGGGTCAGAGGGATGCTTTTTCCTTCTGGCGCGCCCGTACTAAGAAGGCGCCCGAGCCCCCCAGACGCTTTGTCAATGACGACGTACTGATCGAGTTTTTTGATCGTCTTGCAGGCGCGACCGATGCGCGAAGACAGCGTCTGGCGTTTATAATGGCCGTGCTGCTGCTTCGAAAGAGACTGCTGCGGGAGACGGGCAGAAGGCGCAACGACAACAAAGTCCTGTGGATCCTGCACTGCCGGTCGCTGGATAAGGAATACGAGATCGCCGACCAGGGGCTTGCCGCGGGAGAGACAGCAGAGCTGATGCAGGAGATAGGACAGGTGCTGAATCTCAGCCTCGATGGAGTCGGCGACCGGCTCTGCCGGTGATGCACGTTCAGCGCGCGGCTCCAGCCGGCGCAGGCTCTGCAGGTTCGCCAATATGCTCGATCCTTGAGCTCTCGCGCTCAAAGCGCTCCCATTCCTGAAACAGCATATCCTTTAACACCTGTCGCTTCTTTGTCATCACTACTCTCAACACCTTCGGCGGCAGGTGTGCTCTCAGTTGCCAGAAGACCTCCGGCACTACGCGCACGCCTCGCTGCATGAGTGCCTTGTCCATCAGTTTCTCATTTATGAGCATTTCCAGGGCCGCGCCGTAGCGCTGCTCCATGGTCATTACGGTGGCGCGCTCAGGGGCCGAGGCCAGAAGAAGGCGTACCTCGCTCTCGTATATCGGCACGCCGTCGACGGTAGCAGCTACCGGGCCGGGCCCCTCGCCGGCCTTTGCTCGCAGATGATCCACAAAGGAGGGCCACAGGGGCAGTATCAATGTGCGCTGCTGGACATATTGCTCAAAAAAGGACGAGAAATCGTCGCCGCTCAGGTCTGCAACGGCGTCTTCGAGCCGTATGTTTTGGCCGTTGCCGGCCTGCTCGAGCAGCGCGGCCAAAAGTCGCTCAAGGCCCACCCTGCCATCTGTGGCAAGACGCATCTCAAAATCCAGCGCCATAGACAAAACGGGCGCCTTTATACGCCTTAAAAAGGACTGCAAGGCCGGCGTGCCTGACGGCCGCGGGCTCAGCGGCAGGTCGAGTGCAGAATAGTCTGCGGCGGCCTCTGCGATGTAATCAGTGTAGAGCTGGCCGTAAAACGTATTTTCGTCGGTGTATCCGATGGCTTGCAGTCCGAGAGATTCGCCGTACCTCAATGCCGCCGGATAAAACCACCAATCCTCTTCGGAAAGCCTCACGCCCCACGGCTCCTCGGCAAAATAACTTGCGGTGAGAAGTTGCGCGAATGAGCCGAACTGCTGCTCCGACTCCCTGGCTGAGAAGTCGTCGGCAAGAGTTATGGCGATGCCGTCAGACCACGCACCCGCGATGACAGGCACTCCATCGGGTGCAAAGGGCAGGCATACTACGTTGTATTCCCGGCCGGTTTCAAAGGCGAGCGCCTTGTAAAGACGCTCATATATCTGCTGAATGGAGTCGGCCAGCTGTTCGCGCCGGCTCTCCGGGTGTGCCTGCAGTGAATATACGCTGAGGGTGTTTGTCCCGAAGCCTTTGGAAATCCGTCGGAAGTCGCCGAAGCACAAGAGGCTCCTCTCCAGCTGCAGCCTCAATGGCGCCACACTCTCATCCGCCACAAATTCGTCCCGAACGCGCGGCCACGACACTATCGCCCGCCAGCCGCCGGGACCCTCATACCTGAGAGAGGCCGATGTAATGTTGTGTTCTTCGCCGGGCAGTAGAAATGCCTGGCTGCCATCGAGAGCGGCATATTGGGAGGAGATGATGCCGACCCGGCCGAAAGTGCTCTCGGCTCGCGGAAAGATCGTGTACTCCACAGTCACCCGCGGGCTCTGACCTGTCGTGACGTAGTATCCCCCCTCGGCGGGCGCCACCCTCAGTTCGCGCCCTGATGCGTCGCGCGCGCTCATGACGTCAAACCACCCCGGAGCGGAACGCTCAGAGCGCACGAGCCTCAGTCCGTCGGAGCTCAGTCCGGAGATGGTGGCTCTTACGTGCGCGGTGCCGGTCTCGGGGCTTTCAATCATGATCGTATATGATATCTGCAGATCATCGGCTGCTGCCGTACCGGCTGCCATGAGCGCCGAAAGACAAAGAGCCCCGATAAGACAGTACCTCATAGATGTCTCCTTTTGGGTCCGTGCATAGTCTGAACGGTTGATTTTACCGAAACGGCCGGAAAATCCAAGCGCGACTACCCACCGCCGTACGCAACCCTTTCAAAAATCGCCTCAGCCGGTGTCCACCTTCTGGCGTGCATAACTGCAAGGAACGTCTCATTCACAAGAGTCGAACACGGCTTTTCGCAGTCAGGAAGTGCCGAAGCACCAATGCGCAGCATTGATTCCCGGCAGAGCGGCGCTTCCTGCAGATGACCTGCCAGGCCGCCTGCAAAGCTGCCCTGGACGATGATCGGCACTTGCGCAGGCGCCGCTCTTTTTTTCATGCGGCCTGATCTGATTTTTCAGTAGCGCCTATCGCCGTGAATTATATAGTAAATCTATAAGAGCGGCCCTAAGCTGCATCGGGAGGAAACAGACAGGAAAGAGCCGTGTGTACACCTTGGCTGGCGTTTTCGGCTGTGGCCTTCAGGAAATGCACACAATCAAGCTCAGGCGTCTCCCCTCTTGTGAAGCCCTGGCCGGTCCCGTCCAGGGGCGTGCTGCAAGAGGCGGATCATTTCTTCTAACTGCATAAGGGCGGCCGGGAGAGACGCGAAACATGCATGCGGCCAGAGATAGATAGGCTTTCAGGGATATTCCGGCAAAGGAGAAGTCATGAGAAGGCTTGTACTGTTTGTGACGGTTCTGTCGCTGGCTGTTCTTTTGACGGACGTTAACGCAGATGAAGAGCGTCAGTTTCAGCAGTTCTGGATGCAGTACAACACCGATTTTCACGACAGTGACAGGTTTGCAGAGGCACTCGAGATGCTTGATACCGCCGAGGACGCGGGCGTCACGCACATGATCCTCAATGAAAGAGGCATGCACCGCTGGGACATGGTCCAGGAGTCATATCGCGCTGATGTGGCGCGGTTTCGCGAGGCGGCCGACCAGCGTGATATTGTGATCGTGCCGAACATCTTTCCCATCGGCTACGGGATACGATACCTGGTGCATGATGTTAACATGGCCGCCGGCATTCCCGCTGAGAATGTTCCCTTCATAGTGCGCGGCGATACAGCCCTGCCGGATCCGGCCGCAGTGCCCCAGCTCGTGAACCCCAGCCTCGACGAGGCCGAAGGGCATCGCCTTGTCGGCTGGCGTCAGGACGGTCCGGGCACGATCACCTTTGTCGATACCACAGAGAAACACTCCGGCACAGCGTCGCTGCAGATCAGGGCGCCACAGGAGGGCCAGCGTGCAGTGGCCGGCCGCATCACTCAGACGGTCGAAGTCGAGCCTTTCAAGTACTATCGCCTCTCCTTCTGGGTAAAGACCGAGCAGGCACGGCCGGCAGGAGCCAGCTTCGCCGTAGTCTGGACTCATGATCGCCGCAGGCGAAATACGTACTTTAACGTCAGCATAGCAGGCACGCAGGACTGGACCCGCCACGATGTTGTCTTTAACACGCTCGATGCCGACAGCGCCGACATAGTCATCGGCCCAGGCAATTTCCGTACTGGCACGATGTGGATCGACAGCATCTCGATCGAGCCCGCAGGCATTCTCAATGTAGTCCGCCGCGAGCTCGCGCCTCTTACTGTCACGAGCGCAGACGGAGAAGTCGTCTACGATGAGGGCAGGGACTTTGAGCATGTGCACGACCCGCAGTTCATATACAGCAACCTCGCCTCTATAGACCATGAGGGCGCTCCCATCCGCATCACAGAGGGTTCGCGTATTCGCGATGGTGAGAGGATACTCGTCTCTTACTACCACACGATGCGCATCTATAACGACCAGGTTGTACTGACGCTGTCGGATCCGATTCTTTTCGAATACATGGAACGCCAAATGGAGCATATAGCAGAGCTCTGGGAGTCGACCATATATTTCATGAGTGCCGATGAGATCCGCATCGCCGGCTGGGAGCATCAGCCGGATGGCGAAGACCTCTCAGTAGCTCAGATGCTCGCGCGATACATGGAGCGAAGCTACGATATCGTGGGCAGACATTCACCGGACTCGCGCATCGCGGTCTGGTCGGATATGTTTACCCCCTTTCACAACGGCCGGCCGCTCGAGGAGCGGGGTCCGTATTTTCTGTGCACGGGATCATTTTACAACTCCTGGGCAGGCCTGCCGCGCGATGTCCTGATTATGAACTGGTATTCGCCGAACCGTCTCACGCCTGTCTGGTTTGAGGTTCGCGGCCATGAGCAGGTACTCTGCGGCTATTACGATACTGATGATCTCAAAGCTAATATCGCCCACTGGATGAACGTCACAAGGGGCGTCGACAACATAGTAGGAATGATGTACACGCAGTGGTTCACGGGGCATGAGAGGATGAAGGAGTTCTTTGAGCTTGTAGGAGACTATCCGAACTGGCTGAAGGGACCGGAAGCTTCGCGGGCCGTGACGAGTGAGCAGTGACGGCTCAGGTGGTTCGGCGCTTTCCAAACGAGGTGTCAGACAAGGAGTAGGCCATGAGTAGAGCAGTGGTACTGGCTGTGATTGTGGGTTTTCTTTTTTCGGGCGCTGTGTCGGGGGCGGAGTTCGAGCAGAAATGGCTCTATGCCATGCCAAACTTCGCAAATGAGGAGAGCATCCAGAACCTGATGAGCGGTATGCGCGAGGGCGCGAAAGCCGGCGTGACGCACGTGCAGGTAAAGGATCCTAAGTTCGGCTTTCTTGAGTTGCTCGGACCGGAGTATTTCGAAAATATCAACCGGGTGCTGGAATTGGCCGACGAGCTGGACATGGTAGTCGTTCCGGTTATATTTCCGTTTGGCTATTCGGGCGGCTATCTCACGCACGACCCGAACCTCGCGGCGGGTCTTCCCGTAAAGGACGCGCCGTTTGTCGTCCGCAACGGAGTAGCCCACGCCGATCCGGCCGCCGCCCTGCGCGTCGTTAACAACTCGTTCGAGGGCACACCGGGCTCATCCACGATCAACGGCTGGAGTCTCTCCGACAGGGCCGAGGCGGTCGTCTCGCTGGACGGCAACGACAGGGTCGATGGCCGCACATCCCTTCGCATGACCGGTTTCGGCGATAACGTCCGCGGCGCAAGCGTCAGCCAGCGCATACCGGTAGAGCCGTTCAAGTACTACCGGCTCACAATCTGGCGAAAGACTCAGGATTTCCAGGCAGGCAGCGCCGCCGTCAACATCAACTCCAACGACAGCCGCCGTGGCCGCCTCAGCTATACCCACCTCGAGTTCAACCCCCTCCAGGACTGGCGTGCGGCAGTAACGCCCACAAGCGACTGGCAGGAGTTCCAGATCAGCTTCAACACCCTTGAGTCGACCGCCATCAACGTCAGTGTCTCTGTCGGCAACGTCCGCGGCGGCACCATCTGGTGGGACAATATGAAGATAGAGCCGGCCGGCCTCGCAAACGTGCTGCGCAGGCCGATAAAGCCGCTCGTGGTGAAAAGCGCCGATGGCTCGCGCACCTACATGGAGCATCGCGATTTCGAGTACGTCTACGACCCGCTGCTCGGCAACATCCCGAATCCCCCCGGGCGCGAGTTCCCCGAGGACGCGATCTTCCCCAGCAACTTCTTCGACGTCTGGCATGAGCCGCCGGGGATAACGCTTACCCCCCACTCGCGCATCAACGAAGGTGAGAGGCTACTCGTCTCCTACTACCATCCAGATGTCATCTACGGCCAGCAGGTCCTCTGTAGTATGATCGATCCGAAAATCTACGAGCTCATGGATGACCAGGCGCGCCGCATCGTCGACGCCTTCAACAACCCGAAGCACATTATGTTCAACCACGACGAAATCCGCATCGGCGGCTGGGAAGAGTCCCCCGACGGAATAGAGCGCACCCCTGGCGAAATACTCGCTTACAACATCCGCCGCAGCTACGAGATTGCCCGCAAGTACGCGCCGGAGGCCACCTTCTACACTTGGTCTGACATGTTCGACCGTTACGCCAACGCGCGCCCCTTTGAGGACCGCAACGCCTGGTACTACCTCGTAGCCGGCAATTTCGATGGCTCATGGGAGGGGCTGCCGAGCGACGTGGTCATCTTCACCTGGCACAGCAGGCCGCAGACCTTGAGGTGGTTTGCCGACCGCGGCCACAAGCAGATACTCTGCGGCTATTACGACGGCCCCATGCAGCGCAACATTACGCGCTGGATGACCGCCTCAGAGGGCATCCCCAATGTGGTCGGCATGATGTACACGACCTGGATCGACGATTTCTCGAACGTCGAGGAGTTCTTCAGGCTCGTCGACGACTACCCAGACTGGGTCGATTAATTCGACTGGAAGCTGAGCCTAGGTGCGCTGGCCTGGAGTTGCCAGCCGTTAAGATCCGAGAGGATGAAGAAGTTTTTTTGAGCTTGCAGGAGACTATCCGAACTGGCTGGAGGGAGCGGAAGCTTCGCGGGCCGTCACTGGTGAGCAGTAACGGCTCAGGTGGTTCGGCGCCTTCCAAACGAGGTGTCAGACAAGGAGTAGGCCATGAGTAGAGCAGTGGTACTGGCTGTGATTGTGGGTTTTCTTTTTTCGGGCGCTGTGTCGGGGGCGGAGTTCGAGGAGAAATGGATTTACGCCATGCCCAACTTCGCCAACGAAAGGAGCCTGCAGAACCTGATGGACGGGATGCGTGCTGGTGCTGAGGTGGGCGTCACGCATGTGCAGGTAAAGGACCCGAAATTCGGCTTTCTCGAGTTGCTCGGACCGGAGTATTTCGAAAATATCAACCGGGTGCTGGAATTGGCCGACGAGCTGGGCATGGTAGTCGTTCCGGTCATATTTCCGTTTGGCTATTCGGGCGGATACCTTGTTCATGATCCGAACCTCGCCGCCGGCCTTCCGGTGAAAGACGCGCCCTTCATAGTGCGAGACGGTGTGGCGCATGCCGATCCTGAAGCCGCGGTGCCGCTCGTCAACGGCGACTTTGAGGGCAGACCCGGAAGCAGCGACATACCCGGCTGGACGGTGTCGTCGCAAGTAGCCCCGGCCATTTCTCTCGATGCGAATGAGAGAGTTTCGGGACGCACGTCACTGAAAATGAGCAATTTTGAGGACCTTCCTTCGGAGGCCGGCGGCAACGTCAGTGTCTCACAGGTAATCGAGGTCGAGCCGTTCAAGTACTACCGCCTCACTATCTGGCGCAAGGCCTCCGACCTTGACGCAGGCAGCGGAACTGTCTACGTCGGCGCGACTGACGGCACGCGAAGGTTGTCCTACACGCATCTGGAGCATGACCCCGTCTCGGACTGGGTCGCTTCGATCGCCTCCGATCATGACTGGCAGCAGTATCAGATCACTTTCAACACTCTGGAAGTCACCTCCATGGAGGTGCGCGTCTCCATCAGCCGCGCCCGCTCCGGCGCGGTCTGGTGGGATGATCTCAAGATCGAGCCGGCAGGCCTTGCAAACGTGCTGCGCAGGCCGGTAGTGAAGCCCCTGGTCGTAACGAGTGCCGACGGCTCCCGGACCTACATTG
>SLPQ01000149.1 GCA_007131925.1 Candidatus Brocadiia bacterium | reverse complement strand
CGGCGATGTAGTCGCACACTCCCCGGTAGAGACCGACATCGTCGATGTGCCGCTGAAACTCTGGCGGTAGCTGCGAAGGCTCTGCGATATAGGCCTTAAAAAGATCGATAACGAAGCGTCGTGCCTTTATCGCCATTCGCTTTACTCGATGATGAGAATAGAGCCCAGCCATCAGAAATTCCTCAAGCTCCCTCTTGGCCGCAGAACGACGCGGTGAAAAGGCAACAACCCCACCGCCGCCCTTGTGTACATCATCGACAGAGCTAAGCGAACGCTCTTGTATTCTTTTGCGCGTTTCCTCGAGAACGTCCATCACTTCGATATTTATCAGCTCCCTGACTATCTGCCTGATGCGCAGCAGCTCGTCAATGCGCCCGTGCTTCTTCTTGACCACCCGGGCGGCCTCCGCGTACAGATCCACCTCCATGAGATCGCGCTCATGGATGAGCCCTGCGGTAAGCCCGTCGTCAATGTCGTGGCTGTCGTAGGCTATGGCGTCAGAGAGGTCCACGACCTGCGCCTCCAGCAGCGGCGCAGTGGACCTGTCAAACTCGTATTGCGACCAGTACTCCCTTCCCAGGCCCGGCTCGTCATAGCGGCTGCGGTGCTTGACCATGGACTCGCGCACTTCCCATGTGAGGTTGAGGCCGGGAAAGTCCGGGTAGCGCCGTTCGAGCCTGTCCACAACCCAGAGGCCCTGGAAGTTGTGTTCAAACCCGCCATGATCACGCATCAGGTCGCGAAGCGCCTCCTCCCCTGAATGACCGAAAGGGGTATGACCAAGGTCGTGTGCAAGTGATACCGCCTCCGTCAGGTCCTCGTTTAGTCCGAGGGCCCGAGCGATGCTGCGGGCTATCTGGGCAACCTCCAGCGTGTGGGTGAGCCGAGTGCGGTAGTAGTCTCCCTCATGGTTGACAAACACCTGCGTCTTGTACTCGAGCCGCCTGAATGCCGTGCAATGGATTATCCGGTCACGATCTCGCTGGTACGCGCCGCGGTAGTCGGGCTCGTCAGGATAGCGCCGGCCGCGTGTGAGGGCCGGGTCGGCCGCGTATGGAGCCAGCCTGACTGTGCCCGGCTTCTGTGGGGAGGTGCCTTTCATGCGGGCGTCTTTTCATTCTCAAAGCGCATCTTTCAGCCTGCCATAAAGGTCTGTAAGTGACTGGGGTATCACCTTGGTGGCTGCCACAACCGGCATGAAATTCGTGTCACCGTTCCATCTCGGCACGATGTGAAAGTGCAGGTGGTCCTCGATTCCGGCGCCGCCCGCCCTGCCGAGGTTGAGCCCGATATTAAAGCCGTCAGGGCTCATCACCCGTTCAAGCACACCCTTTGTCCTGACAAGGCCGTCAAAAAGTGCAAGGCGTGCATCGGCCGCAAGCTGCTCGAGCGCAGCCTCGTGCCAGAGAGGTGCGACCAGCAGGTGACCGTTGTTGTATGGATAGCGGTTCATGATGCAAAGCGCCAGGTCGTCTTTCCACACGACGAGGTTATCCTCAGCCGGCTCATCGCACTTGGCCGCCTCGCACAGAAAACACTCCTCGTTCTGCTCGATCCCGCCGATATACTGCATGCGCCACGGCGCCCACAGCCGCCGCATCGGTCTATTCTCGCTCGTCAAGCCTCACCGTCCTCCAGGCAAATCTTTCGCCTTCCACCAAGAGCAGCCCGGCAGTGGGCCCTCCCGGGCCCTTTTGAGGCCCACCTGCGCTGCCGGGGTTCAGGAAACGTACATCCCCTACCGCAAAATCCTCGCACCTGTGTGTATGGCCGAAAAAGCAAAGACAGATCCCCTGCCGAGCCCAGCTAATCGCCTTTTCCATGAGTGTTTCATCCCTGGATGGCCCAATGTGCATAAGCACCGCCTTCTTGACACCGAGCCTGACAGTAGCAACAGATGGAAAGTGCCTGCCAAGCTCGACCGGGTCACAATTGCCGCATACGGCAGTCATCCGGCAACGCGCGCCGAGTGAGCGGGCAAAATCAGCCCCCGTGAAATCCCCTAAGTGTATCAAGAGGTCAGCCGAGTCCACCAGTTCCCAGAAAGCCCCCGGGAGTCCGTCCGCAACTCCCCTCACATGGGTATCTGAGACCACCGCGACCTTCATCGCCGGCATGTAGAGCAGGCGCCGCTGCTGCAGCTGCCGCACGAACCGGCGGATCCGGCGCGGGAGCTGGTGCCGTGCGATGCAAAGACGCTGAAGACCTTCTCTGTCCGCTTGTGCCCGCACTCCGGACACGCCGGCGCTCTGCTCGCGGTGCTGCTCACAAGCATCTCAAAGACCCCGTTACACTTCCCGCACTTGTATTCGTATATAGGCATGGATGATCCTCATACTCATCCTACTTGTCGAAAGATCTCGCCGTTACCCCGCCCTCGCGGGCGCCTTCGCCTATGACCTCGCCGGCGCCTACCTCGCTGCCGGGCTCCACCGTCGGTGTAAAGGCCCCAGAGTATACCACGCGCTGGCGCTGCGTTTCAATTATAACAACATCCCCGAGGCTCGGGTACTGCCTGTGAACGCCGATCACCCTGCCGGCCGACAGCGCATAAACAGCGCCCGACTCCCCCACTATGGCCACACGACCGGCAGGCGCATCACTCCGACCGCCAGGCAAGTCCACACGCGCGCCGTGGGCCCCCATGCGCGCAGGGGCGGATGCCGGCCTCGGAACAACCAGAACCTCCCCGACAGAAAGCGTCGATCCGGCCTCGATGGCGTTTGCCTCGTAGAGCACATTGGGCGGCACATCAAGCCTGGCAGCCACCGAGGAGGGCGTGTCGCCGGCCACCACCGTGTAGAGCCCCTCGGGGTATGCCACCTCGTTTATTGCGGCAATCTCTCTTTCCAGTGGATAGTAGTACTGGTAGTAGGTGTGCTGGCGCGCGCCGGTACATGACAGGAGAAAAAGCGCACCCCAAAGGGGCGCTGCCGTCGCCAGAGCGCGACGCACGTATGGGCTTGAAGAGCGCATATTCGCCCTTTTCTATGCCAAAAAAATGGAGCGGGCGATGGGATTCGAACCCACGGCGACCGGCTTGGGAAGCCGGCATTCTACCACTGAATTACGCCCGCTCAGCCACGAGTATAAATTATCTCCGGCAAGGGAGCTTGTCAACACCTTTCAAGGCCTGCTGATATTCACGTCTACTACGTAACGCATGAGAATAAATCCCTCGACACGGATGAAGTCAAGCCGCACCCTCTGGGCGTCCTGCAGCTCCTCCAGTGCAAGCCCCATCTCCTCCATTGTGCGCACGTATGTGTGGTTTATCTGTCTTATGACGTCGCCCGCGCGAAGGCCTGCATCCCAGGATGTCGACCCGCGCTCCACCTCACTGACGAGGATGCCGTGATCGAGGTTGATACCTACATGAGCCGCGAGGCTCTTCTCCATCTGCTGGATACCAAGTCCCAGCATAACACGCGCCAGCCTGGCCGCATCGGGCTTTGGGATGTCTGCAGGCAAGATGCTGAGCTCCATATCACGGCCGTTGCGCTCGATGCCGAGAGTAACGGGCTTGCCCTCGTCGACCCCAAGCATCCCCGCCATAAATCCGGCAAGGGAGCTCACATCCTCGCCGTTGAGCGACCTTATTATGTCGCCGGGCCGCAGGTCCAGTCGTGCAGCGGGGCCGCCCTCGTGTACGACCGCAATGACAATACTCTCGGCCGGCCCGTCGGTGAGGTAACCTGTTTCGAGCTCGACGCCCAGCGTTTTGCGCCTGATCCTGCGGTAATCCAGAAGCGCCGCCAGCGATTGCTTTGCGCGGTCTATCGGTATTGCAAAGCCGATCCCTTGAGCACCCGCGCGGATCGCGCTGTTAACGCCGATGACCTCTCCGAAGATGTTGAGAAGAGGGCCGCCGGAATTTCCTGGATTTATGAGCGCATCTGTCTGCAGGACGTCACGGAAGAGGACCCTTCCGTCCTGCTCTATGTCCCGCTTGGCGGCACTGATGACGCCGGTGGTGACGCTGTTTTCGAGGCCGAAAGGATTGCCGACGGCTATGGCCCTCTCACCGACCATCAAATCGTCACTTCTGCCCAAAACGACAGTAGGCAGCGGCCGGTCGGCCTCGATCTTGAGAACTGCCAGGTCATTTGCGACGTCGACGTTTACAAGCTGCGCATCATAAGTGGATCCGTCCATGAGTCGCACCTTGATGCGGGCGGCCCGGTTTACAACGTGCGCGTTGGTGAAAACGTAACCGTCGCTTGTGAAAATAGCACCTGAGCCCAGGCTGTGAGAGACGCGCTGTCGGCCAAAGAAATCCCAGCCACGAAAGAAGTCGCGGTCGATAATCTGGTCGGTTGATATGTTGACCACCGCAGGCGCTGCCCGCTCTATGGCCATGACGACTTCATCACGCCGTTGGGCGAGCCTGTCCTGCCCGGCCTGGCCTTCCGCCGCCCCATACACAAGAAGCGCAGCGACAGGAACCACGAGCGCAGCAGTTTTTCCCCTTGGAAAAGGAATCAAAAGCAATCCTCCCGCGCGCCCGGGAGGCGCGCGAATATCTACCAGTCGGTCAAAACGGGCGGTCTTGCGGGCTCGGCCTGGCCCACAGCAGCTACGAGTTTTTCGGCAAGGGTCCTTCTGATTTCGGCATACTTGCCATCATTATACAGATTTACGGACTCGTGGGGGTCATTTTCGAGGTCGTACAGCTCGCCGTCCTCAAGGTGGACAAAAACACTCAGGCGCCACTTGTCTGTATACAGGGTGAAGTGATGG
>SLPQ01000203.1 GCA_007131925.1 Candidatus Brocadiia bacterium | reverse complement strand
GCATATTAGCCCCCTGCGTGCTGAATGTACAGAGCTTTCACGACTTTTTTCGCATTTCTTTGCAGGAATTATCCGAGAGCTTCTTTCCGGCACGAGTCGCGCCGTGCTCCGATGCGTCGTGCAAAGGGGCAAGGGTACCGGTCTTTTCTCCGGCGCAGAGGAATCCCTTTGAAAAGGACGTGTGCAGCGGGATAATGGGTACCATCTGAAGGAAACTGTGGCACGAAGAGGGGCACAGCATGTCAGAGACCGAACCGTTCGGCCAGGTCGCTGTACGGATGGGCTTTTGCAGCCAGGAGGAAGTCGAGCGGGCGCTTGCCTTTCAGCGCGGCCTCAGAAGCGGCGAGCGGGATCACAAGCTCATCGGCATGATACTTCTTGAAAACGGCGCACTCTCAACCGACCAGCTGATACAGATCCTGAAGTATTATGACCACTCGGCGCGTGTGCCCGAGGTCGACATAGAGCCCGGGGCCGCCGAGGTCTGATCCGCGAAGCGACCATTCATGAAAGTCGGCTGCAGGCTCATAGCCGTCGATCTCGACGGCACGCTCCTTGACCCTGCGGGCAGCGTATCGCCTGCCGTGGCCGCGGCAGTCTCACGCGCGGCGCAGGCGGGGGTGACCGTGGCCGTCGCTACCGGGCGGCGCCATCGCAGCGCGCTTGCGGTGGCGCGGCGGGTGGGGGCGTGCGTCTATCTCATCATCCAGCACGGCGCGCTCATCAAGCGAAGCGACGACGACTCGACTGTGTGGTCGGCTCTTATCGACGGCAGGCTTGGCGTTCAGGCTGCGGATTTCATGGCGGCGGAGGGCCTTGAGCCGCTCCTTTTCGTGGATGCCTGCGAGCGGGACCTCGATTTTTACCTGTACGGCAAGGACGCTCCGCATGGAGCGGGGACGCGGGAATTCCTTGCGGCTTCGCAGGGATTTGTGCGCGCGCTGCCGCGGGGGACTCCGCCGGAGGAGCCCGTGACGGAGGTGCTTTCGCTGGGCGAGAGAGACGAGCTGGCCGATGTGAGAGACAAGTTCACAGCTCGTTTCGGCGATGCACTCACCACCTACCTCTTAAAGAGTCCGAGATACGAGCATTTCTTCCTCGAGGCGATGAGTCCGCGTGCGGGCAAGGGCAGGGCGCTTCTGGAGCTGGCGGGCATGCTGGGGGTGAGCCGATGCGAGACGGCGGCGATAGGTGACGACCTGAACGATCTTGACATGTTTGCCGCTGCGGGCGTGGCGGTAGCGATGGGAAACGCCACCGAAAGGGTAAAGCGAGCGGCGGACTTTGTGGTCGGCACAAACGCCTGCGACGGCGCGGCCGAGGCGATAGATGCGGTCGTGGCGGGCGGCTTTGGGGGCCCGCGGGGGTGGACGGCTTGAATGCGGTGGCGAATTCAATAGACTATTAGAATATGCGCACGCGTCATAAGGCATGGATTGGGAGAGATTTTTGAGCGTCGAGGCAAACATATTTTCGAAGGCCCTGGGCAAGATCTTCGGCACGCGCAACGACCGGCTGATAAAGGAGATGCGCCAGATCGTGGAGCTCATAAACGAGCATGAGCCCTCGATGCAGGCGCTGGATGCTGAGCGCTTTCCGGAAAAGACCGCCCTGTTCAAAAAGCGGATCAGCGAGGGAGAGCCGGTCGATGAGCTGCTGCCGGAGGCCTTTGCACTGGTGCGCGAGGCTGCACGGCGTACGCTCGGCATGCGCCATTATGACGTACAGATGATAGGCGGCATCACGCTCCACCGGGGGATGATCGCCGAGATGGCCACCGGCGAGGGAAAGACGCTCGTGGCCACCCTCGCGGCCTACCTGAACGCGCTCTCCGGCAAGGGCGTGCACGTCGTCACGGTAAATGACTATCTCGCCAGGCGAGACGCCGAGTGGATGGGGCCGGTGTACGAATACTGCGGCCTGTCGGTAGGGGCCATCCAGTCCGACATGGAAAACGAGGCCCGCAAGGCCGCTTACGAGGCCGACATCACCTACGGGACCAACAACGAGTTCGGCTTTGACTACCTTCGTGACAACATGAAGCTCTCACTGGAGGCGCAGTGCCAGAAAGAGCGCCACTTCGCGATCGTTGACGAGGTTGACAGCATCCTCATCGACGAGGCGAGGACCCCGCTTATCATCTCGGGCCCGGCCTACGACTCGATCACCAAGTACTCCGAAGCCGACCGGGTCGCTCGTCTTCTCAAGAGAGATGCGCACTTCGAGGTCAAGGAAAAGGAGCAGCAGATAGTCCTGCTCGAGGAGGGCATCGAGCGGGCCGAGAAGCTCGCCGGGGTGGATTCGTTTTACGATCCGGAAAACATGGACTGGCCTCACCTTGTCGAGCAGGCGCTCAGGGCGCACCATCTTTTCAAGCGCGACCGGGACTATATAGTCGAGCACGGCGAGGTCATAATCGTGGATGAGTTCACCGGTCGCCTGATGCACGGGCGGCACTGGTCCGACGGGCTTCACCAGGCTGTCGAGGCCAAGGAGAAGCTCAAGATAAAAGAGGAAAACCAGACACTCGCCACCATAACATTTCAGAACTTCTTCCGCCTTTATGACAAGCTCGCCGGCATGACGGGCACGGCAGCGACAGAGGCTACCGAGTTTTACAAGATATACGGTCTCGAGGTCGTCACCATCCCCACCAACCGGCCCCTGATCCGCATGGGCCTGCCGGATGCCATCTACCGCAACGAAAAGGAAAAGTACAACGCCATCATCGACGAAATCGTGCGGCTGCACCAGACGGGCAGGCCCATACTCGTCGGCACGGTCTCGATAGAAAAGTCCGAGCTCTTAAGCGCCATGCTCTCACGCCACGGCATAGACCACGACGTGTTAAATGCCAAACAGCACGCGCGCGAGGCCGAGATAGTTGCGCAGGCCGGGCGCATGGGCCGGGTCACCATAGCCACAAACATGGCCGGGCGTGGTACGGATATCGTGCTCGGCCGCTTTACGCACGAAGAGATCCTCGATCACTGGAAAAAGAGCGGCTTCGCGCCGCGCGACATCACAGAGCTCGGCACAGAGAGCTCAGATGCGATCCTGTCTGGCCACTGGCTCGACCTCTTCATCGAAAACGGCAGGGCAGACGGCGCGCCGGAGAGCCTGCGCCAGCGGCTGCAGAAAGAGTGGCCGCTCTTTTCATTCAACACCGCCCCAGAGAGCGTCGCCGAGCTCGGCGGCCTGCACATCCTCGGCACGGAGCGCCACGAGGCCCGCCGCATCGACAACCAGCTGCGCGGACGCTCCGGCCGCCAGGGGGACCCCGGTTCGTCGCAGTTTTTTCTCTCGATGGACGACGACCTCATGCGCGTCTTCGGCGGCGATAAGGTCAAGAGGCTCATGGCCGAGGGTCAGGAGATATCGATGGGCTTTCTGACGCGCGCGCTCGAGAGGGCCCAGAAGCGCGTCGAAGAGCGAAACTTCGACATTCGCAAAAACCTACTCGAGTACGACGGCGTGATGGACGAGCAGCGAAAGCTCATCTATAACAAGCGCCAGCGCATCCTCGCCGGCGAAGGGCTGCGAGAAGAGGTGCTGGACATGCTCGAGAGCCGCGTCGTCGACGCCTGCGAGCGATACCTTGCCCCCCCTGAGAACAACGAGGCCGAGGGCGACATTGCCGGCCTTGCCACCTGGGGTCGCCAGAAGTTTGGTGTGGAGGTCGCGCCAGATGAGCTCGAGGGGCAGAACCTGGCCGCCGCAGAGGAGCTCATGGTCGAGAGGGTCCATGCCGCCTACAGCGCACGTGAAGAGGAAATGACGCCCGAGGCGATGCGCGAGCTTGAGCGCTTCGTTCTCCTGCAGGTAATCGACTCGAAGTGGAAGGACCACCTCCGCACGATGGACCAGTTGCGCAGCGGCATCGGACTGCGATCCTATGCCCAGGTCGATCCGCTTGTGGCGTACAAGAAGGAGGGATACGAGCTCTTCGAGGACATGATGCACTCCATCGACGACGAGGTCACCGGGCTTATCTTCCGCCTGCGGCTTGCGCGGTCTGCCGACGACCAGCTCGAAAAGAGCGGCGTGTGGCGCGTGGCGGATGTCGTGCATCAGGAGTTCAGCGCCATGGACCAGCAGCGCGAGGCTGCCGAGGCCGCAAGTCGCGCAGGCGAGGGAAAGGTCAAGACCATCCGGCGCGACAAGCCCAAGCTCGGTCGAAACGATCCCTGCTGGTGCGGAAGCGGCAGGAAATACAAGAAATGCCACGGTAAAAACGAATAGCCGCTTAGCGCGGCGCCCAAGTCGCGGAGTATGCCCATGAAACTGACCTCCAGGGAGATCGCCGAGGGCGTCGAGACGCTCGCCGACGCCCGCAACAGGATGCTTGCCGAGATGGAAAAGACCATCGTCGGCCAGCGCGCCGTCCTTACAAGCGTGCTGGCGGGCATATTTTCGCGGGGCCACTGTCTGCTGGTGGGCGTGCCGGGGCTTGCCAAGACGCTGATGGTTCGTACATTGAGCAGCATACTGGATCTATCCTTCAAGCGCGTGCAGTTTACGCCTGACCTCATGCCCTCCGACATCACGGGTACGGATGTTCTCGAGGAGAGTGGCGGCCACCGCGAGTACCATTTTCTGCGAGGGCCCATATTTGCAAACATCATCCTCGCCGATGAGATAAACCGCACGCCGCCAAAGACCCAGGCTGCGCTCCTGGAGGCCATGCAGGAGCGGCAGGTCACCGTCGGGCAGGACAGCTATCTGCTGCCGGAGCCGTTCTTCGTCGTCGCCACGCAAAACCCCATCGAGCAGGAGGGCACCTATCCGCTTCCGGAGGCTCAGCTTGACAGGTTTATGCTGAACATCTTCGTTGACTACCCGGATCTGGTCGAGGAGGAAAAGATCCTCGCCACCACAGCCGCCGAGCCCGACTCGCCTCCTCAAAAAGTTATTGACGGCGCTGACATCGAGCGGCTCCAGCGAGTCGTGAGCGCCATCGAGGTCAGCCCCTTTGTGGTAGGCTATGCATCGAGGCTCATCCGTGCCACGCGCCCCCTGGGGGAGGGAGAGCCTGCATTTGTCAGTGCGCTGGTCGAGTGGGGTGCCGGCCCGCGCGCCGGTCAGCACCTTATCCAGGCGTCAAGGGCGCTTGCGGCGATGGACGGGCGCTTTAATGTCTCCGCCGAAGACATACGGACGATGGCGGTACCCGTGCTCAGGCACCGCGTATCCACAAACTTCCAGGCGCAGGCGGAGGGGGTTGACTCCACCGCTCTCATAAGGCGCCTGCTGGAGGAGGTCGCAGAGCCGGATGTCTCCAAGTACGAGAGGAAATGAGTGGCCTCTTATGAGCAATATCTTCTGCCGGATGTGCTGCGGCGGATAACTCGTCTCGACCTGAGAGCGCGATTCATGGTCGAGGGCTTTCTCTCCGGGCTTCATGAGAGCCCGTACAAGGGATTTTCGGTCGAATTCAGCGATCACCGCAAGTACGTGCCTGGTGATGAGATCCGGCGCGTGGACTGGAAGGTCTACGGAAAGACCGACCGCTACTATGTGAAGCGCTTCGAGGCAGAGACCACGATGGAGTGTCACCTGCTGCTGGACCGCAGTGCCTCCATGGGCTTTCGCTCAAAGACACTGCCATCGCGCTTCATGACCAAGTTTGAATACTCAACGGCCATCGCCGCAGCCCTGGGCTACCTGATGATCCGCCAGCAGGACGCGGTCGGCATGGTGACATTTGACAACCGCATACGGGAGTATGCCCGGCCGCGCTCGAGACGGGCGCACCTGGGAAACCTTCTCTCGATACTTGCAAACTGCTCCCCCGCCGGCTACACGGACGTCTCGGGCAGCATTCACGAGGCGGCGGCGCTGATCGGCAAAAAGGGACTCGTCATAGCGCTGTCCGATTTCCTGGATGAGCCCGACGATCTCGAGAAGGCCCTCTCGCATCTGCGCTATCGCGGGCATGACGTCATAGTCTTTCATGTCCTGGACGCTGCGGAGGCGAGCTTTCCGTTCAGCGGGGCGATGGAGTTTTCCGACCCGGAAACAAATGTCCGGATAAAGGCCGATGCCGATGCCGTCCGGGCCGACTATCTCGACGCACTGGCGGACTTCGTGGCGGATCTCAAGGGGCGCTGCCACGCGCTCGGCGTCGACTACGTACAGCTTGATACATCGGTGAGCTTTGACCAGGCACTCGTGAGCTATCTTTCGAACCGCAAGAGAAACTACATGTGAAGAGGCGACGCGATGCCCCTGTTTTTCATAAACGCGGCGCTGATGGCAGGCGCTGCTGCTGCCGTGATACCGGTCATAGTGCATCTGCTGCACCGGCAGAAGCCGCGCGCCGATCTGCTGCCGACGCTGAAGTTCCTCAAAAAGGGCCTGCGTGCAAACCGCCACCGCATGCGCGTCAGGCATCTGCTGGTGCTCTTTCTGCGTATCGCGGCTGTACTGGTCATCGTGGCGGCGCTGTCGCGGCCTGCATGGCGCGGTGCGCTGGCCTTCCGGGCAGGCAGCGCGCCGGTCAGCGCCGTGATCGTGCTGGACAACTCTCCCGGCATGGCATACAGGCAGTACGGCCTCACACGACTTGAGCATGCGCGCCAGGCTGCGCGCACTGCAGTGGCGTCGCTGCCCCCCGGCAGCAAGGCCGCTCTCGTAGTGAGCGGCCTTGGCCCGCGAGGAGAGCCGCTCGACCGGGAGTTCACCTTTAATACAAATGCCCTCTCCGAGATGATATCTGAGGTCGAGATATCCGCCTACAGCTCGAGTGCAGGCGACGCTCTCGCTCGCGCATGGAGGATGGTAGAGGAGGCGGGCGGCGTGGCCGGCGACACATTTCACGGCAGTGAGGTGTATGTTTTCAGCGACCTCGCAGAAAGCTCATGGTCTGCCCTTTCTCACATGCGCTCTCCAGAGGAGACCGTCACCTTTATCGTGGACGTCGGTGATGAGAGAAATGAGAACTTCCGCATCGTCGAGGCGCAGGCGGCCTGGCGCGGAGCGCCGCAGCCGCACATACAGATAACCGCCACCTTCGAGGGATCTGACCTGGGGGCCACCCGTCTCGTCGAGATCCACCTCGACGGCGCCAAGCGCGCCGAGCGCATCATAGAGGTGCCGGCAGGCGCAGCGCGCAATGAGACCTTCGAAATATCGCTCCTGCAGACCGCTGGCGAGCCGGTCCAGGGCTGGGTGGCCTTGGCTGACGCCGACCCGCTCAGGCTCGACAACACGTTTTACCTGACCGTACCGCCGCGGCGCACGACAAGGTGCCTTGTCCTGAGTGATTCGCCGCGTGAGCTGCAGGGCGGCGCATTTTACGTCGCAAACGCACTCGAGCCGCCTGCGCTCAGGGGCGAAGCAACCGCCTCAGTGCGGCTTCGCGCGGCGGGTGATTTCACCCCGCGAGACCTTCAGGACACGGACTGCCTGATCCTGGTGGGCGTGGAGAGCCTGTCCGGCGCGGCATGGGAAGGCATAGAAGACTTTCTCGAGCGGGGCGGTGGTCTTGTGATGTTTCTCGGGGCGCCCAGCAGGCCGCAGTCGTATAACCCCTTCCTGAGGCGGCACTTCGGCATAGAGATAGGGCAGATGAGCACAGCCGGCGAAGGCGAGACGTCGGGCTTTTCAGTGCTTTCGTTCGATCATCCCGCCCTGGCGGCCTTTGCCGGAGGCAGGCAGGGCAGGATAACCGCCACCCGCTTTCATGCATGGCGCTCTATAAGGCGCGTGAGCGAGGAGGGCCACGCCGCCGAGCTTGCCCGCCTGACCGGAGGTGAGCCGGTACTGCTTGCCTCCCCGGTGGGAAACGGGCGTGCCGTGGTGGCCGCCTTCGCGCCGAGACCGTCGATTACGGATTTCCCGCTGAGGGCGTCCTTTGTGCCCTTCGTGAACGAGATTGCCTCATGGGCCTCGGGCATCTCCGGGGCTCTCTCTCTCAGCCGGTCGGACTTCTTCGTAGGTGAGGCGGTGCCACTCTCAGATGAGCGCCGAGCCGGTCCGTTTCAGGCCGAGGTCTCTACGCCCGTCGACTCGCGGCCGGTCGAGCTGAGTACCGCTAGTGAGTACGAACCCATCATCTTTCACCCCTACGCGCTGGGCAACTACCTTGCCCGAGTAGAGGGGGCGGCCGACAGGACTGTTCTGGGCTTCAGCGCAAACCTCCCGCCTGATGAAACATCCCTCGCCCGTATCAGCGCCGAGAGGCTTGAAAGCGCCCTCGAAAATACCATCATCGTAACGGACGTCACTGACAGGCGCGTCAGCGAGGCGCGCTCCGCCACGCGTGGCGCCAGGGAGATATTCGACTTGTTCATCATCGCAGCCATCGTCCTTCTGGCGCTTGAGGCATGGATAGCCAACCGCTTTTACCGCGCAGGCGGAGGTGGCTGATGGACCTGGGCCTGGAGCTCTTCTGGCCTTTTTATGCGGCGCTGGTGCTCGTGCTGGCAGCGGTGGCGGCGCAGCTGGCCGCCTACCGGCGCACTACCAGGCCTGTGAGGCCGGCGCTGCGCTGGCTGCTTGTGGCCCTGCGGCTGGCGGCTGTGGGCCTGCTGCTTTTTGCACTGTGGAGGCCCGCGGCCGAAACCAGCGAGATGATCAGACAGAGAGGTCGCCTGGCGCTTCTCATAGACTCTTCAAGGAGCATGTCCATAGCGGATGAATCCTTCGCCGGTGAGGTCGACGTGATGCCGCGGATAGAGCGCGCGGCCCTGGCATTTTCCGAAAACTCCGACCTCTGGCGCGAAATCGTAGAGTCTGCCTCCGTTGAGGTATATTCCTTTGCCGGCTCTCTGCGGCGACTGCCGACGAGCGCCGCAGAGATACCGGACGTGACCACTTTCGGCATCGAGGCCGATGGCGACGTCACGGCGCTGGGGGATGCCATAAGACAGGCCGGCGCGCCGCCTGTGCCGCAGGCCTTGCTGATCGTCTCGGACGGCCTGTCAAACACAGGCATTTCTCCACACGATGCGGTCGGCGCCGGGACTGCGCCGATCTATGCCATTTCAGTAGGCTCCGAGCGACCGGACGCCTCAACAAGGGATGTGGCCGCCACCGGGATATTTGCCCCATCGCGGGCTTTCCAGGGCAGTGACATGACGGTCATGGCGGAGTTTTCGCTTACGGGGCTGGCCGGGCGTGAGGTCGAAGTTTCACTGTATGCCGATGACCAGAGGGTTGACACCACCGAGATCCGCGCACAAGGGGATCGCGACCTGGTCGAGGCGCGCTTTTCACATGTGCCCGAAGAGACCGGTCCTCTGCGGCTCGAGGCCGTCGCAGAAACCCTCCCCGATGAGATCGTCGCCGCCAACAACAGCGCCGCCACCTACGTCGATGTCCAGCACGGCGGTCTCCAGATCCTCTTTATCGAGGGCAGCTTCCGGTGGGAGGCGAAGTTTCTGCGCCAGGCAGTAGAAACTCTGCGCGACGCGGAGGTGCGCTTCATGGTGCCCCTGGCAGATGACGAGGCCATTGAGCAAGCCATCGCGGGAGACTGGGATATACTCATAATCGGCAGTTTGAGCGCCCCTCGCATGCAGGGCGCAGCTGAAGAGAGTGTGCGCGAGGCCGTCGGCGCCCAGGGCCGAAGCGTCCTCTTTCTTTCAGGGCCGGAGGCTCTCGGAAAAGGGGGCTACGCGGCAAGCGAGCTGGCACCGCTGATACCTTTTGAGCTTGATGCTGACGAGGTTTTTGACTCCTGTCTATGGGTAGTTGAGCCACGGGAAGCGGGGCCTCACGGTGAAATAGTCTCTCTCGGCACCGAGCAGGACCCCGCCCCATGGACCGACGTGGTGCCGCTTCTGGCGCTCAATACCGTCGGCGAGCCGCGCCCGGGCGCTTCGGTGCTGCTGTCGGCGGAGCCGATGGTGCGCAGCGAGGAGACAGGGGCGCTGGAGCCCTGTCCCGAGAGGCGTGAGGCGCCGGTCTTCGCAGTGCAGCACTATGGCGCCGGGCGCACGGCGGCCTTCACCGGTGAGGGCACCTGGCAGTGGGTGATGGGCTCGGGACTGGTAGATCAGGCCCGTCGGGAGGCGTCTGCTTCGGTGCACAGGCGCTTCTGGCGGCGGGTGATTTTCTGGCTGGCCAGGCGCGAAGAGCGCGGCGACATGACCCTGGATCTCGCCCTGAACCGCCACCGCGTGGGAGTCGGTGAGAGAGTCGAGCTGCGCGGGCGCCTGATCGGCCTTGACAGGCAGCCGATAACCGATGCGCGCCTTGTGGCCGAGATCACTTCGGAGGATTTCGAGACGGAGCTTTCCTTCTGGGTGGAGGGCACGGGTTACAGGCTTGAGTTTGAACCGCCCGCGGCCGGGGACTATGATGTCCATGTCAAAGCCTTTGATGTCGGCGAGCAGGACGAGCCGATCGAGGCCCGCACGGCCTTCGTGGCCAGTGGTGCTGACGTGGAGTTTGCAACGCTGCTGGCGCGTACGAGCACGCTCGCTTCGCTGGCCGCGGCTACCGGCGGGCGGCACGAGCCGGCTGAAAACGCCCATCTCGTGTTCAGAGATATCGCCGAAAGGACCGGGGAATCGGCCTACATGCGGCTGCAGCGGCGTGAGCTCTGGTCATCCTGGCTGTACCTTGTGCTTGTGGTCGTTCTGCTGAGCCTCGAATGGGGCATACGCAAGATCGCCGGACTTGTCTGAAAAAGCCATGGCCGCAAACATTCGCATGCAGGCAGAGAGAGCCCGGCAGCCCCGCATGGCGGCGAAGGTCCGCCGCATTCTCTCGACACTGGAAGAGCTCTACGGCACGCCACGTCCCGGCGGCGCCGAGAGCGTGCTCGACTGTCTCATACGCTGCATACTCTCGCAAAACACCACAGACCTCACCTCCTCCAGGGCATGGCTCTCACTCAAGGGCCGCTACCGCGACTGGCCCTCTGCGGCGGTCGCGCCTGCAGAGTCGATCGAAGAGGCCATCCGCGAGGGCGGCCTGGCGCGCTCGAAGTCACGTCGCATAAAGGCCATCCTCCAGCAGCTCGGCCGGCGAAAAGTGAAATACAGCCTGGAGTTTCTCAGGCGAAAGAGCGACGAGGACGCCTTCAGATACCTCACCGGCATGGACGGGGTCGGTCCGAAGACGGCGGCGGTTGTGCTGCTTTTTGCCCTGGGCAGGGACATCCTTCCGGTCGACACGCATATTGACAGGCTGTGCCGCCGACTGGGCCTTGCCGGTGAGGCCGCCACGGCTGAGGACGTCTTTGAAATAATGAAACCGCTGGTGCCACCGGGCGCTGCGCATCGGCTTCATCTGAACATGATTCGCTTCGCAAAGGAACGGTGCCGCAAGAGAAAACCTCTCTGTGGGGAGTGCCCCCTTGCCCGGCAGTGTCTCTACGTTACAGTAAGAGCAGGCGCGTGAAGATACGTGCACCAGCACATACCGGGAGAGAGAAGGCGATGAAAGAAAAGCACCCCGGGGGCGCAGCACGCCCCTCATTGACCCGGCTGCCGCTGGCGGCGGCCCTCGCGGCGGCGCTTTTGATGGCTGCAGGGTGTCGCGTCATGAATCGCGCCGCGACCAAGTCCTTCTACTTTGACAGGCAGTACGGCAGGATCACCAGCGGCACGGAGCTCCAGCGCAGCGCTTTTGTCTTTACCGAGGACCACCTGGAGGATGCGGCCCTTGAGGGTGTGGCCGAGGCAGGCTCTGTGGAGGTGCACTACCAGGGCGGTCTCGAACTTGAGGCTCGCAGGCTTGCCGGTTATATGGATGCGATAATAGCCGCAGCCCAGGAGCAGACAGGCTTCGAGATACTGTACGGTCTGCGTCTCTATCTTCTCAGGGTGGATGTCCTGCCGCAGAAGGTGAGGTTTCGCGTGACGACTGACCATGCCGAGCGGTTCTATTCGGCGCCGGTTTTTGTCGAGGCGGGCGCGCGCAGGCGTGACGGGGCGCTTTTCTTTCCGGCGCATCCGTTTCACATGCTTCACGAGCTTGTCGAGCTCTCCCTGGTCAAAACGGACGGGCCCTACAGGGTGGCGCCCGACCTCGGATGGGGGCCGTTTCGCATCGTGAACGGCACGCGCTGGTTTCGGGAAGGCTATGCAAGCTACCTGGGCTTTGTGGGTGCGGAGTTTGCGCGCGAAGAGCTCGGTCTCGACATGTACTACGACCACCTCCAGTGGGGAAATGAGGGCGTGCGGCCTCTTATGAGGCTGGTGGCGGGGGGCAGGGGGCTCTTCAGGTGGCACCAGTTTTCGCCTCGTAGCCGTGACGACATGCATTACGACGGGTCGCTTGGTCTTTTTCTCCTGATGAGGCATCGTTTTGGCGAGGATACGATCCGTGAGATTGCTGCGGAGCTGTCCGGGCTCGATCGCCCCGACGGGCGGTCCCTGCGGGAGATGGTGCGACAGGTCACAGGCGAGGATCCTGTCGAGATGGTCGAGGACCTCCGCTTTCCTCAGACGGGCCTTTCGCTTGTGCAGCTCTCTCCGGCGGAGGCCGAGAGCAATGGCCTCGGCGCGCGCACGCTCGTGGTGGTCGTCGAAACGGCCGAGGGATCGCCTGCCGCAGCGGCGGGCCTGGTCGAGGGAGACATACTTGTCGCGGCGAACCACAGGCCCGTGAAGACGTTTTTCGACATCGAGTACGCCATCATCGAGTCGATGGAAAGCGGCGAAATCCTGCTGTCTGTTGAGCGGCGCGGGGCCGTTTCCAATATGGCTGTCTCTCTTGAGGGAGCCCGGGCGCTCACGAGAGACCACTTCCGGCGCATCGCGGCCAAGGACGATGCGCCGGCGCGCTGGACCTGGCGCGGCTCAGTGTGGGTGCGGTTGGAATCGCCCTCCCGCAGGACTACTCGAGATCAAATTGAAGATCGGCAGTAGCCGCCGTCAAGAGATCGGTAACCTCAAGCCGCCAGGTGCCGGTAGGGTCGTTAAATGCGCTCGGCAGCGCCACCTGCGCCCGGCCGTCCGTGATGAGTATATCGGTCGCATAGTGCTGCATGAACTCACCCTCGCCATTGAAGAAGTGGCAGCGCGCCACACGGGGCGACCTGGCGCTCGAGCTTACCGTGAAGGTGGCATGCCGGCCGCGCGCCAAGCTCGGCGGGCCCTCGATCGACAATGTGTTTTCTGTGGGCGAGAGCGCTACGATCTCGGCGCCCCCAACGGTCACACTGGTTCGCACCACCTCGCTGAAGCCCATACTCTCTCCCGCACGCACGTCTGAAACGTACGCCGCACGCGGCAGACGCAGCGTTATATCCTGTCGTGCGACGCGCCCGAGATCGCTGTCTTCGTAGACTGTCACTCCGTCAAAGCCCTCGATGCCGCCGACGTCCACATTCTCCTTGACGATGGCGACAAGCTCACTCTCACCGAGGCGATACCTTGCGAGGATCGCCTGCTCAAGTCGGCTGCCGTCGGCGGCGAGCACCTCGACGGCCGGCTCGACACCGAGGCGGGTGAAAATCGCGCGCATCAGGTTGCGATAGGCGGCACCGCCGAAGTCCTCTCGACGCTGGCTCGGATAGCGGTCGTATACGACGTTGAGATATATCGCCCAGCCGCGGCCCACGCGGCGCACTATCCCGACAGGCGCGCCGCCCACTGTGGCAAGGGCGGAGGCATCGCCGGCAAGCTCGATATCCTGCTCGGCCGCCTCGATACCCTCAAGCATGCCGCTCTCAAGGCGCCAGCGCTCTCCGGTGGGGGTGACCCTGACGGGCGCCTGAATGCCCGAATAGTCGCGCTGGGCCGAGGGGGCGGTCTTTATTCCGAAGAGATCGTTGAGCAGTCCCTCTTCGCTCCACCTGCAGCGCTGGTTCATAACGCCCGCTGCCGCATCGGCGATGACTATGCCGCCTGCCTCTGCAAAGTCCCTGATCTCGCGGACCTCTTCGGGCGAGAGGGCCATGGAAAAGGGCATGATAAAGACGTCATACTCTCCGTCGGCGAGGCCGCCTTTCTCGACCTGCTCATAGGCAAGAAAGTCAAACTGCAGTCCGAGGTCCTTTATGGTGGTCACCCAGCCGTCGCGGTCGGCCGTGAAGTCGCGTTTTCCATCGGGCCTTCGGCGGCCCTGCTCCGGGTCATTGTGGGTGATGCTGGCCGCGCGTACCGAGGGCATCGAAAAGTGCAGCGCGATGCCGTCGTGAAGGCGCTCTGCCTCCATCAGCAGCCTGGCCACACCCTCAAACTTGAGCTCCTTGAAGGCCACGCCCATGTCTCTTGCCGACTTGGAATAGGTGAAGTCGGGGTTGAGATAGCTGTACATCCAGAAGATATTCGGGTAAAGGACGTTATGGACGGCCGCTGTCCAGATCGAGTTTTGCACGGCGACGCCGTGGGACCCGTAGCCTGTCCAGTAGCCGATCATGGAGTCGGGCTTGGCAAAAGAGCGATGCAGGTCCCACTGGTTGCCGCCTGCATAGGAGAGGAAATCATCGATGATCTGGTCGAGGCGGTAGTAGTCGCAGCCGTTGTAAGCCTTTGTGACCTGGGTGCCCGAAATGGCTATGCGACCTTCCGGGTCACCCGCGCGCACGGCGTCGCGGACGGTCTGGTACGCATTGGCGAAGGTGATATCCATGTACGCGCGATGATCCGCCCAGGGCACGAAGTTGCCGGTATCAAGCGCCTCCTGGGTGGTGTAGGGCACCACATCTTCCCACGAAGAGAAGTCCTTCTGCCATTCGAGGTTGAGCGCATCGAGCGAACCGTACTCTCCTTTGAGCCACTCGCGCATTGCAGAGAGCGTGTGCGGGCTGAAACAGTAGTCGAAAGGGTCCCGGTAGCTGGTGATGGACCCTTCATCGCCCACGAAGTAGTAGTCGAAATTGTACTGTGCCTTGGAGGCCGCCGTTTCCTTGACATGGCCATAGAGCCCCTGCATGAACTCCCCGTCGTCAAAGCACTGCGGTCGATGCAGGTATTTTGTGTCGCCGGTGCGCTCGTAGAGGACCTTTCTGACGTTGTAATAGAGTCCCTGGGAGTCGCCGGTCTCCTTGTATTTCGCTATTTCCCGCTCAATGCCCTCCTCATCCTGGGGACCTCTGTGATACCAGTACACGCCGAACGAATTTTGCGGCACGTTAAGGCTGTTATTTACCGCGCCACCCCACGTGAAGCCGGGCTGTGCCCCCGCCGCATGGACGAGCTTGCCTCTCACGTTGCGAAAGAAGGGCCTGGCGCGCCCGCCAAAGGAGACAAGCGCCTTGAACTCGGGTGGACGGCGCTCGCTCTGCACCACCAGGACACCGGGCGAGCGAAGCTGGTGAACGGCGTGGACCTCATCGGCGGCCAGCTCGAGCGTGACAAATGCGTAGTTTCCTATATAGTCGTCGAGCGGGCAGGCAAACTCCATGTGCTCTGCGGCCGGCATGATGTCGGCATGTACTATCCGGCCCAGCTCGTCCTCGACCAGTATGCGCGCTTCGAGGTCAGAAAGGTCACCCTCGGCTGACGCCGTGACTGCCAGCACATCTGTGCGCTGATAAAGCTGCCTGTCAGGCTCCAGCGAGGTGATTACCCCGCTGCGTGGCAGCTCGGTGTAGGCTGTGCCCCAGTCGAGAGTCTGGTCTCCCTGGCGAATTATGAAGTCGCTGATGACCTTGCCGCCCAGGGATATCTCGCCTGCCTGCTCGGGGGATGCGATCAGGACCATGTTGTTGCCGGCCTCGAGCCGCTCTGAAGCACTGTAGTTGAGGATGGGTCGTCCATATTCGCTGCGCACGGCCACGTCTATGCTGACTCTGCGCGGCTGGCTTGAGTACACCCGCAGGGCCAGCTCGCCGCGCATCACGTCACCCATGCCCATAGCCTCGGCGGTGACGGCCGGCTCGCCGCGCGCGGCCCACATTACGCTGCGGGCCAGCAGCGAGTAGTAATACTCCCAGTAGTCCCAGTAGATTTTACTTTCGACCGGCTCCACCGCGCTCGGTATGAAGCCCTCGTTCTGATAGGCCATCGCGACGACGCGACCCCTGCCGTAGTTTCTGACGGCTATTATCGGATCGTCGCCGCTGGCTACGATGACCTGGCCGTTTGGCGTGTACTGGAAATAATGCTTTGGAATACTGCCCTCCGGCAGAAGCCCCAGCGGTACGCCGCGCGTTATGAAATGATCAGCGTTGATCCGCCAGGTGCCCTGCCTGCGCGCGGGATTATGGTGAGGCTGGGGATAGCCGCCGGGGTTTATCGGGTGCGACGGGCTGTCCACCAGCGGCGAGATGTCCCAGATGCGCACGTCGCCCTGTGCCTCATCGCCCTTGAAGGGGCGCGCTTCGACGTCACCGACGGTGGGGTGTATGAGTACGAGCCCGGCGCCGTCCTGTACGCGCCTGAGGATGGCGTTGCGCGTGGCGCGGGTCATGCGTGACCAGCCGTTGACGTCTGGAATGACGATTACTTCAAACTCGACATCCGAGGTAAGGTCCTTTTCGACATACCCGAAGACTATTTCGTAGTCATCCCGGTTTCCGCGGTACCGGTGGCTGTAATAGTCGCCAATGCCCCAGCAGTTTACGTCCCAGTTCGGATCGATCGATACGGTGGTTGGTTCGAGGTCGAGCCGCTGCATGAGCTCGACCATGTCGCGTCCATGCCGGATTGTGGGGATGAAGAAACCACGTATCGGCCCGCCCGGGAGATTTTCGGCCCACTTGACGTGGGGGGTTTCGACCTCCATCGAGTATGTTATGTCGTTCTTGTGGAATGCACTGCCACCGACACCTTCTGTGCCTTCGGCTGCAAGCGCAGTCACGGCGGCTGACATCACCACAAGAGAGATGACGAGGGTGCGAATCTGCATGACAGGTCCTCCTCCCAACGGGCGCGTCAAGGGCTTTGCATTCATACTAAGCACAGCCTCGCGGGGGCACAAGTACTT
>SLPQ01000166.1 GCA_007131925.1 Candidatus Brocadiia bacterium | reverse complement strand
TAAGGGCTGCGATGAAAAGGCCGGTAAGCTGATAGATATATCCATAGAGGCTTTGAAAGGAGAAGAGCGTGAAAAGGTCGAAGGACATTGCGGCGGATCCGCTGGTGCCTATCGTATACGTGATCCGGTTGGCCTCTGAGGCGGCGGATGAGAAAAGCAACCTCCACGCAATTCCAACCACAGGCAGCAATGCGCCCGCGTAGTAATAGAGGGGCACGTTTCGACTCTGTGAAACGAAATCCAGCGTGCGAGGCGCAAAGGCTCTGCCCCAGTAGCGCAGGCCGTAAAAGAGACCCGCGGGTCGAAAGTCAAGATTGGCCGCTACCGCCGTGTCTTTGAGTATCGCGGTAAACTCATCGATACGTCCGGCATCCATACGATAGGCAAGATAGCCCGCGGTAAACATCCCATCATCGAGTCCGCGCTCTTGGAGGCGCGCTGTCGCAGTTTCAGCCGTAAAGACCAGGGGGCAGTCGCTTGCAAGCACTATGTTCTGCTCTCCAGGTATCAGCATGACATGATCGAAGACACTCGCGGCGGTATGGTATATGCAGGCGTTAAGCATTGCCAACTCGCCGCCAAGGTACGTTAAAGACCCCGGCAGCGAAAGCGCCATGACTCCGCCGCGTGCCAGTCTGCGCTGCGCCAGCGTGAAAAACTCCTCTGTAAAGAACCGGTTTGCCTGAAGTGTCTCTATATCTATATCTCCCAGCAAGATGAGGTCAAACTCACGGCGTGTGCGGTTGAGGTAGAGTCTGCCGCCACTGGCCACCAGCTCAGTGCGCCGGTCTGCCAGCTCCCTGCGGACGATCTCTGTACCAAGTCCCTCCAGGACCGCGGGCAAAACTGGGTCGAGCTCGGTGTAGACGAGCGTTTCCACGGGGTGCTCGAGCAGATAAGAGAGCAGACCGCCAAGGCCTCCTCCGAGGACCAGGGAACGCTTTGGCCGCGGATGCGACAGGGCGGCCAGCCAGGCGTAGTCCTGCAGCCGTGCGGCATCCGGGTGCGGCAGGGCAATAATCGGGCGACCGTCATACACCACTGTATACTCACCGGCTCTTTCCAGGACCGCTATGTTGCCGTAGGGGCTGTTTAGATACGTCGTTATCCGACCCTGCGGCCAGAGGCCGTCGACTGAAAAACGGTGCAGACGATCGGCAATCGCAGGCGAAAAAAGCGCAGCGACCACCGCCGCAACCGTCGCCGGCATCCATAGCCGGCGCGCCTTCCCGGTGAGCTCCATAGTTGCGAGCAGCCAGACCGCCAGTGCGAGATGAATGACCACGAGTGCCGCCGAGATTTGAATCGCAGTGAAGTGAACCGCAAGGACGAGAACAAATACCAGACACGCCGCTATCGATCCGATCATCTCTATCAGGTATGCGCGGCTGGTCGAGAAGGAGCTCGCCCTTGCCTCCAGCAGTTCCGCTGACATGGGAAACATCGCACCGTGGATAAAGGCGCAGGGCAGTGTTGTGAAAAGAGCCGTCAGGGCCATGTGACCAAGGCCCATCGCGTGACCTGGAATGAGCCTCAAGGGTGCTGCCTGCGACGTTAACCGTGCAACGATTATGACCGATGGCAGCGCAAGGGAGTAACCGATGACAAGCAAGACAAAGACAACGGGCACCCTCTTCACAAAGCCAGCTGATCTGCCGCCGACCCACGCACCTGCGGCCTCGAAGAGAAGCCAGCCCGTTATTACAAGAGCCAGGCTCAGCTCGTTGCCGTAGAAAAGCACCATCAGCACCCTGATCAAGAGCAGCTGGCCGATCATGCCTCCCGCCCCCACGAGGATAATGGCGCCGCACATGGCACTCGAACGGACACGTTCGTGCCCGTTTAACTGCATGAGACCGTCGGACATGAAAGGGGGCCTCTTTCGGGTAAGCATACGGTTCTACTCTCGTGCCCGAGGCAGCAAGCCTGAGATCACCGCCACACCCCGGGTATTTGCATGCCGCAGGTGGCGCAAGAGCCATTCTCCATTTTTATATCGACAACGGTGAAATGGCGGCGCGTAATGAAGCGGGTTCCGCACCTTGGGCAGAAAGATGAATTGGCCTCGTGACCCGGCACATTCCCTATTGAGACGTACCGGACACCCGCATCGTGGGCGATCTCACGGCATCTCTCCAGCGTCGACACGGGGGTATGCGATAGGTCCGTCATCCTATAGGACGGCGAAAACCTGCTGAAATGCAGTGGTGTATCGCCGCCGACCTCACTGACGATCCATCGGCACATGCGTCCTGTTTCCTCAGGTCTGTCGTTGTAGCCGGGCAGCACGAGGTTTACGACCTCCAGCCAGACGCCTTCCTCCTTGATGATCTTGAGCGTCTCCAGTACGGGCTCAAGCCTGGCTTCGCAGATCTCCTCGTAAAACTCGTTCGTGAAAGCCTTCAGGTCGACCGTCGCGCCATCCATGTGCCTTAGCAGTTCTCTGAGCGGGCGTGCGTTGAGCGCACCATTGGTGTGAAAGATCGTTTTGATCCCCTCACTGCGGGCTCCCACCGCGACGTCATACATGTATTCGTAGAAGACTGTCGGCTCGTTGTACGTAAAGGAGACAGCGGGGACGCGCCGGCGCAGGCCGTATTGAACCATCTCCTCCGGTGAGAGGGATCGGTGAAGCCCGACCTGGTCGAGACTGCGCTGTGAAAGGTGCCAGTTATGGCAGAACCTGCATCGGAAGTTGCAGCTTACAGTGCCTATGCACAGCATGTTTGTGCCGGGCAGGAAGTGGTGCATGGGCTCTTTTTCGGTAGGCTCCACATTGACCGCCGAGGGTTTGCCGTAGACTACGTTGTAGAGCCTGCCGTCTGCATTTACCCTGTTGCGGCAAAATCCCCGGCTTCCCTCCCCGATGCGGCAGTTTCGAAAGCAGAGCTCACACCGTACGGCCCCACCTGCCAGGGAGCGGTAATGTCGAGCTTCTTTCATGCCGGTGTCATTGTACGGCTCGACCTCATCGTTTGCACCTTTCCCTGCCGGCATCAGCTTGTACAGCAGGGCACCGCCCAGCCCTGCAGCCGCCAGAGCACAGGCCTTGATGGCATCCCTCCTGTTCATGGCAAGCGCCTCCCGTGTCTTGACAGAGTGTTCAGAGCACTCATGGCAGCCATTTGCCGTCCCATACCCCCGCAATGGGATGGTCGCACGCGCCGCACCTGCCGTCTTTCATGTTGACGGCCCGTATTGAAAAATGAACTCGATGGATTATCCTCTCGCCGCAATGCCCGCAAAAGGTTGAATTGTTTACGTGGCCGGGGACATTCCCTATGTAGACGTAATTCAGCCCCTCGTCCACGGCGACCTGGCGCGCTCTCTCCAGCGTGCGCACAGGAGTGGGTTGAATGTTTGTCAACCTGTAGGCTGGCACAAACCTGTTGAAATGCATAGGAGTATCGGGACCGGCATTGCTGCAGATCCACCGGCACATGTCACGGATCATATCTAAGTGATCATTGAGGCCGGGGATGACCAGGTTTACTATCTCCACCCAGACGTCCATTTCCATCATCGTGCTGATATTCTTGAGAACCGGCGCCAGACTGCCTTCACAGACATTCCTGTAAAAGGTTTCGTCAAAGGCCTTCAGATCAACGGTAGCAGAGTCTTTGGGCTTCATAAGAGTGCGCAGGGGCACTTCCTGCATGAGGGCGTTGGTATTGACATTTACCTTTATGCCGGACTCGCGCGCCAGCTCGGCCGTGCGCAGCATAAACTCATAGAACGTGGTTGGTTCGTTGTAAGTGAAAGAGACCACCGAGGCATGTCGCCCCTTTGCACGCTCGACAGCATCCTTGGGCGTGAGTACTTCGTACCGGTCGAGCTCCTCCGGCTTGCGCTGGGAGAGATGCCAGTTATGGCAGAAGCGGCAATTCAGATTGCAGCCCGCCGTGCCGAAATTGCATGCCAGTGCGCCCGGCAAGAAATGATGCAGCGGTTTTTTCTCCACCGGGCCGTGCGTGACGGTGCCCATCTTGCCGAATACAAGCGTGCGCAGCATGCCGTCCACATTAATGCGCACTCCACAATAACCTCTTTCACCCGCACTGATGCGGCAGGAACGAAAACAGAGCCGGCAGTGCACGCTTTGCCCCTCGCCCTTTTCCCAGAACATGGCCTCCGGCAGCGACTGGCCGTCGCTTCGAAAGCCTGGTGTGCTCGGCCCTGCACCTCGTAAGAGTGCACCGGCCCAGGTCGCGATTGGCAGCAATAAGAGGGAATCACACCCGTAAAGCAGGCATTGGCGTCGGCTCTTGTGGTCCGTCTCTTTCATGGCACTCCCACGGCACCGGCAGGCTTGTCTCTGGCTGAGAATGCCCGTGCCGACTGTTTCAGGAGCAAAACCACTGAACGATACTTTCCCCTGCCTGCGGCAGAGAGCCATGTAGCGCGGTAACCGCCATACTCTCAATCCTGGTAGCATCTGTCAAGGGCTTTCCTGGCTGACTCATCCCCAGTCTTATGCTGGTGATACAGAGGCTGGATCCTGACCGACAAGTAAGTTCGCTAAGCCGCCTGGCGACGATGACCGGCGCATGGGCCGCATACAAGCACGGCCTCAAGCGGGGCATGGACGAGACTGCGGCAGTGCGCTTTGCCGAGCGCGTCACACACCGCACGCAGCCGACGGCGCCGCCTGAGACCCTCTCGACCTGGCAGCGCTCCGGCTCCTGGATGCGCCTCATGACGATGTTTCAGAACCAGCCCAACAAGTATTACCGCATCATGGCGGACAACTTCCGCAACTGGCGGGCAGG
>SLPQ01000213.1 GCA_007131925.1 Candidatus Brocadiia bacterium | reverse complement strand
TCGCGCACGTACTGCTTATCAAAGGACTTCTGCGAGCGGCCCGGCTGGTAGTCGTCGGCAGGCCAGAAGCGCGACGAATCAGGCGTGAGCACCTCGTCGACCAGGATGATCTCACCGTCGACCAGGCCAAACTCAAACTTCGTATCGGCGATGATAATCCCGCGCTTTCGAGCATAGTCGTCAGCCTTCATATAAATCGTCAGGCTCAGGTCCCGCAGCATGTTGGCCGTCTCGGCGCCGGTCACATCGACCATCTTCTCAAACGGGATGTTTTCATCGTGCCCGCTGGTGGCCTTTGTGGCGGGGGTAAAGATCGGATCAGGGAGCCTCTGGCTCTCCTTGAGACCCTCCGGCAGGGTAATGCCGCAGACCGCGCCGCTTTCCACGTACGAGCGCCAGCCCGAGCCGGACAGGTATCCGCGAACGACGCATTCGACCGGCACGACCTCAGCCTTCCTCACGAGCATCGTACGGCCCTCAAGCTCGGTGGCGTGCTCGACAAGTCGTGGGTCTATCCTTTCAAGGTCCGTCTCGATGAGATGGTTTGCCGTAACATCCCTTAGAAAATCAAACCAGAAAAGGCTCAGCTCCGTCAGCACCCGCCCTTTGCATGGGATGCCGCTTGCAAGGATGCTGTCGTAGGCCGAGATGCGGTCTGTAGCGACGATGAGGAGGTTTTCACCGGTGTCGTATATGTCGCGGACCTTGCCTGTGGTCTTCGGCCAGAAGGGAATATCGGTCTTTACGACCGCTTCGGGAAGGGTATTGCCTCTCAATTGCATCGGCTGCCTCCTGCCATGGTTATAAACTACTCCCGCGGGTAGGGCTCCAGTCGCCAGCGCCCGCCTGCTCTCTGCCAGTGAAGGTTCAGGAATACCGTCCTCGTCTCGTTGGTGGCAAGCTCCCTGATAAGCACCGGCACAGACGATAGTGCACCGGGCTGCTCGGAACGCTCGACGACCCTGATGAGATTTCTGTCCCATGCGATAATCTCAAAGCGGGCCGGGGGCATTCTGAAGCGGTCTTCAACGAAAACTCTGCCATTGAAGCCTGCCGCCTGCCCCGGCACGACAAGTTCGGCAATCCTTGCGTATTCGCCCGCCATCGCAAGTGTCAGAAAGCTGTCCACGCCGTCACGAATCGGCTCTGCAGCCCTTATTTCACCAGGCTGGGCCTCATGCGCCGTCGTGGCACACCCGGCTGTAAGGGCGAGAAGGAAGGTTACGGCCGATACTGTCCGGATATTCATTATCCCACCTCGAAAAGTCGCCCTGAAACGCGCAAATCTTACGACACGCAGGGGCTCAAGTCAACCGTCTGTCCAAAGGCTCGTGTCCGCTTTGCCCCCCTCCGTGGCGTTTATTCCCGGCTCCCTGTCGTGGCGCGCTCCACCGCCTTACGTATCCTCCGCCTGTCCCCCCCAGCGTTCTGCCCGCAGCCCAGCCCTATAAAATGCAGGTCGTCCGGACCAACTGCGGACTGACTGTCGGGCAGCCAGTGCGGTTGCGTGCCATTCCGGGCAAGGAGACTGGTTAGGGAGACGCAATGGCCTTCCTTGTATCTCACGTGGACATCAAAGGTTACTACTCCCTGGGAAGGCCGGCCTGCTCCAGCGCCCGCAACAGGGGGTACATCAGCCGGAAGGGCACCGGGCCGGCACGGACGTCATCCACCGACCCGGAGAGATAAACATCCAGCAGGGGGCAGTAAAACAGCCACGTGCCCGTGGCCCCCGTGTGCCCGATGACCGCGGGCACGGGATAGAGAGGTCTCAGGCCGCGCGGGAGGCGCCCGATCAGGCTGAGTAGAGGATCGTGAAATCGCATCATGCCGAGGCCGTAAGCGATCGGCCAGGACGGCTGCCTGAGCGCGGCGCGGTCGAGAGGGAAGCCAAACCGCGTCCAGTGCCCGCGCATCATCTCAAGTGTGTCCGGATTGGCAAAGACACGGCTGCCGATCAGCGCGCGAAGGAACCGGATCATGTCGCATGTCGTGCTGTAGACGCCGCGGATGGACTTTATCATCAGGGGTATGCTTATCGGACGGTGCCCATCGTAGAACACCGCCGGCGACGGAGTCCTGTCCATCGGGTCTGTGTGGCCGAAAACCCACGTGCTGCGCATCCCCAGGGGAGCGAAGAGCATCTGCTCGTACACCCTCCCGGCGGGCAGCCCTGTTACCGATTCGATGAGGGCGTTGATCAGCATGAAGTTCGTATCGGAGTAGCGCGCCCTCCGCCTCTTCGCGTCGGGCGGCTGCGGCGGGAAGTGGGGCTTCAGCCGGGACCGGACATATTCGGCGATCTCCTCCAGGCTGATGGCGATGTCCTGGCCGCTCGTGAGTCGGTCCAAAAGCGTCGGCCCCTTCTTTGGCCGGTCAATAAGCCAGTCCGGCAGGCCGGACGTGTGGCTGAGCAGGTGGCGCAGGGTAAGGTCCCAGGAGTGATCCACTCCGCCCAACCTGTGGACTCCGACGACGACGCTGCGCGGCAGGTAGTCCGCGATCGGCGCATCCATATCCAGCCGGCGCTTTTCGCTTAAGCGGAGGATGCACGTCGCCATGAGGAGCTTGTCAATGCTGGCGACGAAAAAGGGCGTGTCCGCGCGCATTGGATGGCCCTCGGGGTCGGCCGCGCCGGTCGCGCCGCTCCACGCGATGGAGCCGTCCCCGCTCACGACCTCCATCACCGCGTGCTGGAACCCCTTGCGTTCAACCAGGCGGCCCATGAGTTCGGTCAGGATAACAGAGAGAGCGTCGGGCATGATGCTCATTGTGCTCCTCGACTTTGCGCATGGCCCGGCGCCGCGCATCCGGTCGGTCGCCCGTTCGAACGAGGGACGCTCTGAGCCGTGACGCAAGTCAGTTTCTGCACTCGATTTGGGCCTATTGCAGTTCCCTCCACATCATGTGACATTCACCCGGCACGTCGCCGAACGGGCGCTCTCTCTCGAACAGGAAGCCGGCGTACGCTACGGCGACCAGGCTACGGAAGCCGCACTTCTCGTGGCATCGGCGCGATGCCGGACCTGTGCATTCCGATGCGGCATATAAATAGCCGAATCCCCTGGCCCGCGCGAGCACCGTCTCGAGCAACTGCGTTGCGATGCCTAACCCTTCATAACCCGGCACAATGCCCAGCGCCGCTATGTGCAGACATTCGCCCTTTTTCAAAGAGAACCTCTCGTTTACGGGGCGGCGGAGCTTCTCCATCAATGCCAATATGGGCGGGACCTTTGCCTTCTCTTCCGTCGTCATCCCTTCGGGTAGCTCCGTGGGTTTATCCGTGAGTAAGTCAGAGGAAATGATAAAGCCGGCAGGTGCGCCCGCGGTGCCCATGTCCCGGGCAATCAGCCAGAGCCCCTCTTCGAGCAAATCGTTGGTCCGGTTCGCATACAGGGCCCGTGCAATGGAGACCATTCGCTCCTCGCTGAATCCCAGATAATTCATCAACGGCTCACGCCCGTGAAATGCCCAGGCATACAGACGCAGAACCTCATCGATCTCTGTCTGTCGAGCGGGCGTGACCGAAATCTCAGATGCGTGGTGAAGTGCCATCTTTCTTGCGTTCCAAATGCTTCAAAGTTACCGTACCCGAATCTTCATGTACGTTTGCGAGCTTCTACATCGACATCGCCCTTTGACGTGGCAAAGCGCCCCCTTCACCTTAATCATAACAATATATCCCCCCGTGGAGGTCTGTCAAAACCTATATACCCGGCTTTCCGGCATCTCAAGGCGCTCCCGGAGCGATTTCGCGGTCATGATCGGAGACGAAAGAGGCCACCTTGCGCCTTCGTGCGATTCCCCTTCCGGCAGGGAATCCATGGCGCCTCTCGTCTCTGCGTAGTCCGCGACGCTACGTCAGTGTGGTGCTGGGGACAGCCCCTGAATCCAAACTAATATTTCTCCGAGCAATTCCCGAGGTGCTGCTACCCCGGCCATATAGAACGTGATGTATTGCGGTCGCCTGCCAACGTTGGCCTCGATCTTCACGAGTCTCTCCCGCAGGCTGTTCAATGACCAGTGCTTCACCGGCTCCGCCAAGGCCAGGCGCCCCTTGGAGTTCGCCAGCTTACAGGCCACGGCGAAAAGAAGCAGCCGCACCGTGTTGTCGACTGACCAATGGCAGGACAGGCGCCCCGATTTCATCGCGCTCCTGCCTTCCTTAATACATTGTTCGGCGCTCCTCCCCCTGCAATCATCGTAAAAGGCGAAAGAGGGGTCTGACATCAGCCCAGCTCAATCTCGCAAGGGGGACGTTCAGGATATCGCCCGGGTCGGCAGCTTTGGGCGAGCTGGAGGACAGAGCGGAAAATATTTTCTTTGCGGGGGATATTGTGTTTGACGCCCCGCGCGAAATGCTATAGCATTACAGCGCTTTCACGCACGACCTGGCCATGCGCGGGGCGCTTGCGCCGGACGGCACAAGCGCGAGAAGCCCGCACCATGCCGGCGGCGGGCAGGAGGGCGAACTGTCGGGGCGAGTGCCGTGAAGCAGAATCCTGCTCCGCAGGCCGAAACGGCAAGAGTCCCCGTGGTCAGGGCGAAGCTTACATGTAGACTGCGGCTTCTAAAAGGAGCATGACCACGACGGAGCAGCAGACAGCCCCACTCCCGCGCAAAGGGGAGCCCCTGCGCCTCGAAGAGCTCGAGGAGCGTATTGCCCCCACCATGCTTGTCGGCGCGGTCACCGTAACTCAGGCCGGAGGCAATCTCATTATCACGGGGGACCAAGACCCGAACCTTTTCGCCATCGACGGCTTGGGGTTGGACGAGGGGCAGTTTCGGGTCTCGGGGCCCGCCGGCACGATCAACGGGGCCGATGAGTTTTTCGCTGACGGCGTTACCGGCAACGTAACGATTCGCCTGCCCGGTGGTGATAATGTTATCAACATCCATCACGCCGACATCGGCAGCAACCTTCTCCCTATGGATGGCGACGGCAACCTGTCGGTAGAGATCTACAACAGCAACGTATCGAGATCGCTTACTGTCAGGAGCGGGTTGGGGTCCGCCGGGATTGCCATCAGTTCAACGGAGGTGGGCGGCGCAACGAGAATCCAGAACCGCGCCGGCCAAGGCCATTTCAATGTGACTGCCAGCAGCCTGGGTGGCCCGGTAAACATCACATCCGGCGCTCAGTTTAACCAAATCGAGGTCATCGACTCGACCTTCAGCCGCGCGGCCCTCTTCAATATCCGCGGCGACGATGGTGTACATCTTCTAAACAGCCTGCTCGGCCCGCTTGTCATCAGAGGTGGCGCCAACAGCGCTATATCTACGCAGGATGTCCATTTTGACGGCAACCTGAGCATGGTCAACTTAAACGATGGAATTACCCGCCTGCACGACACCACGGTTTCCGGCAATGTCGTCTTCAGAGGCTCCGGCGTAATGGCCCTCCACAGATGCACGCTCCTGGGAAACGTCTCCTACGTTTTCGGCCACCTGGAAAGCGGCGCGCATTTTACCGGCAGCCAGATCTGGGGAAATGTGAATGTCCGTGGCGGCAACGCAGAAACCGCCGTGTTGGTCAGCGGCACCGAGGTAGGTGGAAATGTGAACGTTCGGGTCGGCGCGGCGTCGGGATCAGGATTCTACGTGGAAAACTCGACATTCCACCGCAACGTCATGTTTGCCTTTGGGCCAGGAGACACCCTGGGCTCTATCAATGACACTCTCATCACCGGCAACTTCGGCCTGCGTACAGGTGCCGGCGAAAACGCCTTTGCCTTCAGGCGGTCTGAATTCGACGGAAACGTCGCCATCGCCTTCGGCAACGGCGACGCAATGACACTCTTCGAAGAGAGTAATGTGTCGGGCAACGTGCGCGTGCGTTACGGTGCGGGCGAGCATGACTTTCGCACGGAGAGTTCGGACTTTTCCGGAAACGTCGCCCTTGCCTTTGGCAACGGCGACACGAGCACGCTCTTCGACCGCAGCAATGTGTCGGGCAACCTGACGTTGCGGGCCGGCAGGGGTGACGACGTTTTCGAGGCCCATGTGGCGCATTTCAGATCCAATGTCTTTCTTTTCTTCGGAGCCGGGGCGAGCACGGTAGATCTCCAGAACAGCCGCGTCGCGGTTGAGAGTTACATCTCCGACGAGTCCGTCGGCCGCCTTAC
This sequence comes from Candidatus Brocadiia bacterium, assembly GCA_007131925.1. Taxonomy (GTDB): domain Bacteria; phylum Planctomycetota; class DG-23; order SLPQ01; family SLPQ01; genus SLPQ01. The sequence goes on along the minus strand of SLPQ01000213.1, from coordinate 10,916 downwards.
AGTCCGCACCATCGATGGGCCGGCCGGATTTGTGACAGTGAACTCGGACCTCGGCCACACGACCGTGGCATCCGGCAGAGGCGGCGCCGACATGAATATCCGTTACTCCTCGCTGGCGGACATCTCCTTCCGCAGCGGCGGCGGAGACTCGGTATTTGAGGCCTTTGAGGCTGATTTTCTTGGTGCGGTCAGGGTGGCGACCGGCGCGGGCGACGACAGGGTTGCCTTCGACGCCGTAACGGTCGGGGGCCCCTTGACGATAACTACCGGCGCAGGCCATGATTATGTCTACCTGGAGCGCGGCGAGGCCGGCAATGGTCCTCCGAGCCACTTTCTCGGCCGCGTCATGGTGAATCTCGGACCCGGAACTGACTGGCTGGGGGTCGGAACAAGCGGCAACGCCAACAACAGCGCCGTCTTTTACTCCACGGTCATTCTCAACGGCGGCACGGGGTTTCTTGACCGCCTCAACATTGTCGGCAACGGCAACGAGTTTCTGGGCGGCGAGCCGACGTTCATTAATTTCCTCGTTTACTGATTCAGCGACGATGCCGCACGCGACGACGGACGAGACGGAGCGAGCGTGCCCTGAGTCTGGCTGTGCCGTCCGGGCTCTACCCGGCCTCATGCCGTCAGCCGGGTCAGCGCAGACCTATGACCGGATGCACGGAATACTTCTGAGGGCAGGCGCCTCTGAGCACTCCGACCGCAGCGCAGGAAAACAGCGCTCTATACTTCACGTGAAAGCGACGGGCGCGGCTCTCGAAGTCGGTATGCTCCATGCGGCTGCCGGGTTATGAGCCTTTCCTGCCACTGCTGCCGCGATGGGCCCCGGTGTTATTCACCCTGAGAGCGCTTGCGACCATCGGGACACAGGGAGACATGAGCAATGCAGCGCAACATACCAGGTGCCACAGAAGGAACGTCGGCCCGCCCAGGGCAGGGAAGGGCAGATCGGCTCACCCGGCGGTGGTGGTTCATTACCCTCTTCATCTTCCTGAACTTCTTACCGCCGTACCTCTCGAAAGTCCCCGATTCTTTCGACCACTCTCAGATGGATCGGCTCATGGGGGATCTGCTCTCTAACGCCCTGCTCATCTCCCTGTCGTCGGCGCTGTGGACCGTGTTCGACGTGATCCCCGTCCTGCTGGTGATTCTCATCCTGTGCACTGGCAACAGGCTCTCGCGGCTCTTTAGCGTCTATGTGGCGGTGAACTATGCCTTCATCGCGGTGCTGCAAGGCGTCTCTATCACCGAAGAGTATGGCGTGGGCGTCGTGACGTGCAATCTCATGTGGATGCTCACTATATCGGGATTCTGGTTCTGGGAAGCCTCAGCGGGATTGAACCGGTTGACGCTGCGCGCACGGCCGCTGTGGCGATACTGGGTAGCGCCGTTGGCAGTCTTCGCCTTCTGGGTTCCGTTTGCGCCGTCGGGACCGGACCGTGCATTGCAGCTCACGCCGTTATTGTTCACGAAGGTGCACCCCGGGCTGCAGTTCTGCCTGACGACGCCCTTGTACCTGGCAATCCTGACCTTGTCTTATCCGCGGGTCAACTTCGCCGTCCTTCGCATCACGGCACTTGTGGGTGTCATCATCGGTTTCTGGAACATGCTGATACACTTCATTTTCGCGTTCGACCTCTTCAACGGGCTGCTGCACGTTCCCCTGCTGTCCATATCCACATACGCGCTGCTGCTATCTTTTCGCGAGCGCCGATCACGGGTGCCACCCAACGTGCGCCACAGGCGCGAGGAGATCTGACCGGTACACCCAATAACGCGAATCTTGAGGTATATGTGAAGGTACCGAGTCACAGGATGCATGCGCGGCAGTGCAGCTCCGCAAGTCAGGAAGCGGTATGATAGCTTGTTTGCCACCTCACTGCCAGTCGCCTGACCTACGTCACCGCAACCTTCGGTGTGTTGAGGAGTGCCCACTGAAACTTGCTGAATGACCCGCAAGCGCGCCGCCTGGCGGGACAGTCCTCTCCCTCCCCGTTTACATATGCCGGGGAAAACTCAAGAGCAGCCGCTTATGGCCCCGCTAATGTCCCCATTCTCTTCCTGCACCCCTGACGCCTCGTAGACATGGTGATTGTAATATCTTAATTTATAAGGAGTTATGAAAGGTGGGCCCAGCAGGACTCGAACCTGCGACACGCGGATTATGAGTCCGCTGCTCTGACCGACTGAGCTATGGGCCCACGCGGCATTCTATGCGAGTCCCGGTCAAAATCAACCCAAAATCCCGCACGTAATGTCTGCCCAGCCGGTGTATTCTTGCGCACTCAAGGGTCTTGGCGTGGCTGGAGACTTATCAGGCAAGCATTTTGCAGATCATATCGCAGGGCCCTTGCAGGCAGCCCTTCCTCTTGCGCAGTCGGTGCACTTTATGTGCGGGACCGGCAGGCCGCATTTGCTCGCGACGCTTTTTGACAGGTGGGGGGGCGTTTTGTATGCTAAGGGAAGTTTTGGAGCGCCATCATGCCTTGGTGGTGAAGCGGCCGCAGCCTGCCACATGGCAAGCCATTAGTCATCTGCAGATAAAGCCTGTGGTAACTGCCTGGGCTTGCTTTGCACAAGAGGGGCATGGTGAGGGCTGGTGAGCTAATAGGCCTGTGACAGACGGGTCCGAGCTGCCGGCTGCTACAAACAAAAGGGCATCTTTTAAGGTCCACGAAGAGACAGTCTGCGCGGCTCTTGTCTGCAGGCCGGTGGTGTTCTTTGCCGAAGAGACTGTATGCTCTGAGTCTGACAGGAATATGCGTCCTATTGAGGTGCATTTTCCCCACGAGTAGTGCGTATATATTGTATGAGACTGTTTTGTTGAGGTGCAGGAAATGGTGCTGCGCAGGGCAATATTGACAATACTCGCGCTGGCCGTAGCGCTTGCAGCCGGCTGTGCCGGGCAGCAGGACTACGTGCGTGCCAGGCGTTATTTCGAGCTGGAGCAGTATGACGAGGCTATAAGGGCAGCGCAGGCAGCTGTCGAAAAGGAGCCTGTTAACAGGGAGTACCGCGAGTTTCTCCAGCAGGTGCGCGAGACTGCGGCCCTGGCCGAGTACAACCGAGGGCTTTTTCTCTACGGCAGGGGGCAGCTATCGCAGGCCATAGACGCCTTTGAAAGGGCAACACACTATGACAGCGACCTCGAAGAGGCCCAGCAGGCGTTTCTCTCGGTCAGACAGCGCAGGGATATGATCGCAGACATCGTCAGCGATATCCCCGCATTGCTGGCGGATGGCAAGCCTGACGAAGCGCTCAACAGGATCATAGAAATCCAGGGCTATGCGCACGAGTTTCCGAGGATCAGGGAGCTCAAGACGCGTGCGCTTGAGCAGAGCACGATTTTGCACACAAGCCGCGGCATGAGGGCCCTTGAGGAGGGCAGGTATGACGACGCGCGCACCAAGTTTCAGATCGCGCTGAACCGCACTCCCGGCTATTCCCCAGCTGTCGACGGGCTCTCAAGGGCCAATGCCAGGATCAGGGCGCAGGCGCTTTTTGAGCAGGGCCGCCGGCTGATGAACGAAGGGCGGTATTCGCAGGCATACGACAGGTTTACTGAGGCTCTCGGCGTGGTGCCTGAGCATGAGGGGGCGGTGGAGGCTCTCAAGGAGGTGGCCGACGTATGGGCGCGGGCGCTTTACGAGCAGGGTCTCGAGCTTGAGCGAGCCGGCGGGTTCGACAATCAGGCCGAAGCCCTGCGCCGATACGAGCGGGCCGGCGCGCTGGGCGCGGTCATCCCGGACATGGAGGAGCGCGTCGAGGCGCTCAAGGCCGCGCTTGCACCTCAGTTTCGCCTGCGTGGCGAGCAGTATGAGGAGCTTGGCCGTGATTATACCGGCCTGGCACTGATAAACTACCAGATGTCACTGTATTGCGATCCGGGCCAGGTAGAGCTTGCGCGCAGGGTTGCGCAGATCAAGGAGGAGTACGACAGGAGGCGCGCCTTCTACATCGACATCCGGGCCGAGCAAGACGCGTCCGCACATGTTTCTTTTGCGCGGTTGCTCGCACAGATTCTCAGGCGGACTGTGATCGAGTCAGGTATACGGGACCTGTACGTAGTCGCGCCCTTCGATGCAGCTGGAATGGCCTCAGCACTTGCCGAGCAACGCGGCCTGGCAGGCAGGCACCTGACGATTTTCACCTCACTTCTCTCAGAGCCCGTGACAATCCGCGGAGAAGGCAGCCCGGATGTTGTGCGCAGCACTTACCGTGTAGGTACAAGGTACGTGCCCAATCCCGACTACAGAGCTATCCGGCGAGAGCTGGCCGAAGCCCGGGGCGAAGATAATATTTACCGGCAGGAATATGAAAGGCTCCTTGTCGAATTCAGACGGGCCACCGAACCGGACGAGCGCGAAAGGATCGTCGATGAGCTCGAGTTTCTGCGCGGCACGCTGGAGGCCACGGAGGATGAAATCATCGAGATAGAAAGACGACTTGCCCGCACTGACCCGGAGATCGAGCAAGAGGTCTTTGCGCCTTATGACTATCTTGTCTACACGGTGACGATGGAGGCAAGGGTGGAGGTCAGCCTCGAGGTCGCTGACCCGTATACCGGGGCCACCAAGACGCTTGAGGTCATAAGTGGCAGATCAAGCGCTGAAGACACCTACACCGAGGGCGTGCATGCGGAAGACAGCGAGGGAGTCGAGCATGATCCCCGCCGGCTTCCTACCGAGAGCGAGCTTCTGGAAAAGGCCCGGGAGGATGCGGCACAAAAGGCCGTCGAATGGCTCGAATCAACGCTGACCGAGCTTGCGATGCAGTATTACAATCGCGCGCGTGAGCTTGATGAGATGGGGAATGTGGAGGCAGCCGCCGAGTACTACTATGCCTTTTACCTTTCGGTGCCCGACAAGACAACCCCCGAGGCCAGAGAGGCTCTCGACTACGTCCGTAATCAGACCCACCTCATAGTACCTGAGGAAAAGACCCCGCTGGGTATATGACATCCCTGTGCCGGCAGAGAGGCCAAATCATGCCGGCTCGACTGTGGGGAAAGGCCTCTGAGGTCGGCGCCCGGCTCAGGCCACACTCAGGAGCCGTTGCAGCCGCTTTCCTCCTGGGCGATACGAAAGGCGCAAAAGCTGCCGCACATACTGCACGCGTCGGAATCCGCACTGGACGCATGGGCCCTTATGAGGTCGGCGTGTACACCGTCAAGGGCCATCTCCATCTGCCCCTTCCAGTCTCTGCATCTGCGCAGCTCGCTCATCTTCTTGTCCCGTTCGGCCGCCCCGTGTACGCCCTTGGCAATGTCGCCTGCATGTGCGGCGATTTTCGCGGCTATGACGCCCTGTCGCACCTGGGAGACATCCGGCAGGGCCAAATGCTCCGCGGGTGTGACGTAGCAGAGAAAATCGGCTCCTGCCGCCGCGGCGACGGCGCCACCGATGGCGGCTGTTATATGGTCGTAACCGGGGGCTATGTCTGTAACGATGGGGCCGAGCACGTAAAACGGCGCCTCGCCGGTGAGGCTCTTCTGGAGGCGTACCTGAGCGGCGACCTCACCCAGCGGAACGTGCCCGGGGCCCTCTATCATTACTTGCACACCGGCATCGAGAGCGCGGCGGGCCAGCTCGCTCATAGCGACGAGCTCTTCGATCTGTGGGGCATCAAAGGAGTCCGCGATCGCCCCCGGCCTCAGACCGTCACCTAAGCTGAGCGTGGCATCCGCTTCGCGCAGCATGTCGAGGACCTCGTCAAAGCGAGCGTAGTAGGGGTTTTCCTCGCCGGTCTTCTCTATCCAGTGCACAAGGAAGGTCCCGCCCCTGCTGACGACGCCGCACACACGGGGGTGCCTGTTGAGCGCCTGTACGGTGCGCCTGGTTATGCCGCAATGGACGGTTAGAAAGTCGATGCCGTCGGCGATGTGGGTGCGAAGGGCTTCGAGCATGTCGCCCGCGGTCATCTCCAGCACCGTGCCGCGAGTGGCCGCTGCTGTAACGCCGGCATCGTAGACAGGCACCGAGCCGACCGGGACAGTGGCGGCCTCTATTATTCGCATCCTTATCTCGTGAAGGTCTCCACCGGTGGAAAGGTCCATAACCGTGTCGGCGCCGGCGGCCTCTGCCGCGGCGAGCTTTTCCAGCTCGCGTTCGGTGGAGGCAAAGTCGGAGGACGTGCCGATGTTAGCGTTTACCTTCGTGGAGAGGCCCTTGCCGATGGCGCACATCCTCTCAGGCGGCTTTTCCCGGTTGCACGGGATGACAACCTTGCCTGCGGCGACAAGCGACATAAGGTGCTGGGCGGGCATGCCCTCGCGCTCAGCGACCATCTCCATCTGTGGCGTGAGGCGGCCCTCACGCGCCGAGGTCATCTGGTTCATATGGACTCCCTGTGTGTCAGCACTGCGGTGCGCTACTGACGCCATGATCCGGCACGTGGAGGCATGTAATGGCCGCCCTTGAAGCAGCCCGTTCCCGCAGCAACGGCTCAGCCGGCCGGCTCCTCGAAAAGCCGCCCCGGCTCCAGTATGTTGATCAGATCGCCCGGATCCAGAAGAAAGACGCCGTCAACGGTCGTCGAAGTGGCATAGTAAAGACCCCGCGGGTGCATGTCACCGACCGAGATGGCTGCAACCTCTTGCGGAGTCTCGATCCTCACAACCGCCTGCGGTCTGACGAGACCGTAGTCTGCCAGGCGCCCTGTAGTGTACGTCTCGAACTTCTCGGTCTCAAGGCGTGAGAGGTGCAGAAGCTCGTCTTCGATAGCCGCGCTGGCCACGCCAAAACCCTCGGGACTTTCAACCATCCATCTCCCGTCGACCTTGACGGCGACATACTCGATATCACCCTTGACAAACTCGACGCGGCCGGCCGCCGTACGTGCAAAGTCCAGCACCCTGGGCTCCTTAAGCTCGCGTCTCAGCGCAGTGGCAAACTCGCCTGCTATGGTGAAGACAAGGTCACCTCCTTCGAGCATCGCGTACCGGCCGCCACCCTCAGCAGGGCGGCCCACCAGGATCGCCCTGGGCTGGTCCGGGGTATCGCTCAGATTTGCAGAGACCTTGATCTCCGGCTCATGGAGGCCGTAAGCGGCGAGGTCGCGCGGGTGCTTTTCGACGAGGTCGACTGCTGTAGTGGTGGCAAGGCCCAAAATAATCCTCTCGACTACCCGCGGATTTACGGGTGCGGTGGCCGGCTCGCGCATGCGCCAGTCGGCCGGGCGCGCGGCTGGTCTGAGCGGCGCGATGACAAATTCACCGTCGGCGCGTTTTATGGTGACCGAGCGGGCCCTGTCCATTGACACTTTCTGCATGTCACGGGTGTGATAATCCAGAGGCCTGCGCGAGAGCCTGTCAAACAAAGATGCGCTGACCGTAAAGACGCCCGGCGTGTCCGTTCTTTTTGCGTAAACTGCGCCCCCGGGCGCCTCGCCGCCAAAGATAATCCCCTGCGGCAGGGCCGTACCCTCTACAAATGAGAAGCTCCCCCTCGGCACGTCGAGCCCGTAGCGATCGAGAACCGGCTCGGGTGTTATGTGCTCGAGAATGCGTGCGCTTTCGAAGTAGTTGAGCAAGTCCGCGACCGCCCTGTTGTGTGCTTGTGCCTCGAAGGGCTTGACGACGTGCCAGTCGAAGTCCCGCCTTGCAAACTCGACCTGCTCGAGGCCATGAGACATTGTGACACGAGTGAGAGCATAGGGGTCCACCCGCACGACTCTTCTGGCCTGCAGATCCGACAAACGTACGAAAAGCTGTGCAACTTGCCCGGCGGGCAGTGTAAAAAGGGTGCTTTCCCCTTTGACAATTGCATATATCTCGCCATTGGGCGCTACGTCGCCGAAGTGTACGATGCGCTCCCTTCCTCCGCCTCCCAGGGCCTCGCCTATGACAATATAGGTGCCCTCCTCGACGGTATGAGGGCTCTCAGGGTGGACCAGGCCATACTCCTCGTAGCTTTCCGGTGCCTCGCTAACGAAGGTTGACACCTTCAGCTGCGCAGCATTGTTTAGAAAGCGGTTAACGACCTCGGGGTCCGCATGATCCTCGAACGGCTCAGTAAGGTTCCACTTGCCCTGCCTTCTTGCAAGGGCGGCCTTGACATCTTCGCTGTGGATCTTGATGGAGCCCATCTGGCCGGGTGCCAGGTCCACAATCGTCTTGCTGCGCATCTGCTCAACTGTCAAGTCGAGATTTCTGGCGAAGTTCGCTGCCACCAGGTGCACCGGCCCATCATCCCCTTCACGCACGTAGACGCCCTGTCCGCCGGGCGCCTGCCCTCCGACAACAAGAGTTATCATGTCCGGCAATGTAGTCTCCACCTCTATGGCGCCGCGCGGGGCAAGAAGGCCATAGTCGGACAGCCGCTCATCCGTAAGGGCCGATGCCTCGATGGTGCGCTCCTTTTCCGTCCACTCGAGGTCCCAGAGCACCCTCTTGACCGATGCATCCTCCGCGCGTGTCGAGACGGGCCTGGTCAGCACCCAATCTCCTTCGACGTTGCGAGCGGTTATGGCCTCTCTGTCGACGGGCCTGAGCGTAAAGGAGGATATCTCCCTTGACGTTACGCCTGTCAAGGTCCTGGCGGCCTGCTGTCTCTGGTCGGTGTCGCGAAGCCTCGTGCCCTCGCGTACCTCCATCCAGTAAACCCATGCGGCAACCGCCAGTGTGATAAGCAGTAGTACGATGGTACGCTTCATTTAGTCCAGACCTCCCCGTACTGTCGAAAGCTGCTCATTGTGACCTGCTGCCGTAGCTGCGAACCGCCCAGACAATGCCGCCGAGAAAGAGAACCAACAGCGGCAGACCCACTACCATCAGCCAGAAGACCGCCCTGATACCTGCTGCATCCACCACCAATATATGCTGCCTGTCGACCTGCGGCTCTATGGAGATAAGCTCCGTACGCTCGACCAGCCAGTGTATCGAGTTGCGGCACAGGTCGAGGTTCCTGAGAATGGCGCCGTGCGCCAGGAGGTCATTTGAGAACACGTCGGCATCGCCAAACACCACCATCCTCGCCAGTGGGCCGGCTTCGCCCTGCCCTCCACGTGGGCCCACGGCCGTCTCCTCAACCGCAACGCCAACGCTTATAGGCCCTCGCACATCTTCAGCGGGATTGAAGGTAGTGGTCTGCTGTCGGCGCATCTCATCGAGGTTTGTCTCCGCGTAGGACTGCCTGCTGCTGGAGACCAGGGTCACCGCTTGCGCATGGCGGGCGGGCGCTGGGCTCACACTCCGGGCAAAGTTGAAAGCAACCTGAAAACCACTGAGTGGCGCAGTAATCTCATGGTCGCCGAAATGGCTGGTAAGAAAGGCCGCCGGCGAGCCCAGAAGCGTTCGAGCGTCCTGTGAGATCACAATGTCCTCACCAACCACCACGCCCCACTGTCTGAGTAGGCTCTCCAGTCCGCTTTGACCGTCAAAATCAACCGCCACGAAAAGACGCCCGCCGCGGCCGAGATAACGCTCTATCGCGCTGACCTCCCTTGGTGCAAGAGGCGTGCGCGGATCAAGGATAATCAGCGCGTCACAGTCATCAGGTACGCCACCGTCAGGCACGCCCACCAGCTCTTCCAGCTGAAAATGATCGCGCTTTAATGCAGCGGCCAGCTCGAGCACTCCGCCCGGTCCGGCATCCTGGATGCTTCTCTCGCCGTGCCCTGCCAGAACATAAAGCTTGTAATGACGCTCGGTTATGACCTCAAGAATGGCCGATGTCACCTGCTGCTCGCCCTTGAAGCCCACCAGGACCTGGTTGCCGTGCGGGTCCCTGGGGTTGGGCGCGTAAACGCCCATATTCCGCACGGCAATCATACTGTTTCTTCCCCCGGCAACGACAAATACCTGGTCCACCAGTCCCTCAAGGGGCGCCTCTATCCCGTACCTTCTCAAGCGCAGCTGCGTGGCCTGCGGATCGACGTCGGGACTGAGAATCTCCACCCTTATGGCGCTTGACTCGTCACGGTAGAGCCTCAGCAGCCGCTGAAGGCGCTCGTAAGCATCCCTCCAGGGGCTTCTGGCGCCTCCGGCGCGGTCGGTCACCAGGATGGTTATCTCATGATCGAGCGTATCAAGCACCTGGATGCTCTTGGGCGAGAGCGTGTTGAGCCCGACAGATGTCATATCCCACCGGGCATAGTGCCTGTATCCGATGAAGTTGACCATAATGACGAGCACAACCGCCAGAAGAGCCATGAAGAGAGCGTTTGTGCCCACCATGACACGGCGGTTTTTGAGCATCTCGGAGAGAAACTGATAGTTTATCGTCACCCACCCGGCTATGAGGGCCGCGCCGGTGATCACCGGTATGAGCGCCAGGCGGTTCCACACGCCTGTCGAGAGTCCCAGGCCCAGCCCCACAAGCAGCAGTAGAAAGCCGAGGCCCATGCCAGTCAAATGCAGCATGACCTGCGCGCGCGAGGGGCCCCTCGCGGCCAGGCCCGTCATCTCAGGCAGCCGCACGTCTCCGTGCTGGAGCGTCTGCTTGAGCTGTCTTGGATCTTTCATTTCCATTTGCGACTCTCCACCGCCAGCGTCGAGAGAAAGAGGAAGAAGGCCGTCGCGCTGACGAAATATACTACGTCACGTGTATTGATGAGACCTTCGAAAAAGTTGAGATAATGGTCACCTATAGATGCGTAACGCACGAAAGCGAAAATGTAATGCATGAGGTTTGCGAAAACCCCTTCGGTGCGTATGGCGGCGCCCGACTCAGGCACAAGACCGCCCATCACCAGAAGCAGCAGCCCCGCAAAAAAGGAAAGCATCACCGCCACGAGGAGGTAGCCGAGCGTCATCGGGTGGAAGAAGAGCCCTGACGGACGGCCAACGCCGGCCTGCTGGTACGTTGTTCCCACGACGCCGAAAAACTGCAGCCACGCGACGCCGACGTGGAGCCCGATGGATGCGATGAAGAGGTGTCGCCAGCGCCAGATCGACTCCTGGAGGCCCCCCC
>SLPQ01000209.1 GCA_007131925.1 Candidatus Brocadiia bacterium | reverse complement strand
TTTCGAGGGGATCGACCCGGGAAGCCGCCGGCAGCGGCTCCGACTCGACAGGAGCTGCCTTGCGGGTCTTCTTCTCGGCTTCGACTACGGCACGGCGAGAGCGGGTGACCAGCATCGCAATGCCCACGCATGAGCCGGCCAGCATCATAAGAGGCAGCTTTGGCAGGTCGGTCACCGCAAGGGCGACAAGAAAGACCGCGGAGATCAAAAGCGCCATCGGCTTTGCAAATACCTGGCTGAGGACTTCTTCGCCCAGGTTTGTCAGTGCATTCGCGCGCGTGACAAGAAGACCTGCGGATATGCTGATGATAAAGGCGGGGATCTGGGTGACAAGGCCGTCACCGATAGTCAGGCGCGTATAGACACTTGCCGCCTCGCCTACGCTCATACCGTGAGAAAGGCCGATGATCAAGCCGCCTGCGATGTTTATGATCGTGATGACTATGCCGGCTATTGCATCGCCACGCACGAACTTGGAAGCACCATCCATCGCCCCGTAAAAGTCAGACTCGCGAGTTATCTCCTGGCGCCTTTTGCGCGCCTCAGCTTCGTCGATCAGTCCGGCATTCAGATCGGCGTCGATGGACATCTGCTTGCCCGGCATGCCATCAAGGGTAAAGCGCGCTGCTACCTCGGATATTCGCGTTGCACCCTTGGTTATTACCACAAACTGAATGACGACAAGTATTGAGAAAATGACCAGGCCTATAAGAGCCGAGTTGCCGGCCACAAATGAGCCGAAGGCCCGGATGACCGCGCCAGCCGCATCCAGCTTGTAAAGATATGCCCTCGAGAGTATAAGCCTCGTTGAGGCCACGTTCAGCACCAGCCGGAAGAGTGTCGAGACTAGAAGGACGCTCGGAAAGACCGAAAACTCAAGCGGCCCGCGCACGTACACTGTTGTAAGCATGATTACCACGGCAAAGGTTATATTCGCCAGCAGAAGCATGCTCATCGCCTGCGGAGGCAGCGGAAACAGCAAAACGCCCAGAAGCGCCACAACCGCAATCGGCACCACTGCGCCGCGGTACTGCACGAAGATACGGCCCACATTCGCTGCGTGTACACTCATCGTGGTCATCCGTGCTCTCCTTGCATTGCCGCGGCACGCCGGCGAGGTACGGTGGCGAGTCTTTCAGGATGAGAGCTCATGCGAGAGCCTCCGTGAGCGTTTTGCCCTTGATGCGGTATACATAGGCAAGGATTTCAGCGACCGTCTGGTAGAGCTCCACCGGGATCTCACCTCCCACCTCTACCTTGCGAAAGAGCAGCTGCGCCACCGGCTTGTTTTCTACGATGGGGACCCCGGCGGCCGCAGCGATCTGACGGATCCTGGCGGCGATGTTTCCAGCGCCCTTGGCTGCGCAGACAGGCGCGGCCATATCCTGAGGGTCGTAACTGATTGCGACGGCAAGCTCGGTCGGATTTGTGATGACTACGTCTGCGCCGGGGACATTCTGCATCATGCGCTGCCTGGCGACCTCCCGTTGCATGCGCCGCCTGCGCTCCCTGGTAAGCGGATCGCCCTCCATCCGCTTGAGCTCATCTTTGAGCTCCTGCCTGGTCATCATCAGGTCCTTTTCGTACTGCCATCGCTGAAACGCGTAGTCCACAATGGCCAGAAACACTAGCGCAGCCGCCACGCGGTAGCCCATAACGATCACCAGCCACCCCCCAAACGCGGCTATCTCTCCGGCTGAGAGCTCCACCAGCGCCGCAGTGGACGGTAGGTAACTTATGATGGTCACCCAGGCGATGGCGCCTATGAGAATCACCTTGAAAATACTGACGAGCAGGCGCATAAAGCCACGCTTGGAGATGATCCTGCCGAGCCCCTTTACAGGATCGAGCCTCGAGATGTCAGGCCTTAAAGGCTCGGCGGTCCAGAGCAGGCCCGTCTGCAGAAGGTTGCCCGCAACGCCAAGCACAAGCAGTCCGACCAGTAGCGGCGCGACTGCACGAAATATGAAAATCATGCTCTCGCCGTAGTACATCCTCATCGTCTCAGGCGTCATGATGCCCACATCAAGCGAGTCGAGCCCCGTTCTGGTAAGAAGCGCCAGCGCGTGCAAAAGACCCGAGCCGCCCACATGAAGCAGTACCACCGCTCCCAGCAGCGTCAGCGCCGCCGAGAGGTCGTTGGACCTGGCGACCTGGCCCTTTTCGCGGGCCTCTTCGCGACGGCGTGGAGTTGCCTGTTCGGTCTTTTCGCCGAAGTCGTTTTCAGGCACGGCTCACCCCGAAACCTGAATCATGCTTACGACTGCGTCCATCACTACTCCTATTGTGCGCGCAAGAAAGCTGCCAATCGACGGCAGCGTAAAGGCCATTACCGTAAGCCCCACGATAAGCCTTACTGGAAAGCCTACTATCAGGATGTTCATCTGCGGGACCGTTCGCGCTATAAACCCCATCGCTACAGTCGTGAGAAAAAGCGTCAGGACTATCGGCGCGCTCACCGCAAAGGCCACCGCAAAGAGATGCCCGAACAGGGTTATCAGCATGGCGAGGGTCTTACCCGAGAGTGCCATCCAACCGGCGGGCAGCGTCTCGAAGCTTGTGACCAGCGCGGTGAAAAGCATGTGATGTCCGCCTATTCCCAGGTATATGAATATTGCGAAGTAGAAGTAAAACTGCCCGACCAGCGATATCTGGTCCTCTATGAGGGGATTGAAGACATTTGCTATACCGGTGCCCATCTGCTGGCCAATCTGCATGCCGGCAATCTGCGCACCCACAAATACAAGCCCCGCCGCGTAACCTATCACCATCCCGACCGCGCTTTCCCCGGCTGATGTCTCCAGAATCCAGCCGATCGAAACTTCTGCAGGCACCTCTGGCCTCACAGCCGGCAGCAGAGCCAGCGCGATTACCATGGCAAAGGCCATCTTCAGCCTGGCGGGTATCAGCCCCGATCCGAAAAATGGGGCGAAAATCATAATCCCACCCACTCTGAAGAGAATCAGGATGTATCCTAAAAGACTCGCCGTCGCCAGGTCCACCGTTTCCATAAATACCAAACCTTTACAGGGATATCGCTGAGATCGCCTGAAATGCCCGCTCGGTATACTCCACCAGCATCGTTATCAGCACAGGCATAAAAAGATACAGCGCAGCAAGCATGGCGATGATCTTCGGAATGAAGCTCAGCGTCTGCTCCTGCACCTGCGTAGCCGCCTGCAGAATACTCACAGTCACACCCACAATCAGCCCAGTCAAAAGCATGGGCAGCGCCAGTAGCAGCGTCAACTGCAGCGCCTCCCTGCCCATGTCGCTTGCCGCACCTACCGCATCCATGTAATGCCCCCTTCGTCAGTTCGTCTCTCAACCGAACGACGACATGAGTGATCCGACCACCATGTGCCAGCCGTCGGCAAGCACGAAGAGAAGCAGCTTGAACGGCAGGCTTATAAGAACCGGCGGCAGCATCAACATCCCCATCGAAATCAGAATTGACGATATTACAATGTCGATAATCAGAAACGGCAGAAACAGCCTGAAGCCCATTTCAAACGCCGTCTTGAGCTCGCTTATCATGAAGGCCGGCATCAGAACCGTCGTCGGCACCTCGGCATAGGTGGCATCCTCTGAGAGCTCGACACGCGAAAATCTCAGAAAAAGCCGTATGTCCTGCGGGCGCGTCTGCCGGATCATGAACTCCCTGACCGGCACTATCCCCAGCTCGTACGCCTCCTGCGGGTCGGATATGTCGCCGGCTAGGTACGGCCCGAGCGCATGGTCGTTCACAACCTTCCAAGTTGGCGCCATTACCACAAAGGTCATGAAAAGAGCCAGCCCCACCAGCACCTGGTTGGGAGGCAGCTGCTGGGTGGCCAGAGCCTGCCGCAGCAGGCTCAAAACCACCACTATGCGCGTAAATGAAGTGGTCATGATCAAAATTGCCGGGGCAAGTGTGAGTACTGTAAGGATGCCCAGAACCTGCAGCGTGGCGGCCACCTCCCGCGGACTGGATGCCTCCTCTACGCCGGGAATCCTGGGTATGCCTGTCTGCCCGTGCGCATCAGCACACAGACCGGCCATGATCACCACAGCCACTGCCCCCAAAGCGCACAATCCGCCACAAGCGGACCATCGAGCCCTGTATTTCACCACCGTCCCCTCTCCGTTCCGGTGTTCTTTCAGCTCATATCTTTGTCGTAAGCCTCCAGCCTGTTGTTGAGCAAGGCCACCCTTTGTGAAACGCTTTCAACCGTGTCAGCGAGGTCGTCCTCGATCGCCTTGCCGCCTGACGGTCGCCCGGACACGCTCGACATCATGTTTTTGAATGTCTCGCTTGCTCCCCTTGGCGAGCTGGTCTCAAGAAGCGAAAGAACTCTTTCTATCTCCACAGGGTCGTCAATCTCCGCCAGCGGTGAAAGCGACTGCTGGGTCGAGCCGACCACCAGCAGCTTGCCAGGCACGCTCACAAGACATACCATCTGCCTCGGAGCCAGGTACGTGCGTGCTATGACCTTGAGCGGCCCGGATCCAAACATCCCCGCCGTGCGCGGCACAAATTTTTTGAACGCCCATGCCCCGCCGACCACCAGGCTCAAGACGGCTCCAAGTGACACGGCCAGCCTTACCATCTCCATGTAGGGTGTCCGTCCAACCGTGTTCTCTTCATCGCTATCGTGGATTTCCCGCGGTATCCGCTGGTCCTGAAGTCCCGGCACGGCGACATCGTACGTCTGAGGCGTCAGTTCTTCGCCATGTGTTTCCGGCAGCGTTTGCCCTTCATGGCCCGCGCCTTCAGGCGCCTCTACGGCAGCCCCGGTCGTTGCCAGGAGCAATACGGCGGCAACCAGGGCCAACAGCTGCATCCCATCGATTCTACTCATCACTCGCATCCTCAAACACAAGCCCGGCCTCCGGGTCGATTATTTCCGTAACGCGCACACAGAAATTGTCGTTTACAACGAGGATTTCGCCCTTCGCCACGGGGCGGTCGTTTACGAGGATATCCACCGGGTCGCCAGCGAGCTTGTCGAGCTCGACGACCGAGCCTTTTCGCAGCTGGAGAATGTCCTCTATGGCCATGTCGGCCCGGCCGAGTTCGATTTTGACCTCGAGATCAACGTCCATCAGGAGGTCTATGCCCCCAGGCTGAGCGCTGCCGGCAGTGCCTGTAAACTCCACCAGCTTCATGGGCTCGCCCTCGTCTGTTTGCATGGTCTCGGCGCCGGCCTCGCCGACGATCTCTTCAGCAAGGGCGTCATGCTCAGGGAGCGGGCCCTCAGGGGTGCGGGCATCCTCTTCTCGAGACATTGCCGCGTCGTCGGCCTCTGGCTGCGGTTGCTGCGTGCGCCCTTCTTCCTCAGGCATAAGCCACCTCTTTCACCGGCCTCAATAGGGCCTGTAATCCCTGAAATAAACCTGCTTGACCGCTTCCTCTCCAAGCACTTCGTTTATGCCCCGCCTGATGGCGTTCTTGACGCCAGCGAGGTTTTCGGTAGCGATGTCCTCGGGGGAAGCGTTTCGGAAGGCCTCTCTGGCCAGCTCTTTGAAAATAGCATCGTTTCTGGTGATCATGGGCTCGATTTCGCTCTGTCGGTTTGAGGGCACCTGAAGCGAGATGTTGGCCGAGCAGCGCATGAAGTTCTGATGGACTGGATCCAGCGGCACACTGACCTCTATCCTGCCCAGGCTGATAAGGCTGGTCCTCTGCAGGACGCTGCCTCTCGGGCCATCGACATCGGCGCCGCCGCTGCCGAAAAGGCTCCCACCGAAGATCGCCAGAATGACCGCCACATTGATAATGGCAAAGATTGCAATAATTGCCGCCGTCGAGCGGGTCAGCAGCGGCTCCCGCCTCGACTCCTGCGCCTCGCGGCTTTCCTGTTCTTCCATCCTTATCCTCCCATGCGGCCTGTAACCGCGGCCCTGGCCCCCTCCGGGGGGATCAATTCCTCGCTGACGATAACCTCCACGCTGCGGTTGGCTTCCTGGCCTTCATATGTAAGGTTTGATGCGGGCCGGTCATAGGGTCCGCCAGAGTAAAGCCTGATACGCCGCTGGTCTATGCCCCGCTCATTCAGATAGGCAGCGGTCGATTTGGCGCGTGCGTAGGCCAGGTCGAAGAGATCTTCGTATTTGCCGTCGTCCGAAAGCCTCTCAATGCCTGCATGGCCCCTGATTTCTATCTTGTTTGCGTACCCCTGCAGTATGTTCACCAATCGATCGAGCGGCTCGTAAGCGCTCACAGACAGCTCAGAAGCCCCTTCTTCGAAAAGTATCTTGCCCCCGATCGTGATCTTGTGCCCCTCATCTATGGTCATGACCATGATGTGCTGGCCGAGGAGGCTCTTGACGGGCGCACCCAGTGGATCCGGGCTTGCCTGCTCGTTCAAGACCCTGCTTATCTGCTCACGAAATGAGCTGGCTGAGGCGTCACCGGGCTCGACTATAGGGCTACTTTCGTATCCGAAGTATTCCCTTATGCTTTCCATGACCTTGTGAAACTTCTCCTCTTTAACCTCGCTTATGGCCACCAGTATCACGAAAAAGCATAATAGAAGCGTCATCATGTCGCCGTAGGTGACCATCCAGGCGGGGGCGCCGCCCTTGGAGGCATCTTCCCCGTTTTTGCGTTTTGATTCATCCGCCGGCACGTTCTATTCCTTCTTTTCCTCAAACTCTCTGAAAGTCGGCGGCAGAAAGGTCTTGAGCTTCTGCTCGACTATCCTCGGGTTGTCTCCGGACTGTATCGACATGACTCCCTTGATTATGATCTGCTTCATAAGCATTTCCTCATTGGAGCGCATCCGCAGCTTGTCTGCGATCGGCAGAAACACGAGGTTTGCACTGATGGCTCCGTAAAGAGTGGTAATCAGCGCTACAGCCATGCCTGCCCCGATCTGGGAGGTGTCTTCCATATTCTTGAGCATTATCACCAGGCCGATCAGCGTGCCGATCATGCCGAAGGCGGGGGCGTAGCGGCCCATTGTTTCAAACAGCAGCCTGCCCTGGGTGTGCCGCTCCGCGAGGCTGTCGAGCTCTCCTTCGAGGATCTGCTCAATGAGCTCCGGGTCGGTGCCGTCGACGGCCATCTGTATGCCCTTCACAATAAAGCGGTCCTGTATGGTCTCGGTCATGCTTTCCAGGGACAGGATGCCGTCCCGCCTTGCAATCTCCGCGTACTTCACAAGGTCGTTGATGAGGTCCCTGGCGGACTGCACCTCGCTGAAAAAGGCATTTTTCGTCACGCGGATGAGGTTGAGCACCTTCCTAAGCGGAAAGCTGATAAGAAGTGCTGCGACTGTTCCGCCGAGGACGATGGCCACCGAAGGCCAGTCGACGAATGTCTCGACGCTCTCGCGCGCGAACATCGCCGCCGCCAGCAGCAAGACTCCCATTATCAGTCCGATCATCGTCGCAAGATCCATGGCAAACCTCGCGCAAAACGCGCTCTATTTGATCCTCTCAGGCGGAAAAGACCTTAACCGCCGCCCATAATCGATGACTCGCTCTATAACCTCGTCAACGCTTTCCCTGACGATGAGCCTCTCCTTGCCAACCATCGTGACAATCGTGTCCGGCTTTGCCTCCACGTACTGAATGAGCTCCGCGTTGACCACAAACTCATCTCCGCTCATGCGCGTCAGCTTTATCACTTACACCTTCCCGGCATAGACCTCTCAATGCCTGCCGGGGCGGCTCTCGGGCCGCCCCGCGGCGATCTTCCTTACCTCATAGTGTTGAGAAGCTCCCTGAGCATTTCATTGGAGCTGCTTATCACGCGCGAGTTTGCAGTGTAGCCTGCCTGGGTCACAATCAGGTTCACAAACTCATTCGCAAGGTCCACATTTGACTGCTCGAGCGCACCCGAGACAAGAGTGCCCGAGCCAAACGAACCCGGCATACCCACCTGCGCGGCGCCGGCGTTGGGCCCAGGGCTGAACATGTTGTCCCCGACGGCAAAAAGGCCCTCATTGTTGGTGAAGGTCGCCAGCGCCAGCTGGGCGATGTCGGCGACGAGGCCGTTTGTGAATATGCCGGAGATTATCCCATTGGCGCCTATCGCGTACTCGTTCAGCGTCCCCTCGGGGGTGCCGTCCTGGCGGGTAAGTGCTACCTCGGACCTGTCGCCGGCAAGCTGTGTGATCGAGGAGAGGTCTGGCGCTATCGCCAGTGGCGTCTGAGCTCCGGTGTCGTCCCGATCGATGATTATCATGTCTCCGGAATCCTCGATGTACCGCCCGGACGTGTCAAAGGTGACCGTCCCGCTGCCCACTACTCGCTCGGGTGCGGTGTCATCACCTGATTCGGCGTACCAGCGCCACACGTTGCCCGCCGAAGACGTGGACTCCATGACGAAGGTCATTGCCGCCTCGACCTCGGTGCCCAGTGAGTCGTACACGATAAACGGCGTGAAAGCGCTTTCACCGTCCGCGCTCTGGGTCTTCGAGATCGCGAATGGCCGGTTTATAGCCCCGGTCGATGTCAGCATAAGGTCGGAGACGTCGTTGGCGGTGCCGTAGTTGCCGGATATGGAAAGTGCCCCGGTCAGAGGGTCGACGGTGATACCCGGAGAGCCGCCGACCTCTGCGGCGGTGTTTATGCCGAGCGCGGCCTCCATCCAGGCGGCCAGGTCGCTTAAAGGGTCGGTGCCTCCAAGGGTTGCCCCGTCCGTCACGGTAAATGTGGCCTCGGGGAGCTGTCTGCCTCCCTTGCGTGCGCTCAAAGTCAGTGTGTCACCTACCTGGAAGAAAGGCACACCCCCCTCGTCGGTAAGATCTGACAGCAGCGTGCCCTCACCGGCGGCCAGGCCCGTCGAGCTGTCGATGAGATCCTGGGTGGTCTGCAGGCTGCCCTGCGTGGCGACGATGCCGTCTGAGATGAGATTTCCGGAAAGGTGGACATTCTCTGTGGCCAGCGCCATGCGCATGGAGCCCAGGGGAATCCGGATCGGGCCGCCGCTGCCGGTCTGGGTTATCTCGAAGTTGTCATCAGCCATCCATCCCATGACCTGCATGCCCTTGGAGTTTGCCAGCACCTGGTCTGAGCCCAGCGAGAAACTGCCGTCCCGCGTGTAGTAGGGCCTCCCCGAACCATCCTGCACGATAAAAAACCCCTCGCCCGAGATCGCCACATCAGAGGGAATGCCGGTAGTCTCTATCGAGCCCTGGTTGAAGTTGGTGCTGATGGTCCCTAATGTCGTACCCAGGCCCACCTGTATTGGATTTACCCCTCCGAGCCCATCGCCCGGCGCAGTACCTATCGAGAGCGTCTGTGCAAAGGCGGTACTGAAAAGCACACGCGAAGAACGAAAGCCGGGCGTGTTGACATTTGCGACGTTGTTGCCTATGACGTCCATCCGGGTCTGGTGGGCCTTAAGGCCCGACAGTCCGGAGTAGAGACTCGTACTTACACCCATAGTTATCTCCTTTTTACCTTAGTGAAGGCCCTTACGCGGCCTCACTGAGGGCCCCCTCAATGGAGGACCGGCCCTCGCTTCTTCAGGCGAATACCGCCGAATCTATGTTGGTAAAAACATTTTCCCGCAAGCCCTGGCGCTCGATTGCCGTGACGACAGTGCGGTTTCTCACATCGAGGATAAGGCCCATGGAGTCCATCACTACAAGCGCCTCCCTGCCCCCTTTGCCCGCGAGCCGGTCGGCGGCTTTGGACACTCTTTCCATGTCGCCTGGGCTGAGGAAGAGGTTTCGCTCCTTGATCCTCTGCTGCGCATGCGCACTCAGGCGGACATCTCCGCCGCGCCGGTGTGCCTCAAGAAGCGCCTTGTGAAAATCAGCGCCTCCGGCCGTCCTGCCGGCGGCGGTGCGGCCGGTCTGTGTCGGCTGCGTAGCACTGCCTATGTGCCTAACCATTACCTGACACCTCCGAGATCGCCGTCACTTTGCCGACGTCCATCGCATCGCCGGTGTGAGTGATGAGCCTGACGCCCGTAGAGGCGCCAGCCTGCACCCTTGTCACGATGCCGGTGACATTGGCGCCGTGAGTCGAGACACCGGAGACCTCCCTGCCGATGAGCGTGCCCGCGGTTGCCAGCTGCTGCTGATAAGTCATTGCCGAGAGCGTTGCATCGAGGTTGGAGAGCGTCTCCATATTCTTAATATGCGATACTTGTGCTAAGAGATCCTGGTTGCTGATCGGCTCGAGCGGGTCCTGGTTCATCAGTGTCTCAAGCATCAGCCGCAGGAAATCAGCGCCTTTAAGCTCGGCATTGGAAAATGAATGCGTCCTCGATGCCGCGTCGGAGTTAGAGGCTGCAGATATTGCAGCATTTACGTCCACGTTTGCACTCCTCCTTTCCCGTTCTACATCAAAACGTCGAGCAGACCGGCCGAGACCATCTCAGGCGGCTGCGACGCTTCCGGTGCCTGTCGGGCCGGGCGGCGCCTGTCCCACTCGTCGCGCCCGTGGCCCTCACCCGCGGTGCTTTGCCTGTGCTGGTGGTCCGGCCCGGAGTGAGCCGACGTGTTACGATAATTCAGCTCGACGTCTCGTAAATCCACGCCCGAGCTTCTGATGCTCTCGCGCAGCGCGTGGAGGTTTGCCCCGAGCACTTCTCGGCCCTGGGCGTTGGAGGTCTCAATCCTGGCAGTCACGCTTCCGCGCAGACTGCTCACCTCTATGCGCACCGTGCCGAGCTCAGGCGGGTAAAGCCTCAACCGCATCGTCGTTCGACCGGACTCACCAGCCGTCGAAACTGCTGCCGCTATCCGGTCGATCATGCGCTGCTGGTCAGCGCGGGCGGCCGCTTCTGCACCCATTTCGGCAACATCCAGATCCGCCCATGGCACCTGGCTGAGGTTATGCGAAGGCTGCATCAGCCGTTCGGCTTGATCCGCAAGGACATCAGCCTGCAGTGGTGCCTTGCTTTCGCCCGTTTCGACTGCTTCGAGAGCGCCTGCGTCCAGATCCATCCCGACAGCCGCCTCTCCCGATGGCGCATTCGGCATGGACCTGCCAGCCTCATCTACCACGGTGACGGCATCCTCCCGCACGGCGGGCTCCGCCGGCGTTTCACCTCGCCCCAGGCCCTGCAGATGGTAGCCTGGAACTTGAGGATCCTGCTCGGCTTTGCTGACTGCGGCTTCGCCTGCGAGCACTGTGGGCTCACCAACCATATCAGACGCCGGTCCCTCTGCATCTGTATGCACCACGGCCTGCGCTACCTCCATGCCTCCACCTTTCATTGAAGCATCATCGCTGTGAGGGGCACCGGCATCTCCGGAGACGTGCCCGCTTTCAATTGCATCCTCACCGTACGACATCCCTGCTGTATGGATCGCATCGGCGGCGTAAGGCGTGCCCTCGGCGGCAATGTCAGCCTCAGGGTTTGGCGCGCCGGAGGTCTCATGCATTTTCTCAGCCGCCACGGCGGGAGTCTCTGCGGAAGGGATGGCCCCGGCAAGCATAATCGCAAGGTAGGCCTCTGCGTCCTCTGAAAGAGCCTTCCCATCCAGATCGCCCCTTTCCACAAGCTCCAAGATCGCTGAGAGAAGCTCATCAGACGTGCTGGGCAGGTCGTCAAGGACTGCCTCATCACCCAAAGCAGCCAGGAGCGAGTCAAGACAGAGCTGCTCTTTGAGCTCACCGCCCTGCTGGCCCTGCCAGCACTGCGACGATGGGTCATGCCCGTTCAGCATTGAAAGCGCCGCCTCCAGGACCGGCTCGAATGCAGCTCCACCATCATCGCCGGCACCGTTGTGGATTGGCGCGCCGGCGACAGCGGCCACATCAAGAATCGAT
Source organism: Candidatus Brocadiia bacterium (assembly GCA_007131925.1). Lineage (GTDB taxonomy): Bacteria > Planctomycetota > DG-23 > SLPQ01 > SLPQ01 > SLPQ01. Next base: position 5,383 of record SLPQ01000209.1, on the reverse strand, counting down.
ATAGCGCTCATTTCTCACCTCCTTTCTAACGTTTGCCCTTGCCCGGTCGCAGGGCTGCCAATACGTCCGCTGACAAAAGGGGGTCAGCGCCCTGCCTCCGCGGCGGCGGCCTGTTCGACGAAGGCGACCTCTTCGCCCTTCATAAGCTCCTGCAGCAGGGCTGCCCTGTTGATAAGGCCGGGCACGCCATGCTGTTCATCGACTCTCTTGATCTCCGTGAGAATATCCGCTGCAAAACCAGTAGTGAAGGCCTCAAGATATGCCACCACCTTTTGGTCCGGCAGTTCGTAGAGAAGCTCGGCCACATCCCTTGCGTCCATTCTTCGATAGTGATCGACCGCCCTGGCAAAGCCCTCATCTCTCTGGGCGGCCAGGCGTGCCTGGCGTTGGGCCTCGAATGCTGCAATGCTGTCCTCCAGCTGCCGCTGGCGATTGTCTATCGACCCCTCGACAGCAACAAGCTCCCTCAGCATCGCCTCGATCGCACGCTCCTTCTCGCGCAGTCTCTCCTCCTGTGCGGCGCGCTGTGTGCGCCACCGTTCGACAGCCTGCTTTAGCTGCTCTTCACTGGTAAGCTGCAAAGGTTCGTCGTAGCCCTCATCCCCTGCGGCCGCGTCATGCACCGGGCCGACAAGCTCGCCGCTTAAGACCTTTACCATGTCGGATGCCTTTTGTGGCGTGATGACGCCGGTGAAGTAGAGCACCGCGCCAAGGACAATAAGACTTGCCAGCGTCAGCGATCCGATCAATGAAAGGACAGAAAAGACATTTGTTGCGATACGATTCACCGTGGATCTCCCGCAGCGCTTCGGCGCGCGATAAAGCGCGTAGCAGCGACTTCGTCAAGCTGCGCAGTCTCTTCACGCGCCGCCTCATAGTCATACTGACCGCGCCTGATATCCTTCAGGCGCTCTATAACACGCTTTTCCCTGCGAGCTTTTACAAGCTCCCTTCTCTGCTCCTCCACGTCGCGCGCCGCATGCATCATCCACTCGGCCGCCTCCGAAACCTTTACCTCGCAGTGGCCAAGATACGAGCGATAGAGCGCCAGCTCGGCTGCGGATATTTTTCCAATGCCCCTCTGGGCCATGCGCGCGCGGTACTCTGCCAGCTCGCGGCCAAGCTGCTCGAGCTCGGCCTGCCTTTGCCGCAAGGCCATGGCAGCCCTGCCATAGGCGCTCAGCCGGGCGGACTCAAGCTGGCGACGGTACTCAAGGATTTGCTCCAGGGAAAAGCGGAACTTCTTCATGCGTCATCCTCCCGGCCGCCGGCCGCGCTGCGCGCCTGGGTGCTGAGCCTTCGCGCCCTCTCGGCAAGCGCGAGAAGCCTGCCTCTGGCCTGCTCGAAGGTCGCAGGCTCCTCCATGCCCTGGCGCAGGTACTCCCGCACGGGATTGACCATCTCTATTGCACGGTCGATATCTGCATTGGAGCCTCGGGTGTAGGCGCCTATGTTTATGAGATCTTCGCTGCGTCGATAGGTCGCCATCACCGAACGTATCTCGCCGACGGCCTCGCGATGCTCCTGGTCGCAGACATCGCCGGCCAGGCGGCTGACGCTGTCAAGCACGCTTATCGCAGGATAGTGATGCTGGCTGGCGAGCTCGCGGGAAAGCCATATGTGTCCGTCAAGGATGCCGCGGCAGGCATCGCCGACCGGTTCATTTATGTCGTCACTTTCAACCAGGACCGCATATATGCCAGTTATCGAGCCTCCGGCATTGCAGCCCGAGCGCTCAAGCACCCTGGGCAATGCAGCGAAGACGCTCGGCGGATATCCCCTGGTGGTCGGCGGTTCGCCGGCCGAGAGGCCGATTTCGCGAAGCGCCATGGCCATGCGGGTGACCGAGTCCATAATCAGCATCACGTGCATGCCCTGCTCTCGGAAGTGCTCAGCTATGGTCGTGGCTGCCAGCGCCGCCTTTACGCGCAAGAGCGCCGGCTCATCACCGGTTGCCACTACCACTACGCTTCGCTTGAGGCCCTCATGGCCAAGGTCTTTCTCAATAAACTCCCTGACCTCCCTGCCACGCTCACCTACGAGGGCTATTACGTTGATATCCGCATCCGTATATCGCGCGATCATGCCCAGGAGTACGCTTTTGCCGACACCGGAGCCGCTGAAGATGCCGACGCGCTGCCCGCGGCCCAGCGTCATCATACCGTCAATTGAGCGTATTCCAGTCCCCAGCGGATGCATGATCCGGTCACGGCCGAGAGGATCCGGCGGCGTTCGGTGGATGGAGACTCTCCGGCCGCCCAAAACAGCACCTCGCCCGTCGCGCGGCTTGCCGCGCCCGTCGAGTATCCGCCCGAGTAGATCAGGTGAGACCACTATCGACTGGCTCTCGCCCGCCGAGCGCACGAGATCTCCCGCCTTGAGGCCCTCGGTGCTGCCATAGGGCATCATGACGGCATTGTGCGACTTGAAGCCGATGACCTCCCCCTCGACGTTGCACGCGCGGCCGCTTTCTATACGGCAGACAGCACCTACAGCTACAGGCAGATCGGCCAGCTCGGCCGTCAGGCCGACCACCCGCCGGACACGGCCTCTCAAGACAAAGGTGTCGTTCGAATCTATCAGGGCGATCTCTTCCTGAAAAAGACCCTTACTCATCACCAGCCCCGAAAAGAATGGTCTCAACTTCTGCCAGCTGCGTTTCTACTGTAGCGTCCAGGCTGCCCTGCCCTGCTGTAATGAGACATCCCCCGGGTGAGACCTCACCGTCACCCTCGAGCCTGACCGACGACATGCCGCCGCAGGCGCGCACAAGATCGGGCAATACGCTCTCTACAGTTTCGAGTACAGCCGGTGCCACCCTGATGACGACATTGCTGCGCCCGGCGAGTACCCCGAGGCATCGCTTGAGGTTGTCGACGGTAACATGCTTGTCAGCCTCTATCTCGCGAGCTATGACCTTCTGCGCGATCAGAAGCGAGAGCCTGAGCAGGTCCTCCTCGGCCTTGATGAAAAGGTCGTCCTTCATCGCACTGAAGTCACCGAGCACCCCCTCGAAAGCCTCTTTCAGCGCCTTCAGCTCGGCGCGTGACTCTTCGAGCCCTTCGGCCCGGCCGCTTTCCATGCCAGCCTGATGCCCCTCTTCAACACCCTTGCGGTAACCCTCTGCGTAACCCTCGCGGCCGGCCTCTTCACGCAGGCGCTCTGCGGCCTTCCCGGCCTCGGCTGTGATCGAAGCCGCGCGGGTCTCTGCGGCCGCCAGCACGCCCTCTGCACGGCTCTCGACATCGGCGAAGTCGAAAACCAACGGACTGTCGTAGCCCTTGACCTCTTCCTGTTTTATGATGTTAGACAACTATGTCCCCTCCGCCGCGGCCCTGGATAATGACCTCTCCGGTCTCCTCCAGACGCCTGACTACGTCTACTATCTTCTGCTGGGCCTTTTCCACGTCGCTGAGTCTCACAGGGCCCATGTATTCCATGTCTTCCTTGATGAGCGTAGAGGCACGCTCGGACATGTTGCGGAATATCTTGTCTTTCAGATCATCGGAGGCAGTCTTGAGGGAGAGGGCAAGCGACTCGTTGTCAACCTCCTTCAGGACCTGCTGAATACCCTTGTCATTGACAAGGATCAGATCCTCGAAGACAAACATCAGCCGCCTGATGTTTTCGACAAGCTCCGGCTCCTCCTCTTCGAGCGACTCCAGGATGCTCTTTTCCGTTGAACGGTCAGCGAGGTTCAAAATCGACGCAATTGCCTCGTGGCCGCCGGTCTTCTCGTACTTCTGGATAACTATTGCAGCCAGGCGGCTTTCGAGGCCCTTTTCAACCTCCTTGACTATGTCAGGGTTCGTGTGCTCCATCGACGCGATGCGCCGTACTACCTCCAGCTGCTTGTCGCTGCCGAGGCCGGCCAGCACTTCCGCAGCCTGCTTCGCCTCAAGATGCGTAAGCACAAGGGCGATCGTCTGCGGATGCTCATCCTGTATGAAGGTCAACAGGTTTGAAGACTCAGCCTTCTTCAGAAAGGCAAAGGGGCGCGAACGTATCGACTGCTCGACGGCCTTGAGGACCTCCTCTGCCACGTCGGCCGAGAGAGACTGCGAGAGCAGCTGACGGGCGTAGTCAAGACCGCCCTGCTCGACGTACTGCTGGGCCTTCAGCATCTGGTAAAACTCTTCCTCGACCGCGCGGCGCTTTTCGCCGGCGACTTCAGGCAGAGTGGCGATTGCGGTGGTGACCGTCTCGATCGAATCCTTGTCAAGCATTGAAATGACCTTTGATGCCAACTGCTGATCCATGCTCACAAGAAGCAGCGCAGCCTTCTGAATACCCGGCAGATCAATGTGCTTGCCGTCAGGCATTTACGATTCCCTCGTGATCCAGCGCTTTATAAGACCTATAGCTGCAGCGGGATCGCTCTCCACCATCTCCTCGATGCTCTCTCGGACCTTTCGCGAGCGCCTTTCTTCCACGTCAATTTCGACCTCCGGCAAGAGCGAGCTGTCATCTTCGCCCTGGGACTCCATCGACTCCAGGGCCCCTTCATCAAGCGGCCTGCCGGAGGCTACCGATTTCATCATGAAAAGCGCCACGACCGCCAGGAGCACCAGCGCCATGGCCTGCCAGTTGGCCGCCAACGTGTCCACCAGCCGTGTCGTGGTATCTACATCCCCGATCGAAGCGGCCACCGCGGAGATCCTGCCGAAAGGCTCGGCTCGAAATGAAACCATCGAAATGGTCCCCACGTCGCTGTCGGTGAAGGGCAAGCCCCTTCTGAGCATCTCCTCATAATATGTGTATTCCTGCTGAAGCCTTTCCGGCGGTATTGCCACGTCCGCCTCCAGCCCGTCTTTGTGCCGGACGATCTCTTCTACCCGGCCAAGATCGGCCAGAACCGAAATCTGCACATCAAGAACCTCACCGGGCGGCATATCGGTCAGGACCGTCCTGGCAGGCGCGCGCTCCTCCTGCCTGTCGCTCGACTCCGACCTCCCAGCGCCAGTGCCGCCGACCTGCAGTGAGGTACCGACGTTCGGCATGACAAGGGTGTCACCTGCGCCCGCCTCAGTGCCGATCTGGGAAGTCTCGCTGGTGGTGCGGCGGGTCCAGTCGTACTCGATCTCCTGCATCTCCATGCTTCGAGACTCAACTTTGACATTTACAAGAGTCTGCACACGACCGAGCACCGGCTCGAAAAACTTCTCGACGGCGCCGGAGTAGTACTGGTTCAGGGACTTCTGCAGCTCCATGCGCGTGGAGGCTCTTGAGAAGCCGGAGCTGCTGTCTTCGATGGAAAATGCCCCACTGGTCACGAGGTTTGTGACCACAACCGCCTCCGGCGAGAGCTGCGGTCCGGCGGCGCTGGCCACCAGGCGGCAGATGGCCTCGAGCTTTGTCTCGGATATTCTGGCCGACCCGCGGG
>SLPQ01000224.1 GCA_007131925.1 Candidatus Brocadiia bacterium | reverse complement strand
TGCGAGCTCTGCTGCATGGAGCCACGAGGCGGCCGGCTCGCCATGGTGAATAACCCGGCGGGCAGGCCTGAATGTTTGCAGTCAGTCATTGTGAGACAGAGACAATTGTGCCTGGTGTCTTTCCATGCCTTTTTCAACATATTCCTCTACGGCCTTTTCACTGAAAGCGCGCCATATCAGCATCTGCTTTCTGAACTCATCCACGAAGAGCTTGTTGCTCTTTTGCCACAGGTAGGCAGGGCCGCTGCGGTAGGTGACCTCAAAGCAGAACCCCCAGCGGTCACGCTCGGGATGTTTGCGGCTTTCGAGGCTGACCGCCTGGGTGATGTTTCTCTCAAAGGGGGCAAGCCAGGCTGAGAAGGAAAGCCGGGCATGTCTGTCGTTGACCATTTCGATGCGAGGTTGCTCAAGACAGGTGAAAACCCCCATGCCCTCGCCGGAAAAGTGCGTGATAAACTCCCTTAGAAACTCCATCACCCCTGTGACTTCATAGATGTCAGAAGCGATGAACGGAAAGTCTATCTGCCAGCGCCCGTTTGACGGCGCCGTGTCTATGCGCCATGTGCGCTCGAGCGAGGGATTGGCGATGCGCGACGCTATGTACATGGGGTAGATGGATGACGATACCGTTGCGAGCATCGCCAGACCCACCGAGTAGATAACGAAGACACCCAGGTAGTTCGGGTAGAAAACCGGAGGAAAAAGGCCTGCGATGCGAAAGACATACAGCAGTATGATACCGATGAAGTAGCCCAGGACGCTTGCAATGCCTGCGTATACGATCGACTCGACGAAAAACATGCCGGCTACGTGCCTTGGGGAAAGGCCGACGGAAGAAAAGATGTTTATCTCGCGCTTGCGCTCATGGACGGTGCCCAGCATGACCGCCAGCACCATGAAAAAGGCCACCACCAGCGGCATTATCATGAAAGAAGACCCCTGTATCGACACCATGTGGTATGCCGACAGCAGAGATACCTCCCCGCCGACTGACTCAAAGACGTCCACGTTTGGTATCTGCAGGGTAACATTGTCCGCTATGACGGGTATCCTGTCCCGGTCAAAGGGTTTTATGACCACGCGCCATATGGCAGTATTGAGAAGCCTTGTCTCATCGTTCAACCTTCGAGGCAGGTACAATATGTCCTCAGCAGGAAAATGAGCAGGTATCTGCATGTCCCCGAGGGATGGATCGGCAAAGTAGATGGGCGTGACCTGCTTGCCGTCCGGGTCATGGATGTTGGCGTCCACGTACGAGCCGTCAAAGATGCCGACCACTTCAAGCGGAGTGCCTTCAAAATGAACCGTCTCTCCCACATCGACCCTCAGCCTGGTGGCGATCTTTCTGCTGAGGATTACCGAAAATATATCCTCGGCATCAAACCACCTGCCGCTCACCAGCGCCTCATCAATACCACTGACCTTGGGCTCGCGCTCATCGAGAAGCTGCAGCGAGGGCACCGGGACCCGGCCCTGGTCGCTTTCAATGAATATCCTTCTCATGGAGGCGGGAGTGTCGGCAAAAGCGTAGTTGAAATACTCACGCGGAACCACTATCGCCTCGTCGGAGTAAAGCTTCTCCAGAAGATGGTAAACCTCTCTGAACAGCCCCCTGCGCCTGTCATGGGTGTTTGAAACAAGCACGCCTTCGCTGTCGGTCTCGATAAAACGCAGCGGCTCGTTAAAAGTGTACTGAAAGCTGGTAGAGGTGGTGAGCAGGACAAGCGCCAGTATCAAAAGAGTAATGGTGGCAAGCGTCAGGCCCGTGCGCAGCCGCCTGCGCCGCATGTTCGATATTGCAAGCGAAAGCGCCGCAACCAGCACCCCAAGCCTTTCCACCTCTGCGCTGTGGGTCTGATAGTATTGCTCGCCGCGCTCCTTGATCATCTTTACGCCCCGGCTGAGGATCAGCGCAAGGGCAGGCAGGGTCAGGATCACGATCAGAAAGGATATGATTGTTATCCATATGTTGTCGGCAAGGCGGAAACCGGGATGGAATATCCATAAAAGCCCCACAAATATAACAAATATCACCGTCGAGACAGTCAGCGTGCCGGACGGCGTCTTCTGCGGTACTATCAGCCTCTCGGTCAAAAACGAAAATGGTATCAGAAGCGTAAAGTAGAAAACCGTCGTCGAGACCACGTCCCAGAGAAGCTTGAGCGTCGAGCTGTATGCACGGGCCGCCGACTCGACCCCCAGCGAAGCCGCAGCAATAGCCTTGCGGTAGTCCCTCTCCAGGAGAGCTTCATTCGCAATATCAAGGTATGCCGCAGATATGCTGTGTCCCTTTTCCGCTTCGTAGGACCTGACGCCGTATCTCTCGTACGAATCCAGACGAAAACGGTTCAGGTGGTTCAGCTGAGAGAGAAATTCAAGTCTCGTGAAATACACCGGCTTGTTTTCACCCCATGAGACGGTGTAACCTGGAGGCTGGTCGGTAGGCTCGGTGCTGTTGTTGAGAATGACGGTCTTGCTCGGCGACTCGGCGAGAATCTCGGCGGCCCTGTCCGGTTGCAGAAAAACCATTGCCGTGTCTTGCCATTGTGCAAAGGAGTAGGCCTCGGCATCTGTTCGAGCGCCTGCTACCATGACACGCGCCACGCGCAGCAGCGGCATCTGGGCCAGTTCGTTTGCGTTGGAGCCGCCTCCGCCGAGGAAGGTTATTACCCACTCATCCTGTACATTTTCATTGAAGTTATGCCTGTGCAGGCAGTTCAAACCAAAAAGCGTCAACGATCCGCACGGAAAGACTGTAATGGGCACATGCATGTCGTGCGTGAAGACGCGTGCGTCAGTGATCCGGTACTCTATATCGCCGCGCAGACCATAATCAGTCGCATATATTATCCGGCCGTCATCGTCCAACGTATACGCGGTGAATGTGAACCGTGCCCAGTCGGTAGTGGCCGCAATCCCAGGAATGTGATAGCTGCCGTCAGGCTCCGTCTTGACTATGTAGCGGTTCATAAAGGACTGCATGCCCTGGTGGAAAAATCGCTGCGGCGCAAGCGGCCATGGCAGAAAGGCGAAGTTCTTACCCGACATGAAGGCCGAATGATACGGATACGCATACACATAAGTCTGCCCGAGAGGCCTGCCCTCATCGTCGGTGGGAAGCGTTTCGGCGTACCAGGCGGTCGCGACGGAAAAGACCCTTACACGCCCGGTCACCTGAGCGTACCCCCGACCGCGCGCGTGGCTCCACCTGCGCGCATGTATGATGGAGAGCACATCAGTGTCTGTCGCTATGAAAGAAAGGCGACGCAAGGCCCACAAGAGCATCTCAACCTGGCCTGTGAGGTTGTCTGCGCGCGCGCGAGAGCTCTCGAATGACGCCAGCGGTGAGTTGTGGGTGTAGCGCCACAGACGGTCCGTCTGGAAAACAACCGCCAGCCCACCTGCAAGCTCCCATGCCTCGTTTGGCGTGTAAAAGCGGGGTGCCCGCGTCAGAGGGCGCTTGTTGGGGGTCTCCGAGAGGTGCCACTCGCTCTCGTGCGGGAGGGGCTTCAGGCCGCCGTAGAGGGTGAGGTCTTCTCCGAGAAAGTCCCTGATCTCGGCGGCGATCCCGGTCGGCACGCGTGTCGACTCGCCGAAGAATATGCGCTTCAAATCAGCCAGCGGCGGGGCGCTGTAGCTGCCTATAAGGCCGTTGTAGTCTACTGCCAGGTCGCGCGATTCGGTCGACAGGTCTATCGAAACCGTAAGCCGGTCTTCGGTGCCTATCCTGGCCAGCGTGTCACGAACATACACGCGGCTGAGAGCATGCGACTGCCAGTTGCCCGAAAATGCTATAAAGCGCAGATTCACAGGCGGCGGATTGGCCTTGAAATAGCGCGCAGTCTCGATCAGAGCAGCAACACCCCATATCTCGTCACCCCCGAAGGAAAGCGCAGGCACCACCGAGCGGGTGTCAAAATGAGAGGTGATATTTATCGTGGCGACGGTGCCGGCAGCTCCCTCGATGTAACCCTCGACCCATGGCGCATCGACATTGTCAAGGGCCATTTCCGAAAAAATCGTCACCTCAACGCCGTCTTCAGCGGCGCTTTTGAGGGCAAGGCCGACATCACTGGAAACCCACAGGCGAGGAAAGTGCAGAGGCACCATGTCTATGTACTTGCCGTCACTCTGGCGCCACGTGGTGAACTCCGGCTCTATGAAAATCGCTGCACGCGCACCAAACTCGGCCGCAGTGCGCCAGTTTGCATCGCTGTTATAATCCATCAGGACTATGGAGCCATGAAGGTCCCTGCCGGTAAGATCCCCGGGGCGGCCCTTGCCGATATAGACAAGCTGACCGGTCATGCCGTCCTCGCCGGTCGATGATGGCTGCACACCGTTCGGGATCATCGGCCACGCCTCAAAGCGCCGGCCGTCGGAAAGCAGAACCGATCCCTCACCGGATATCGGAACACATACCGGCGAGCGCTCGATATGTACGCCCTCCAGGCCGATGCCCTCGAGCTCGTCACGGATGTACTCGGCGGTGCGCTCCACACCGGGCTGGCCCGTCTGGCGGCTGCCGAAGGAGGCTATAGTTTCAGCATGCCTGATGATGCCCGGCATCGCATCGGCCCTTACATGCTCCCGCAGCGCCCGGGCGTGCTCTCCAAGCTCACCGCGCCTCTCCCGAAAGACCTCCGCCCGGGTCGATGTGAAAATCACAAAAAGCAACAGGACCGCTGCAGATGCGAATCTCGCCCTCATTGCCATACCCCGACGCCGAATTCAACGTGGAAGCGCAGGATGTATATTATTATACCAAGCACCATGCCCATCAGTCCGAAAACCAGAACCGGCTGGGCCTTCTCCCGGAAAAATCGTACGCCAAACCACCGGAATATCTGCCGCTTCAGCACGAGCGC
>SLPQ01000237.1 GCA_007131925.1 Candidatus Brocadiia bacterium | reverse complement strand
TCTTTACAATCCGCACATGGGCTTTCAGACCTTTCAGCACTTCAACGGTGATCCCCTGTTTGAGGGGAGAAAATGGACGGAGGTCGGGCCGGAGACTTTTGGAGAAAGACCGGCATCGTTGGAAAATCCCGACCACCCTTACACGACTGTTGCCTACTGCCGCTGGTACTGGGACATGATCGAGCCCGAGGATGGCAGCTATCGCTGGGACATAATCGACAGCGCGCTCGAGACTGCTCGCGATCGTGGCCAGACGCTTGCGATAAGGGTGATGTGTCACGACTCGGCAGGCGAAAACGATGTTCCGGAATGGTTCAAGAAGAGCGGTGCACGAGGAGGTGTCAGTGATGTCCCGAGGGGCAGGAAGATCAGGTACTGGCTTCCGGACTATTCAGATCCGCTTTACATCAAGTACTGGACGCGCCTGAATGAAGAGCTTGCCGCGCGCTACGACGGTCATCCTGACCTGGAAACTGTGGACTGCGCCTCTATAGGTCCGTGGGGTGAGTGGTCCACCAAGCCTGTCAAGCCACCTCTGTGGGCCAGAAAGGCCCTGATCGACTGTTACACGGACAATTTCAAAAAGACTCCACTGCTGATGCAGTTTGATGACACCGAGTCTATGCGATACGGCGTTGAGCAGGGGACCGGCTGGCGCTCGGACTGCCTTGGTGACATGGGCGGGTTCAAGATAGAAAACTGGTCGCACATGGAAGACTGCTATCCGCAGGGGATAATAAACGCCGGCGCTGAAAATGTATGGATGCGATCACCGGTGGTATTTGAGGTCTGCTGGGTGATGGGTTTCTGGCATGAAAAGGGATGGGATCCGGACTATATATTCGACCAGGCGATCAAGTGGCATTTTTCGCAGTTCAACACCAAGTCGTCCCAGGTACCTGAGGATCACTGGGAGGCGGTTTACCGGTGTCTCAGGCGCATGGGCTACCGCTTCACGCTGCGAAAGTATCTCAGTACGCGAAAGGTGCGCCAGGGCGCTATGATGGAGTTTTACACGTGGTGGGAAAATACCGGGTGCGCCCCGATCTACCGGGGATATGACTTGGCCTTTCAGCTCAAGAGCCGGCAGGCCCAGGCCACGCTGAAGACCGATGCCGACATAACAAAATGGCTTCCAGGCGACTCGCTCTACGACGACTCAGTTCTCGTGCCGTACGAACTGCCTACCGGCGAATACGACCTGCGCGTGGCGCTTCTTGACAGGTGGACCGGCGAGCCGCGAATATTTCTTGCCCAGGAGGGGGCTGCAGACGACGGCTGGTACGAGCTGGGCAAGATCGAGGTGGTTCCTGCGTCCGAACGAGTGGAAAGGTTTATCCCGCCCGGCGCTCCGTAATGGTGCGGTTCGGCCGGGAGAAAGGAAGGGGCGATGGTATTTCTGGTGGTTGCATGCGTTATCGGTGTGTCGGTGCTGCTGGTCCAGTGGCTGGCTGAGCCGGTGATTTTCAGGCCAGAGCCGACCGATGAGGTGCTTTACAATCCGCACATGGGCTTTCAGACCTTTCAGCACTTCAACGGCGACCCTCTTTTTGACGGCATGAAGTGGTCGGAGGTTGGGCCGGAGGAGTTTGAAGGGGCGCCCGAGTCGCTTGATAACCCTGACCACCCGTACACGACAGTCTCCTACTGCCGCTGGTACTGGGACACTATAGAGCCTGCCGAGGGAGAGTTTCGCTGGGATATCATCGATGGCGCGCTTCGCACCGCGCGTGAAAGGGGCCAGACGCTTGCGATACGTGTCATGTGCCACGACGCGCTTGGCAATAACGAGGTGCCGGAGTGGCTCAGGCAGGCCGGTGCGGCAGGAGGACGGGCCAGGACCAAGAGAGGCAACGTCTACTGGCTGCCGGTCTATTCTGACCCGCTGTATATCAAATACTGGACGCGCCTCAACGCAGAGCTGGCGGCTCGGTACGACGGTCACCCGGACCTGGAAAGCGTAGACCTTGCCTCGATAGGCCCCTGGGGCGAATGGTCGACCAGGCCGGTGGACCCTCCGATGTGGGCCAAGGAGGCACTGATAACCTGCTACACGGAAAACTTCAGGAAAACGCCGCTGTTGATGCAGTTTGACGATGCACCATCGCTTGCTTTTGGCGTAGCGCAAGGGACAGGGTGGCGTGCGGACTGCCTTGGCGACATGCGCTGGAGAGACCGTGCGAACTGGTGTCACATGTGCGACAGCTACCCTCAGGGGATCATTTACGGTGAGGCTGCGGATGCATGGCAGACCGCGCCGGTGGCCTTTGAGGTGTGCGGGGTGATGGGCCGGTGGCACGAACGGGGCTGGGATGCTGATTATATATTTGACCAGGCCGTCAAGTGGCACATGTCGCAGTTTAACACAAAGTCGTCTGCTGTTCCCGAGGACTACTGGGGCGCGGTGGAGCGCTGTCTGAAGCGCATGGGCTACCGATTCTGCCTTCGCAAGTTTCTGTGCGCATCACCGCTCAGGCGAGGATCGATCATGCGCTTTCACTCATGGTGGGAGAATGCCGGCTGCGCGCCAATTTACCGGCGGTATGACCTCGTTCTGCAGCTTAGCATGCCAGGCACGCAGGTGGAGCTGAAGACCGACGCCGACATTACCAGGTGGCTTCCCGGCGACGCGGTCTACGATGACGGGGTTCTTATCCCGTACGACATCCCGGCGGGCCTGTACACTCTCAGCGTGGGACTTGTGGACTGCTGGAGCGGGCAGCCACGGATACTGCTTGCGCAGGAGGGCGCAAATGAGCATGGATGGCATCGACTCGGAGAGGTTGAAGTCTTGTGACAACAGGTCAGGAGGTGCTCTGATGAAAAGGCTGATGTTTCTTGTGATCGTGTGCACAGCGGTGGCGGCCGCCGGCGGCTACGCCGGAGCGCAGACCTATCGGGTAAATGACCTTGATACGCTTGAGGAACTACTCGAATCAAGAGCCAGGCCCGGCGACATTATCGAGATAGAGCCGGGCACTTACATGATGGACCGCAGGCGCCTGAGTATCCAGGTAAGCGGCACGCCGGAGGCGCCCATTATTATTCGAGGCATAAGCGAAAACGGGCGGCGGCCTGTCTTCGATGGCTCACAGCACAATATTATGAGAGGGATTTTCTACTTTGAGGAAGAGGCGAGCGATATTATCCTGGAAAATCTCGAGATATCTCATGCGCGTGGCACTGGTCGTCCCCACGGACCAAATTTCACGGCGAATGCCGCTACGATCATGATTCTCGGTACCAATATAACCATACGCAACTGCTATCTGCACAACAGCGAAAACGGTCTTTTTGCGACCCGCGAGTCCGACTACGTACTTGTCGAAAACTGTGTGGTAGCCGACAACGGCAGGTTTCCTGGAATAGGCAGCCCACATCGCACACACGGCTTTTACTTCAACGCCGGCCATCAGATAGTCAAAAACTGCTATATCCGAAACTCAACTGATTCCACCAACTTCAAGTCAAGAGGTGACAACACTATCTTTGCCTTTAACTGGGTCGAGGAGGAGACCGCTTACGCGCTCGACGTTTCGAGCAACAACAGGCTTAATACCCTCTGGCTTGGCAACGTCGTCATGAAGCGTACGTATACAGGGATAAACCAGGGCCGCCTGCTGGGAGTCGGTGACGGCACGGGTGTTGCCGGTGGGACGCTTGTTGCGGCCAACAACACCTTCATTACCATTTTTCCAAGGGATTTTTATTTTTTTGCCCACCAGTCGTCAACTACCGACATCATATTTCTTAATAATGTCTTTTCGGGACCGGGGCAAAGCTTTCTCACGCGTCGTGGCCAGGGAGAGATAACTGGTTCAAATAACTGGATTCAAGCCGGAATCGAAAATGTCCCGGAGACGCTGGAAAACTCAATTCGAGGCGATGATCCGGGATTTCTCGGTCGAGGCCTGCGCCCCATGCCCGGCTCGCCTCTTATCGATGCCGGCGTCTCTCCCGAAGTGTATCGTGAGACGATCGACATCGTCCTCAGGCACGCTACGACCGGCACGGACAACGAGCCATCCCCTGTATGGCTGGAGGCGCTGGAGGACATAAAGGCCCATGTGCCTTCCTTCGAGCCGGGTATGCGTGAAGCGGTGACTGTGCCGCGCCAGATCGTCGGAGAGATCGATATAGGAGCCTTTGAAGCAGCCAGGTAGACCCCAGGTTGAAAGGAGGTCTTATGAATACATTTTATCTTGGCAGATTGATATTGGCGGCGGTTGCCGTGCTTGCTGTTTCGAGTGCCGCGGCCGAGACATACCGCGTGGACAACTTCCAGAGACTCAATTACCTCGTTGAGGAAAGGCTGGAGCCGGGTGACATAGTGGAAATAGCCCCCGGTCATCATTACTTTGACATGGACCGGATCGTTTTTCGCCGCAGTGGAACCCCAGATGCACCTATTATCATCCGCGGGATTGTCGAGGACGGTAAACGGCCGATTATCGATGGCATACTTGTCAATATCCAGAGGGGGCTTTTCACTATCCCGCAGGGAGTGCACGACATCGTCATCGAAAACCTCGAGTTCAGAAACGTAGCCGGGAGGCGCTATCCGGACCGCGTTCCGCGGTATGGTTACAATTCCACGGCAATTTTTCTCGCAGGATGCCACAACATTACGATTCGCAACTGCGTGATCCACAGCTGTGAAGACGGTTTGTTTGCTACTCGGGAGGCCGATTGCATACTTGTAGAAGACTCTCACATATACAACAACGGCACCGAGTACACAGGTCCGCACAACCCTACGCACAACTTCTACTTCAATGCCAGGCGGCAGTTTGTGCGCAACTCATACATCCACAGCGCTACCGAGGGTGAAAACTTCAAGTCGCGCGGGGACAGCACCATTTTCGCCCACAACTGG
>SLPQ01000001.1 GCA_007131925.1 Candidatus Brocadiia bacterium | reverse complement strand
TACGGCGGCAGGCTTGACAGCACGATAGCCGTCGCCGCGGCACTCGACCTCTACGATGACCAGACCGAAGGCACGCCTGTGAGAGTGGCCGGACGCATAACCGCACTTAGGGCGCACGGCAAGAGCATCTTTGTCGATATCACTGACTGGACAGGCAAGATACAGGCGTATCTTCAGAAAAACCGCCTCGGCGAGGAGTCCTGGACACTTGCCGGGCTCCTTGATATAGGCGACCTGGTCGCCGCTGACGGCGGCCTCATGAAAACGCGCACTGGAGAGATAACCGTCTTTGCAGACAGCGTCCGCCTCTTGACCAAGAGCCTCAGACCGCTCCCGGAAAAGTGGCATGGTCTCAAGGACATCGAGACGCGCCATCGCAGGCGCTATCTTGATCTGATCGCAAACCGGGAGGTGATGGATACCTTCCTCAAGCGTATCGCAGTCATAAAGGCCATACGCTCGCACCTCGATTCGCTCGGCTTTCTCGAGGTCGAAACACCCATGATGCACACGCTCGCTACCGGCGCTGCCGCGCGTCCCTTTCTCACGCACCACAATACGCTGGATATGGACCTGTATATGCGCATCGCGCCGGAGCTGCATCTCAAGCGGCTGCTTGTCGGCGGCATGGAGAAGGTTTACGAGATAAACCGAAACTTCCGCAACGAGGGCATCTCGCAGAGGCACAATCCTGAGTTCACAATGCTGGAGCTATATCAGGCCTACAGCGACTACAAAGGCATGATGGAAATTACCGAGTCAATCTTCGCCGCCGCGACCAGCCGGCTCGGTCTCTCGGAAACAATAGCTTTCGACGGCTGTGAGATAGACATGTCACACCCCTGGGCGCGCCGTACTTACCGCGAGCTTTTTGAAAAGACCGCAGGATGTCCGCTTGACGACGAGCGGAAGGTCTCCGCCGCCGCCGAGGCGGCCGGCATAGAGGTCGGCTCAAAGCCGCACATGGTCATCGTGCAGGACGTTTTCGAGGAGCTTGTCGAGCCGGAGCTTGTGAACCCCACCTTTGTCACCGAGTATCCCACCCCCCTCTGCCCGCTAACAAAGCACAAGAAGGGCGACGCGGCGGTGGCCGAGCGTTTTGAGCTGATAATAGCCGGCATGGAGTTTGCAAACGCATACACAGAGCTCAACGACCCGGCCGAGCAGCGCCGCCGCTTCCAGACCCAGCTGGAGGGGGCAGACCAGGCCGGCCAGCTTGATGAGGACTTTCTGATGGCGCTCGAGCACGGCATGCCGCCTGCGGGGGGTCTCGGGGTGGGTATCGACCGCCTGGTCATGCTGTTGACCGACACCCGCTCCATCCGCGAGGTGATACTGTTCCCGCTCCTGCGCCCGGACAAGTGACAGCGGCCACCATGCGCGCACAGACGTACAGACGCCAGCCGGGGCACAGACCCGCTTGCCAGTAGTCGAGGTATGATCGGGAGCCCTTTTACACCACCTCGACCGTCGCACTTGCAAGGTCCAGCGAGACTGACGGTGTAACATGCTCACCGAGCAGCCTCAGATGCAGCACTCCATCATGTACCAGCAAAGAGTCGACTACACTGCCGGGCTCCCCTCCGCGGTATACGCTCAGCAGCGTGGCGAAGAAGGTTTTTCTTGCCTTCTTTTCCGGTTGGGCAGAGAGCATTACAGTTCGCCGCGGCGTGGTGTGGGATGCGCCGACGACCCTGTGCGTGGAGACCTTGACGGCAAGATCGTCCGGAGCCAGAAAGAGAATACGGGCGCGTGCGTCGTTTTTGCGTATGTGATGCTCCCGGCCGATCGTAAGTATCTCGTCCTCTGTGTGCAGGCGCCATTCGAAGCGGCTCTTTACTGCAGCCTCCAGCTCGTCCACGATGAGGATATCGTGCGGCTTGATGAAGACCAGATGCCGTATAAACCGCTCGAGTCGCGCCGCGGGCCGGTATATCCCCGAGGCGTCAGCGCGTGCATAGTCAAAGATATCGGTCGTTGTGAAGCTGGTGATCTCACAGGGGTCTACCTGCGACTCGAGCACGTCAAACCACGTGCGATCGCCGCCGAGCTGGCCGACGCCGTTGATGAGAAATGTGTTGTGATCCTCTGAGCGCTTCCAGTTTGTGTAGCCCGGGTGTATGGCAAGCCATTCACCGAATGCATAGACCTGAAAGCCCGCTGCATCAGGCTGGCTGTGACCACTGCCAAGATCCCGGCCGGGGTACTCAGCGGTGGTCTTTCGCAGCATGTTGTTGGAGCACTTGAAGCCAACGAGCACCGCATCTTCATCCCACGCTGAGCGCATTGATACGCTGTCGATCTCCTTGAAGAACCTGGCCGTCGGCAGCTCATCCAGAGGCTCCGCAGCGACGGCCGGATCGTACCAGAGTATGTTTGCCCAGGCGCCCATTCGAGTGATGCCGACCCCGCGCCCGGGCAATCCGGCCGCGAAGCCCTGCAGCTGCGAGTCCACATATTCGGCGGCGATCCGGAAAAACAGGTGCACCGGCCCATGCCATTCGAAATGCCTCAAACCATCTCCGAAGACCATGCAGTTGTCGAGCGGACGCGGGTGCGGCGTCGAGAAATAAACCAGAAAGTATGGCACTTGGCTGAGCCACTTGCACCCGAAATGGTCACGCCCGAAGCACTGCCTTGCCAGGTCCATGTATCGAAGAATGTACTCCAGAGCATACGTAAGATACGCCTGCCCCTCCTGGTAGCTGCCTTCATCGGGCAGGGCCTCGACCACCTTTGTGAAATAGCCGTCGGCGAAGTCGATCCATGCCTGGGCGCGCTCGTCTTCGCCGTGCAGGGCAGCCGCCGCCGACCCCAGAGAGCCGATGATAACATGAGACCAGTTGTGCAGAAACATGTCGTGCCACCAGATGCGCTCATCTGAGGCGTACTCGAAGATGTGCTGGGCGTGCTCGCCGAGCCTGTGCGCCATGCGAGCCCTCAGCTCGGCGTCCATGTCGCCGTAAAGCCAGTCATAGGCGGTGGCGATGCCCCACGTATAGTGACCAGTCACGAGGTTAAGCCCGTCACCCCAGCGCTCCAGCGACAGCAGCGCCTCTATGATGGTCACGCATGACTTGAGGTACTTGTCTTCGAGTGAGATCAGCCATGCCATCGCAAGCACCGGGACCATGTCCCCGTAAATCCTGTCGGCGTCACTCCTGCCGAAGTTCGACGGCATGCGGGTTTCGGCGAAGTCATCAGCAAAGCGCAGCAGCTCGCCGTAGTAAAACTCGTGCGTGTCGCGACAGCGCCGGCGAAGATCGTCCAGATCCTCACCTGTAAAATGGATGCGCGGGTGATCTGCCGTGGCGGGTGTCAGGTACGGCATGGAATCCTCCGTTTCAGACGAGTGAAACAGCCCCTGCTGACCGGCTGGGCCGCTCCTTGCCGTCAAGGCGCTTGAGCCATGCCGGTTGGCCTTACACGATAAGCGCCCGGCCGGCGACGGCAACAAAAAAACGGTGTGACCTGGACTTGTCCGTTGGAGAGCTCGACTTGTCTACGGGAGTCAACCTTTGGTGACTATCTTAACCCGCCGTGTCTTGTGGTCTGCGCGGAGCTTTACCGGCCCCTGTATCTCTGAGTTTATCTCGAGCTTGTATGGCCCGACTGTCACAGAAACACCGGGGAAGATCATTTTTTCGACCACTATGACCGGCTTGGCAGCCTGCCAGGCCTGCGCAAGTCTTTTGCGCTGAGACAGGCAGGTGCACAGATGCGCCTGGATTTCGCGGATCTCCTGGCGTGCCAGCTCCATGTGGGAGCCCGTGCGGCTCCTTTCGCACGAGATCAGGGAGCGCTTGAGGCTGAGCAGGCGCGCCTTGGCGTCATCTATTTGAGCGGAATTGGCCTCAATGATCTGCGGCAGGGCGGGACATATCCCGGCCGCCACCTCCGTGGGCGTGCCGATGTCAGAGCCGAGAGTGGCCGCGTACACGCCGCCGAGCGCCTCGACCCGGCCGCCGGCAATTGAGCCACCTGCAACCTTGACAGCGCCCAGCGCCGTAACGCGCGAGCTGAGGACCTCGCTTTCCACGCAGACATCACCCCCCGCGGAGACGCATGCATTCACTAGAAACTGCGCACCCACCGATTCCTCGGTTATAACCCGGCCCTTGTTCTTCCCCGCAAGCCCCCCCACGATCACGATATCGCCCTTAGCCGAGAGGGTTGCAGCCTCCACCACGCCCTTTATCTGTATTGAGCCGCCAGCCTTAACCTGGAAAAGGTCCAGCACACTGCCCCCTATCACCACCGAGCCGGGAAAGTCAACGTTCCCCGTATCAAAGTCGAGGTCCCCGTCGACCAGGAAGGTCTCATCAAGCCTCAAGATGTTGTTTTCGACGCGTACGATGCCATCCTTTTCGGCATATACTATCCCCTCGGCTTCACGGAGCCCCGCACCTGCACGCATCGTGACCGGCCTGCCCTTTTGCGCCTTGATGGTCTTTCCGTAAACATCCCGACCGTCTACGGGCACACCTTCCGGCACAAACCTGGCTACAGGGTCGCCCTTCTTGACGATCTTCTTTTCGAGCCTGCCGAGATAGTGCGAAACGCGTCCCCCGCCTTTGTCAGCGGGCAGGAGCTTTTTGGCCCAGAGCACCTTGCCGTCGGTGCCGTGCCGGCAGGGCTCGCCCTTTGCAATCACAGCCTCAGCATCGCGGCCGTCTCTGGACTGCAAGAGAGCCTGCTCAACGGCATTCATGTCTACATCCACAGCAAGCTTGAGAGAGGCAATATCACTTTCGATGCGCGCGCTGACGGCTTCATCTCGCGCGGACCCGGCTGCCAGCGAGAGGACCAGCGCGGCGCCGTTTTCGGTCGCATTCAGCGAATAAGGGATGGACGTGTCGCCCGGGGTCTTCACTTGGCGATCTCCTTCAGCTCATCCCAGGTGCCATTGAAGGGGCGCACACCCGAGCGTGGAATCCTGACGGCCTGGCTTTCAGGACATAGGGGGCACTGGTCGCCGGCAACGAATTGCCTCAGTATCAAAAATGCGAAAGGTTCCAGAGTGTTTCCCTGCGAGCCGGCGGATATCAGGCCGAAAAGATCGGTATCGTCATATTCCTCATCAATGAGGTGAAGTATGCCCGGAAGGCTGCACTGAGAGGTGTACAGGGCGCCGTTGTCATCCCGCAAAGAGACCGACTGGCCCTGTGCAGTACTCTTTTCCTGATGTCTCAAATAGCACCCGGCCGAAAGCACGGCGCTTTCGCCGGCGCTCTCCCCCCTGTAACAATACTTACCACATGTGTCAAGTGTAGCGCATCAAGGGTGTGGTAGCTCCAGCTGCCGGTGGCGGTTTGACCGGGCCCGAAACGTGACTTATATTCAATACGGCGGGAACATACTTTCACCAAACATACTTTCACCAGAGGGATCGGCACATGCATCGGAAAATCGGGCAGTTGCTCCTTGAAAAGGGCCTCATCACCAGAAAAGACCTGCTCGAGGCCGAGCAAATCCAGCAGGCCGGTTCACCTGAGGCAGGACTGCCACCCGGCGAAAGGTTTGGCAGCATCATCATCCAAAAGGGATATGTATCGGCCATGGAGGTCGTCAGGGCACTTTGCGAGCAACGCTCGATAGACGACTACATGCTCGTTGGACGGTATATTGTCAGCCCTTCGCTGATCGCACGCGTGCCGTTGGAGGTCGCTCGCCGCTACAGTATGCTGCCGCTGGTCTGCATCGACGAAGATGCTCGGGAAGCTCTGGCAGCTGTGACAGAGGTGCCCGACAGGGCCTCATCCGCCGAAATACAGCGCCTGGTGGGCCTCAGCATCGACTGGGTGCCGGTGCGCGATCGCAACTTCCTGGGCGTCATCGACAGGGTGTACGCAAGGATGGCCGAGCGCGGAGTAACCTCGGTGCGCATAGGCGAGGTGCTTGTACGCGAGGGGCTCGTGACGGCCGATGAGGTCGACTGGGCACTCGGCATAGCCAGGCGCACCAGCAAGCGTATCGGGCGGGTCCTGATGGAGGAGGGGCTGCTCGGGGAAAAGGAGTTTTTCTCAACTCTCGCACGTCACAAAGGCGTGCCGCTGGTGAGTGCGGCTGAGGTGCTTGCAGAGCGGGAGGCTGCATCAGTGGCCTCACGTCTTTCGCGCAAGTTTGCGGTATTTAATGAAGTCGTGCCTTTCCGCCTTGAGGGCTCGCTCCTGCAGGTGGCGGCAGGCAGGACCGACGTAGAGCTCGGTGAGCTGCGCAAGATATACGGGTGCCGCCGAATAGCCATTAATATCGTCACTATTACTGACATGGTCGCCCTGCTGAAGGCCTTTTATGGACTGAGTGAAGTGGAGGCCGCCGGCAAATCGCTCACCGAGACGCACCGAGACGACGAGCTTGAGATGCTGCAGGCCGACCATGCGGGCGTCGGCGAAGGCCACATATCTGGAGAGGACTTAAGAGACCTGCGGAAGAGATATGAGAGTCTCGTTTCACATCTGCTGCAGGAGGCCATCCGTCGCCGCGCCTCTGACATACATATCGAGACTTACGAAAACTTCGTGGCCGTCAGGCTCAGAATCGACGGACTGCTTTACGACGCGCGGACACTCAGGATAGACAAGTCCAACGTCGCCGGCGTAGTCAATGTCATCAAGGTCCTCTCCGACATAAACATCGCCGAGCGCCGTCTGCCACAGGGTGGGCGCTTTCGAAAGCGTACAAGTGCCGGCGAGATATTCGACTTTCGAGTGCAGTGTCAGCCTACGCTTTTCGGTGAGAACGTCGTTATACGGCTCCTCAACCAGTCTGCAAGCGTCGTCGCACTCAAGGGACTGGGATTTGAGCAGGCCGTACTCGACCGTTTCCTGCAGGTGATTGTTAATCCGTCCGGGCTCATACTCATAACCGGCCCGACCGGCTCCGGCAAGACCACCACGCTGTACTCGGTACTTGATCTACTCAGGCGCGACACGACTAAGAAGATCGTGACCGTCGAAGATCCTGTCGAATACGCCCTGCCGCGCATACAACAGTCGCAGGTTCTCGACATGATCGGGTATGATTTTGCATCGGCCACGCGCGCCTTCCTGCGAGAAGACCCGGATATCGCACTCATCGGCGAAATACGGGATGAAGAGACCGCACGTGAAACGATAAAGCTCAGCCAGACCGGCCACCTCGTCTTCTCCACTCTTCACACCAACAACGCCATCGGCGCGGCAACACGGATGATGGTTCTCAACGTCAACCCGGAGCTGCTCGCCAGTGAGCTCCTCGTCGTCGCTGCGCAGCGTCTCGCACGGAGGCTCTGCCCCGACTGCAAGGTCTCTTACCAGCCCAAGGACCTGCTGCTTGCCGATATCTTCCCGCACGGCGCGCCCTCCGACATCACCTTTTACAGGGGCGTGGGCTGCCAGAAGTGCGACGGGCTCGGGCACACGGGTCGCGTGGCGCTCGGGGAGTTCTGGTTTGTCGACAGGGATGCCCGGCTCATGATATCCCGCCGCGCCGACGAAAAGCAGCTCATCGAGGCGACCATCGGCACCGGCTTTTATCCGCTTCTCTGGGACGCCATCGAGAAGGTGCGCAATGGTATCGTCGACATCTCGGAGCTGCCCACCGTCCTGCCGATGGCCAGCATCGCCGCGACCGCGGCCCTCGTAGAGAGAAAAGAGACGGCCTCGACGGAGGTGGCCACAGGTTAAGCCCGGACGGACACCATGCGTGCCCTGAGTACAGTTCGCCGCCGGTACGGGCTGCCCAGAGGGATAAACCGCGCCCTGTGGCCGCTAACGCCCTCAGACAGAGCTGCTGATGCCGATGCGCCGCTCGGCTGCATCGAGTATGGCCGCGAGCATCTCTCTGTAGGTGATTCCCTGTACAGCGGCCATCTTCGCGAGGTGTCCGTCCCAGCACCAGCCGGGGTTCGGGTTTACCTCGAGTAGCTTGGGATCGCCATTGCTGTCGAGGCGCCAGTCAAACCTGCTGTAGTCGCGGCATTCGAGCCGCTCAAAGAGCTTCAGACAAGACTCAGTAAGGAGCTTTTCGGTGTCTTCCGGCAGCTCGGCCGGTATGGACTTTATCTTCCAGTAGGGGGAATCCGGCAACCACTTGGCCTCGTAGCCGCACACGCGCGGCAGGTCAGCAGGCAGCGCCGAGTAGTCCTCCTCTATGATCGGCAGCACCCTGTAGGAATCCGGAGGGTTTCCTATGATGCCCACCGAGAGATCCTTACCCGTGAGAAACTCCTCGATGAGTACAGGCTTATCGTATCCAAACTTCTCACGGATGTCATTGACGGCGCCGACCAGCTCCATGACGTTGTTGCAGATGCTCTTTTGCGTAATGCCGAAGGATGAGTCGCCGAAATTCGGCTTCACAATCGCAGGAAAGCCGAATGTCAGCTCAAGAATATTGTCCTCGGGCTTGACCAGAAGCGCCTGCGGCACCGGAACCCCCATTTCCTGTGCCAGCCCGCGCGTGAGCGACTTGTCATAGCACGTACAGAGGCACTGCGGCCCCGCACCGGTGAAGGGTATCCCGAGCATCTCCAGGACCGCCGGCACGTGCAGCTCATGGCGGGGGTTGTTGTTGAAGCCCTCGTCGCAGAGGTTGAAGACAAGATCGACTTTCGCCTTGGCGCTCATGAGATCATATATGAGCGTGTCATGTTTGCTCATGTAGGTGAACCGGAAGTCTTTGAGCCCGCGCAGTGCTCCCTTCATCTCATCGATGGTGTAGTAATCATCCTCATCGAAGATGCACATGGGCTTCATCGGATCGGCCTTGGTGGGGTCGCCCATAAGTACTGCGACATGGCGGACAGTCTTCTGGCGGCGTTTGACGGGGGTCCACTCCTTCTTGGCTACCCCGGTAACAATGATGCGCTTTTCCATCATGCCGAGGTCCTGGTTGCGCTGAGATTCGGGTGAAAAGGACCCATGCAGCGTAACCGACGCAAAGCCGGACTTCGAGAGAAGCTCCCGCAGCGCGGCCGCATCGTAAAGCCTCTCGCCGTAAAACTGGTCAGCCAGCACACCCTTTTCGACGTGGGTGACCACCTCGCGCGAGATCAGCCTCTGGCCGTCCAGCGAGAGCGAGCGCTCCCTGCAGACAAAGAGGTTTTTGTCGATCCATTCCCATGAGCGCGCCTGGTAATTCTCCCTGAGGTAGGCACCATCGGTCGCATCGATAAGCAGCTTGCCCCAAGGCTTCAATATGCGCAGGACTTCCTTCAAGACCGTCATGTCGTCCTGTATGGAGTCAAAGTAACCAAAGCTGTTGCCAAGGATCATGACAACATCGAATGTATCCGGCTTGTACGGCAGCTTGCGCGCATCCCCCTCACGAAAGCGCGCCCCAAGCCCCTCGCGCGCGGCGCGGCTGCGGGCCTTCTGCACAAGGTAACGCGAGCGGTCGATCCCTTCGATGCTTTCGTGGCCCCTCCTTGCAAGCTCAAGGCTGTGGCGCCCCTGGCCACAGCAGAGGTCCAACACCTTGTCACCCTGGTCGAGCTGGAGTATCTCAGAGAAGAGTGCCACCTCGCTCCGGGTGACGCTATCATCCTCGACGACGTCTCCATCTGTCTTCACGTAGAGGCTGTTGAAGATCCTGCGCCACCAGTCAGGCTGCACGTGTTCTTCGAGGTTGACTACTGACCCGAGTGACCGGGGGGTGCGTGGCTGGCGCTTGCGGAGGCTGTTGCCGCCAGTCTTCCTGTTTTTCTTTGCGGCCGAGTTTGGCTTTGCATCGCTCGCACTGGCTTTGGTCTTCATCGAGTCTCTCCCTATGGGCTGCTGCCCCGGAAATCCTCACAAAAACGCACGCTCATGCTGGTCGTATATAACAACTTGCCGCGACAAGTAAATCCCCTGAAAAAATAAATTGTCGCCCATGAGCCATCGGGGGGGCACACAGCTCAGGCCATGCGACGCCGGAACGGGATCTTATGAGGGTTTGAGAATTGGGGGCACAGCCCGGAGCCGTACGAAGACGGCCTTAAATATTTTGCGTTCGCAAACCAGCGAGCCCGTCGGTGTCTTCTTAACTGCCGGCGATGTCGAGGCTTGAGATGAGGATGGTCGGCATGACCGCCCCCGGCTCGCTGCGGTAGTCGCTTGAGACCGCCTCGATCCCGGCCAGAAGGTCAAAGACATGCCCGGCCAGCATCGCATTGGCAACAGGGTAGGCAAATCGCCCCTTCTCTATCTTGTAGCCGAAATCAACCGAGGTCGATATGTCGCCGGAAGTCGGATGGATTGAAAGGCTGCCGAGGTTAATGTAGAGCGCTTCGTCTATGTCACTGATTATCTCAGCGGCGGTCTTTTTCCCCAGCTCGATAAAGACGTTCGTGGGGGCGATCCCGCCGGATCTTGTAGCGTGCCCACTGTTTTCGGCATCCGCCTTGCCTGCCGTATAGGAGTTGTGAAGCATGGCCGCAAAGCGCCCCTCTTCCCATATGGCCACGCGCCGCCTCAGGGCGCCCTCTGCGTCGTAGGCGCCGGACGAGAGTCCACGCGGCACAAAGGCGTCATCCCTGATAGTGAGGTTGCTTGAGCCGATCTTGTCGCCGAGCCTGCCTACAAGGTACGAGCGCCTGCGCTGGATGCTTTCGGCATTGGCCGCTGCGGCGAGAGTCTTCATGAGGCTGTAGGACGAAAGCGGCCCCAGAATCACCGGCATCGGTCTTGTCTCGATCCTGCGCGCGCCCAGAAAGGTCAGCGCCCCCTCTGCGGCGCTGCGCCCGACCGGGGCGAGGTCCACATCGTCGAGATTGCGCCCCGCGTCAAAGTCATAAAAGGCCCCGGTGTCATCGCCGCGCCGTATCACCGCAAAGACGCCATGCTCGATACTCGATGATGGGCGCTGGATCGCCACGCCGAGGGAGTTTGCAATAGCGCCAATGCCGGCAGATATCGATACCTCTGCCATAACGATGGCCTGAGGGTCGACTGCCCTGGCCTCGTCGACTGCGCGTCCTGCGATCTGGACGGCATCGGCCGGGGAGAGGTTTTCAACCTTTTCGTCGTAGAGCCCCTCGACCTCTTGGTGTTCCTGGAAGTGCGGCAGCGAGCGAAAGTCCGGATCACGGTCAGCCGCGCGCGCCATCTCAACGGCCTGGCGCGCGAGCTCGGACGGGCTCGTGTCGAGCGCCTGCAGGCCGGAAATAGAGAGCTTTCCGCGCCCGCCACCAACAAAGGCGCGAAGTGTCAAAGAATCCGTGCGGCCCACATCGGTCGAGCGGATAGAGCCGTTTTCAACCTCGACCGATACGTGCCTTCCGCGACCTGCATACACATCGGCGAAGTCCGCGCCGGCCTTGCAGGTCTCATCGACAGTCTCGCGCGCAAAGTCAAGAAGTTCCAACTCGTGCCTCCTTTAGCTCAAAGCCGGCCTCACTAACCGGCAAAGCTGTCTCTGAGCCGGTCGCATGCCTCTGCGAGCCGCTCGTCGCTGATTGTCAGGCTGAATCGCACATATCCCTCACCCGCGGGACCATAGGCGCTGCCCGCGGCTATTACGACTGCGGCCCTGTCAAATACCTCCTCGGCAAACTCCGCCGACGAGCGCCCCTCCGGCACGCGCGCCCAGAGATAGAAAGTGCCCCTCGGTGCGCGCGCGTCGAGGCCGCATGCTGTGAGGGTCTCTGCCAGGGTGGCCCGACGTGTCCGGTAGATGTCCAGCATGCGGTCGATCTGGTCGTCACACTCGTCGAGTGCACGGATCCCGGCATACTGGATGGCGTTGAAAATGCCGCTGTCGGTGTTTTCCTTGACCTTTGACATGGCCGCGATGACCTCGCGATTGCCCAGCGCCATGCCTATTCGCCAGCCAGTCATGTTAAAGGGCTTCGAGAGGCTGTTGAGCTCGACTCCCACCTCCCGAGCCCCCTCAGCAGCCATGAAGGATACACGCTCGACCCCGTCAAAGACAATCTCGCTGTACGGGTTATCATGGCATACTATGACATCGTACTCACGCGCCCATGCGGCAAGTTCGTTAAAGAAATCGAGCGAGGCCACCGCCCCGGTGGGGTTGTTGGGATAGTTCAGAAATATCGCCCTGGCCGCCCTTGCCTTCTCCGCGGGAATGCTGCTGAAATCCACCAGGAAATCATCTTCTTCCCTAATCGCCACCGACTCGCTGACGCCGCCCGCTATCGCCACCGAGGCCTTGTAAGCGGGATAGCCCGGGTCGGTCACGAGTACCATGTCACCTGCGTTTACCATGCCAAGGCAGAAATGATGCACCCCCTCCTTGGAGCCGATAAGACCGATTATCTCGCCTGTCGGATCCACATCGACACCGTAGCGCCTCCTGTACCAGCGCGCCACGGCGTGGCGAAAGGCGAGCATACCCTTTTCTTCGTCGGTGGGGTAGCGATGATTGCTGCTGTCGCGGGCGGTGCGACAGAGCTCATCTATTATTGCCTGGCCCGTAGGCTCGACCGGATCGCCTATTGCCAGCGATATGACATCCACACCCTTGTCGCGTGCGGCATTTATCTTCTGCCGGAGTGTCACAAAAAGATACGGCTCTATTCGGGAGAGCCTGTCGGCTGTGCGCATTACGGTTCCTTTCGCTGACTTATCGTGCACTACTGCAGGCGCCCGCCCACCACCATCGAGCTGACCTTCAGATGAGGGCCGCCGATAGCCGTCGGAACACTCTGGCCACTCTTACCGCAGAACCCCGGCCAGTCGACCTCGAGGTCTGAGCCTACCATCTCGACGTTCTTGAGTATCTCAAGCGTCAGCCCCGCTACAGAAACGTCACGCAGCGGCTCTGTCAGCTCACCCTTTTCGATCATGACGGCCTGGCCTGCCTTGCAGGTAAACTGCCCGCGCTCGGTGAAGACGTATCCACCCTGGGCGTCCTTGAGGTACACGCCGCGGTCGATGGACTTTATCATCGCATCGAGAGAGTCAGAGCCGGGCGCGGTGTAGGTGTTGCTCATCCTGACTATCGGGCGCGCGGCGTGGCCCTCGGCGCGTGCCGCGCCGTTAGGCGCAGCACCGAGCCGCGCGGCCGTCTCCAGCGTATGGAGAAACTCCTTCAAGACGCCGTTTTCGATGATGACGCGTCGGCTCGCCGGGGTACCCTCACTGTCGAAGAGATAGTAGCCGAACTTACCCTCCATGGCCGGCTCATCTATTATGGTCACACAGTCGGCGGCTATCTGCTGGCCCATCCTGCCCACAAGCAACGACTGGCCGGACCACACGCCGTCAGCCTCGGCGTTGTGCCCGAGGGCCTCGTGCGTGAAGAGCCCCGTCGCCGACGGATCAAATATCACCGGCATGGTGCCTGCGGGCGCAGGCCTTGCCGACAGGAGAATCTTCGCCTTTTCGACCGCCCTCAGTGAAAAATCATCAGCACTGAGCTCCTCAATCATCTCAAAACCGCCCACCACGCCCTTGCGCTCATAGCCCATCTGCGTCATGCCGTCTTTCGAGAGCGCAACGCGACATGCCGCAAAGACCCTGCTGGACTCCTGCTCGACAAGCGTGCCGCGTGTATTAGCGACGACCTCGCGCACGACCACGTCGTTATAAGTCACCGCGGAGTTTACAAGCAGACTCCCGCCGTGCTTCCTTGCGGCCTCTTCAAGACGCTTGACGGCCAGAAGCTTCTCTTTGACATCCACCGTGCGCACGTCGTGACCGAAGGGCGCTGTGCTCTCGGCGACCGTTGCGGCGGCCTCGGCCACCATGCCGGGGTCACTGACGCGCTCTGCCGAGGCGCGGGCGAGCTCGATTGAGTCGTCCAGCGCCGCCAGAAGCTGTCTTCGGCTCAAGGTGTCGATCGAGACGAAGCCCCATGCGCCCTCCACCAGCACCCGCACGCATGCACCCCTGCCCTGGCTTTGGGCGACCTTGTCGGCCCTGCCATCCTCGACAAGCGTCGAAGCGGTGCTGTCCTCAACCACACGCACCTCGGCAAAGTCCACCTTGCGCTGTCCGGCAAGATAGACCACCTCCTCAGCAATGTCCTTTGCATCCGCCACTCTAAACCCCTGATAATCAGCACAAAAGTCAACCCCACCGTGCCGGCAAATCCTATGTGGGCGCCCCCGGCCGGTCAACCAAAAAGCCCTGCGCGCCCTCCCCCGAGAGCACCGACCGATGGGACAAGCGCTGAACGGGCAGCTCTGCATCCACTCACATCCTGTGCGAAGGAAACCGTGCGCTTAAGAGAGATGAGGAAGGCTGTACAACACCCCGCAGCACGAGCGATGCCTGTCTGCACGCATGGCGGGATGGAGAGGTACACAAAGATGCTGCGATGTTCTGCCCATTTCCGCGACGCGTGGCTCCTGCCGATATCCCCGTCGACGGGCAATACTGCGTGCGCGACCAGCCGCACCGTGCGCCTGCCGTCATATCGACCGTTCACGCATCGGCGCCTGGACAATCTCTCAGGGTCGCTCAGCCTGTCTCGACGAGGTCCAGCCTGCCGCGACAGCTCTCGAGTACCCTCTCTTTGAAGCGGGCGTGGCGGGCAAGGCCGGGATCGGCCTCAACCATTGCAAAGGCGTCCTCGCGCGCGGCGATCAGTAGCTTCCAATCCTCGATGATATCGGCAAACTTAAACTCCGGCAGGCCGTGCTGGCGCGTGCCGAAAAATTCCCCCGGTCCTCTCAGACGCAGGTCTTCCTCGGCGATCCGAAATCCGTCTGAGGTCTCAGACATGATCTCAAGGCGGCTTCTGGCCTCTTCGGTGGCGGGCTCTCCGAAGAGAAGGCACCAGGAGCGGTGCCGCCCCCGCCCGATGCGCCCGCGCAGCTGGTGCAGCTGCGAAAGGCCGAAACGCTCTGCATTTTCAATTACCATGATGCTTGCATTGGGTATGTCGATACCAACCTCGATTACTACCGTGGCGACGAGAATATGCGCCCGACCGCTCCTGAACTCATTCATGGCAGACTCTCTGGAGGGAGAGTCCATCGCGCCGGTCACGACCTCGACTGTGAACTCCCGGTATAGCTCTTTTAACTCCTGCGCGGTCTCGACCGCCGAGCGCACGTCGGACTTCTCTGATCCCTCGATAAGCGGATATACGAAAAAGGCCTGGCGCCCCTCGCTCAGCTTTTTCCTTATAAACTCAAAGGCCTCCTCGCGCTGCTCGGGCCTTACCCAGCGCGTGGACACCTGCTTGCGCCCGGGAGGGCCGGTCGCAATGACCGAAACGTCAAGGTCACCGAATACCGTCAGAGTGAGGGTGCGCGGGATGGGCGTGGCAGTCATGACGAGGCTGTGGGGGCTGGTGCCCTTGGACTTCAACCGCGCTCGCTGGAGTACGCCAAACTTATGCTGCTCGTCCATGACTACAAGCCCCAGCCTGCTGAAGTCCACACTCTCCTGGATGAGGCTGTGTGTGCCGATGAGGATGTCGAGCTCTCCGGCGGCGGCAAGCCTTCGTATGCGGGTTTTTTCGGCGGGCGGGGTGCCCCCCGTGAGAAGCTCAAACCTCACACGCGCCTCTCGCAGCAGCTTCGAGAGTGTGCGGTAGTGCTGCTCGGCAAGTATCCCGGTCGGCGCCATGAGAGCCGCCTGGCTTCTGGCGGCAACCGCCGAGAGCATCGCATAAATCGCAATAGCCGTCTTGCCGCTGCCGACGTCCCCCTGGAGCAGGCGGTTCATGGGGGCGGTGGAGGCCAGGTCAGCGGCGAGGTCTCTTATGACCGCGTCCTGGTCAGGAGTAAGGGTGAAGTCGAAGAGCCGCCTGATGCGGGCGTCGATGCGCTCGGTGATCTTTATCTCTGGGGCACCCCCTGCGCGGGTAATATTTTCGCGCCTGAGGGCCATGGCCGCCTCAAAGAGAAAGAGCTCGTCGAACTTCAGCCGCCTCAGAGCCCTTAGGCGTGCCTTTTCGCTCGGTGGAAAGTGAAGGTGGCGGATAGCCTGCGAAAGGGGGACAAGACGCCTTTTTTCGATGATTGCGGCATCGAGAAAATCCTCAAGCGATGAGGAGTATTTTTCAAGGCAGTTCGATATGATAAAGCGCATGCGTCGATTTGTGACTCCCTCGGTGAGGGGGTAAACCGGCACGATCCCCTGGTGGGGTCCGCCCGCTTCGTCTCCTTCGTCGTCTATTGTCTCAAACTCCGGCGACACTATCTGCGGCAGACCCTGGTAGCTTGTGACCCTGCCCCAGGCGAGTACACGATCCCCCACGCGGATTTTCTCTGCAATATAGGGCTGGTTAAACCACGTCAGGGCCATCTGGCCCGTGGAGTCGTCGATGAGAGCGTCAAGGAGGCTGCCCCTGCGTCGCATTTTCTTCAGCCGGGCATCCGTGACTGTGCCCGCAAACATGGCTGACTCTCCCTGGGCGGCTGAGGATATCGGCATGATCTGGGTGCGGTCCTGCCACCCGCGTGGCTTGTGATAAAGAAGGTCGTGGACGGTCTCAATGCCGAGCCGGGCGATGAGCCGCGCGTACTGGGGCCCTACGCCCCTGACGTACTGGACGTTGGTGCAAAGCGCCTGGCTGGCACGAGTGTCGCTCGGTCGCTTCAACGTACTCCACCCCATCCACCCGCCTTCAAAGCGGCATCCGAGCGGCAGCGGTGGCTGTGGCAGATGGCGATCGCCAGGGCATCAGCAGCGTCATCAGGCCTGGGCACCTCTTCGAGCGAGAGCAGAAGCTTGACCATCTTCTGAACCTGCGACTTGTGTGCATTGCCGTTTCCCACGACGCTTTTCTTGACCGTCTTTACGCTGTATGACTCGACGGGCAGCCCCGCAAGCGCGCAGGTGAGAATCGTAACGCCGCGCCCCTCGCCGATCTGTATCGAGCGTTTGAGCGCCTTTGAGGTGAAGACCTCCTCGACGGCGGCCACGTCGGGGCGGCCCTTCAGGATAACACGGTGCAGCTCTTCGTGAATGTAGGCAAAGCGCTCGGCATACCCTTCTATGTGCCCAGACTCCACGACTCCATATTCGACCGGCCTCAGGTTTACGCCGTCGAAATCTATCACCCCGTAGCCCACCGTCCGCGTGCCGGGGTCAATGCCGATAATACGCATCACCGCTCCTTTCTCTGCCCACGCATCGAGGACAACTGCAAAATGGGATATGAAACGGGCGGCTCACGTCGACCCGGCCAAGCGTACGATTTCCGCTTGCAGCTCTGCAATGACTTCTTTGTTCACGATGACCTTGCGCCTGCCTTCTCGCGTTGAATATACAGTGAATACTTTGCCGCCATGCGTTTCAAGGAACCGTTGGTGCGTTCGCGTATGGATCTTTTCCCATTTGTAGCTTTCAGAAGCTTGACCAAAGCTTAGAGGCTTTATTTGGAGGCCGATCCTTTTCTCGCCGACTGCGATGAAAAAGTCCACATTGTACAGTCTATCCCATTCGTCGGGCGCAGGCTCTATCTTGATCGCCAGTTCACTTTCGAGCCGGCCATAAATTGTTTCTATCTCATTGACATAGCCGTCGTATGTCCTGTCGATCACTACGGTCCTGATGTATTCAATACAGTCTTCTTGAGTGACTTCCTGCACTTCATGCTGGATCACCTCCGTTATCTTCACAAATAGCTTTTTCCCAAGTTCCTCAAGGTGTTCTCTGGGATAGACCTTCAGGAAATAGAACTTCTCCCATTCTTCTCTTTCTTTTGGTCGGCACTCTCGAATCAGCGCAGAAACGGGTCCAACGCAACGCTTCTTGTTGAGCCCCCAACGGTTCATCGCCTGGTTTAGAATCCATTCCTTTGCCATCACGTCATACTCCACCGAGCCTGCAAAACCTGTCTTTTTCACGATAGTCGTGCCGCTGATCGGCTCTTGCCAGGCCCTTCTTGATCAGGTGGGCATTAATAAAGGTCCTGTTTTTCAGGTAGAGGTAGCAGAGCAGGTTCCCCTCATGGTCGAATTTCTCCTTGTCAAGTGCCAGCGACACTCTCTGACCGCTGGTAACATCTTCCAAAAACCGCACGGCCTCTTTGCGGATATGCGCCGGCACATCAACGCCCAACAGCCTGATGCGCTGGCCTGTGTCCAGTACCAGCACCTCCGGCGACAGTACGGCTTTGACGCGATAGTAGTCCTCCCTCGACGCGGGCACGTCCGCTTTCACCCTGGAACCGAAATTGAGCTTGCGCGGATCCGCCCTGCGGGTTATGCGAACCGGGTCGCTAAATCTGTAAGGGAGCTCTTCCTTCGCGCGGGTTATTTCGGCTTCCGTGACTTCGGAGTGTATCACTCCGAACGTCGCATTCAGGATTTCGGCAAGCCGGTCCATCCCCAGCTTCTCGCGTATGAGCGGCAGGAAACCTGCGTTCAACTCGTAGCCGACCGAATGTCGATCGTTGTTGAGCGCCGCGAGCGATGTCGTGCCGCTGCCGAGAAAGGGATCCAGGACCGTCTCGCCTATGAAGCTGAACATCTTCAACAGTCGTTTGGGTAACTCTTCGGGAAACATTGCCATGTGACCGTTTTGGCGTTCTCCCGGAAAGTTCCAGTGGCCGTTGAAGTACTCGTTCCATTGCTCAGTAGTCAATTTAGATTGCTCTTTTCGCACACTGGACACCCGCGGCTGCCTGCCGGGCTTCTTGAACAGCAGGACAAACTCGTAGTCGATCTTGACGACGCCGTTGCGCGGATACGGGAAGGACCCCATTACACTTGCGCCGCCAGTGGTGTTGCAGGTGGTGACCTTCTGCCAAATGATCGCCCCCATATAGTCGAAACCCATCGTCTCACAGAAACGTATGATTTCAGTCCTTATAGGTATGACTTTGTATCTCCCATAGTACACCGATCTGGCGAACTGATCGCCTATGTTTATGCAAAGACGACAGCCGTCATGCAGGACTCGATAACACTCCTTCCAGACGCAGTTGAGATTGTTGATGTACTCTTCATAGGTGTCGGAAAAACCGATCTGGCGGCGGGCATCATAGTCCTTCAGCTGCCAATAGGGCGGCGACGTCACGACAAGATGCACGGATCGATCTTCAAGCTCCTTCATGGATCTTGAGTCCCCAATGACAACCTTGTGGTGTGTTTGCGGGTTGTGCGTCATTTCTCTGCGCACCTCTCCATCGTTGCGGACGGAGGAAACGGCTTACCGCTCCCCATACTGCTTCTGGTAGTACTCCATGTACTCTCCAGACCTGACTCGACGCCACCAGTCCTCGTGCTCCACGTACCACCTGACGGTCGCCTCGAGCGCATCATCAAAGGTGTGCGCGGGCCGCCAGCCGAGCTCGCGCTCGATTTTCGACGAGTCTATCGCGTAGCGACGGTCGTGTCCCGGGCGATCCCTTACAAACTCGATCAGGCTCTCGTCCTTGCCCAGGATGCCGAGTATCGCACGTGTGATCTCCACGTTCGAGCGTTCGTTGCCGCCGCCGATATTGTAGACCTCGCCGGCGCGCCCACCCTCCAGCACCGCCATGATCGCGCTGGAATGATCGTCCACATATATCCAGTCGCGCACGTTCATGCCGTCGCCGTAGAGGGGCAGCTTGCGTTCGGCGAGCGCATTCGTTACGAAAAGCGGTATGAGCTTCTCGGGAAACTGGTACGGGCCGAAGTTATTGGAGCATCGCGTCACCATGACAGGCAGGCCAAATGTCCGAAAATACGAGCGCGCGACCAGGTCGGCTGCGGCCTTGGAGGCCGAGTAGGGGCTGTTTGGCGCAAGGGGCGTCTCTTCGGTGAAAAGTCCCGTGGCCCCCAGCGACCCGTAGACCTCATCGGTCGATATCTGCACGAATCGCACCATGCCGGCTGAGCGAGCAGCCTCCAGGAGCACCTGCGTGCCGAGGACGTTTGTGCGGATAAAATCTCCCGCGTCGAGGATCGACCTGTCCACGTGCGTCTCGGCGGCGAAGTTTATTACCGCGTCAAAGCCTCCCTCAAGGGCGGCCTCTACTGCCCGCCGGTCAGCGATATCGCCCTTTACAAAAGAGTAGCGGGCGTCGCTTTCGACGTCAGCGAGATTTTCGAGATTTCCGGCGTAGGTGAGATTGTCGAAGTTGCGGATTTCAATGTCACTGCGCTCAGCCAGCGCATAGTGGATGAAGTTTGACCCGATGAAGCCGCAGCCACCTGTAACGAAGATTCGCTTGCATTCACTCATGTCCCTCTCCGGTAGAGAGTCTCTTTCAATCCATGCACGGTAGTACGCCTGTACCGGCAACACAAAGCATCGCCGCCTGCGACCATATCGGCCGCATCACGTCTGAAGCAGGCGCACACGCAGCGGTGCTGTCTGCCCGGCGGACCGTGCAGCCGTACCGTCACGGCCCTCCTGCGAGTGCCTCTGCCGCGCCGTCGGCGAGAAGCTCGCGCGCCACATGCTCGCCGGCCGCCTCAGCTTGCCCGGCACAAAAGCGCGCCTCGGCACGCCAGCAGGCCGCTCCGTCTGCTGAAAATACCGCAGCCTTCAGCATGTAGCCTCCGTCGACCGGCGTAGCGAGCGCGCCAACCGCGGCGTGGCACCCGGCCTGGAGCTCCCTCTCAAGAGCGCGCTCAGCGCTTATGCATACATGCGTCGGAGCATTTGAGACCGCCCTGATGGCCTCATCGAGGGCGCCCTGGCGCCTCGTCTCGATGACGATAGCCCCCTGGCCTGGCGCGCTGGGCATTATATCAGACTCGAAGACCTGCGCGATATAGTTTTCCATGTCGAGCCGCCGCAGCCCCGCCACCGCGAGTACGCCCGCGTCGTATCGGCCGCTCTCGACCTTTCGAACGCGCGTGGGGACATTTCCGCGGATGGATTTTACGACAAGGTCCCTGCGAAGCCGCAGTATCGCGGCTGCTCGCCTCGGACTCGATGTTCCCACAACGCCACCCGCGGGAAGATCCCAAAGAGGCGCCCCCGTGTGGGACACGAGCGCGTCGCGCGGGTCTTCACGTGGCAGCGCCGCAGCTATCACGAGCCCTTCCGGCAGGCGCGAGGGCAGATCCTTGGCCGAATGCACCGCCGCATCGGCCCGGCCGTCGAGCAGAGCATCCTCCAGCGCCTTGGTGAAAACCCCTCTCCCGCCTATCTCGACGAGAT
This sequence comes from Candidatus Brocadiia bacterium, assembly GCA_007131925.1. GTDB lineage: Bacteria > Planctomycetota > DG-23 > SLPQ01 > SLPQ01 > SLPQ01. The sequence goes on along the minus strand of SLPQ01000001.1, from coordinate 23,229 downwards.
TGCGCCGGTCGAGATCGCCCTCGGAAGTGATCTCCAGCATTTCAGACGCCAGCCCCACCGATGCAAGGGCCCGGGCGGCCGCGCGTGCCTGTATGAGCGCGAGACTGCTCCTCCTGGTTGCAAGGATGATCTTACTTCTGCGGGACATAGACAGACCCCCGGCTTCTCGGTTGCGTTTTCGCGGGGGCTTATGATAGCAGAAAGGGGCGCCGGCGCCAATCGTTCATCGCCACGCCGGCAAAGATGTGAAGATGACGCTGCTGCCGGGACTCTCACCCGGCGTGCTTTTTCTTGTACATCACGACCCCTGTTGCGCCCATGACCACTGCAGCAATCGCCACGATGATCAAGAAAGTGTAACTCGAAGGCTCTGCAACAGGCTCGGGGGTCGCCCCGGCGGGCTCGACCGGCACGGCAGCGACCTCCACCTCCGGTACGACTTCATAATCTTCGATGAGTGCCAGATCCATATCCTCTACAGGCAGCTGCCCTACGGTGTATGAAAGGTTCGCTATGGTATCGCGCACCACCGTGCCATCAGGAAACTCGAGGTCAAAGAGCCCTTCAGGGAGAAACCCGGGAAACCTTATCGTCTCAAGCTGAAACTCCACTACAGGGACAGCACTCCTGCCTCTGCCGGCCTCTGAAACAGCAGAAAAAGGCATGAAGAGACCAGGCCTGACCTCCTGAAAATCCTCAAAACGCCACGACACTGCCGCTCGAAACTCATTATTGACCATGCGTCCCTGTTCGGCGGCCACAACTGCGTAGTTGAGCGCCGGGTCAAAGTAGAGCCGCTGGTAAGAACTGCCGCGCATCCCGCTTTCCTCTACATCCACTACCGCCACCTGCCTGCCGTCTATCTCCTGCATGCCGATGTAGTGGGGGGTGCGGATGATTTCTATATCTCTTGTCTGGCCGCCCCAGCGTACCGTGGTGCTGGTAGTCTCTCCGCTGAGCATCCCGGCCAGACTCACCGGCGAGAGTGGCAGGCCAGTGACACCCAGCTTGTCGGGGGTCACAAAAGCCATGCGCGCCATGGGGCCCTCGCCCGGGGTCACAAATCCGCGCACTGAGTCAGGCGAGCTCAGAAGCGCCCGGGCGACATCGCCGTCGGAGACCACCCGCATCGATGTACCGCCTGCAAATACCGAATCCCGGCTCACGGCTCCATCAAACATGACCTGCCCGCCGCTTGCCGCCCAGGAGGCCTCCAACGCGACATTTCCCTGAGGCCCGCGGCCCCGGCCCGTATCGGTCGCACCGCCAAACCCTGCAAGGGCGCCACCAAGGCCGCTTTCTATCGTATAACTCGCCTCAACACCGTCCATCAGTGCCTCGCGCCGCAGCGCACTTTCCAATATGTCCTGAAGCCGGCCGGAGGTATCCTGCGAGACAGCAGCGGCGGCCAGAAATGCAATGGCAACGGCGGCGAGCATGAATGCCGCTGCGCTGCCCACGTGCGGGGGTTTTTTCATAGCCAGAGCCCTCCTGATTCCCGGTTTTCATTGACAGGGGCATTGTGATGCAACCCCTCTAATTGTAACACGCAACGCGCAAAGATGTAACGCCGGTAAAGGCTCTTTGACTGCTTTGCCCACCGGCGGCGGCGCGCGCTGCATAAGTTGCAGGCGTGAGCCTGTGCTGTATAATGAATTTTCCAGGGATTTGCATGCGCTACCCGCAGAGGACGACATGAGCACCAACGCCGAACTGATGCGCCTTGTCAGGGACCTTCGCCGGGCCAGACGCGGCTTCATAGACGCCATGTTAAACCTGCCGGACCAGGAGCTCGAGCGGGTGCTTGACAGCTCAGGCTGGACCGTGCGGCGCCTTATAGAGTATTGCCGGGCAAGCGAACGTCACTACTTTTCACGCATGTACCATTTCTTCAACGAGGATGCCAAGGTTTACCACTCTCCAGCAGCATCGCTCGATCACATCGCACCGGAAGACCCCTTCAGGACACTCGCCAGCGAATGCAGCGAAGTGTGGCTGGCCGGGCGCGAGACCGAGATGTGGATAGACGTGGTGGCAGACAAGGATCTCGATCAGGAACAGGCGCCTTCACCGGAATGGCCGCAGGGAGGCTGGACTATCCGCAAGACCTTTGAGACGGTCACCGCGCTCTATCAGGGAAAGACCCGCACCCTCGCCACCCTGTAATAAGCACGGCGCGCAGTCTGGATGGCACTCAGTGTAGTACACCGGCAGACCGCAAAGCGGGAAGGGGCCGGCCGCCATCGTGCAGCACGGTAGCCGATACAGCGGTCGCTACTGGCTTGTCTTAGATTTCTGATCGACCATGTGACAGGCCACGAGATGCCCCCCCCCGATCTCGACCAGCTTCGGATACTGCAGTCGGCAGGCCTCATCGGCCGCGTCGCATCGCGGATGAAAGTGGCAGCCTTGCGGCGGACTGGCGGGGTTTGGCACGGCGCCGCCGAGCAGGATCTTCTCGCGGCGTTTTTCAGGGTCGGGCAGCGGGTTGGCAGCCAGGAGCGCCCGCGTATACGGGTGCATGGCACGTTCGTAAATCACCTCGGCGTGTGCCTGCTCGACTATTCTGCCGAGGTACATGACGGCAACCTCGTCGCAGATGTACTCGACGAGGTTCAGGTCGTGCGATATGAAGAGGTAGGACATTTGAGTTTCTTCCTGCAGGTCCTTCAGCAGGTTGATTATCTGCGCACTGATCGAGACGTCCAGCGCACTGACAGGCTCGTCGCATACCAGAAAGGCCGGGCTCAAGGCCAGCGCGCGAGCGATACCGATACGCTGACGCTGTCCGCCAGAAAATTCATGCGGATATCTGCCGGCCGCGCCTGCTGAGAGGCCTACCCTTTCGAGAAGCTCCGTTACGCGGCGGCGACGCTCCCGCCGGGATGCCATCCGATGCACCTTGAGCCCCTCTCCGATGATCGCACCGACGGTCATGCGCGGGTTGAGCGATGCATAAGGGTCCTGAAATATGATCTGAAAGCCCCGCCTCGCGCGCCTGAGGTGCTTGCCGGAGAGTGAGAGGATGTTGGTGCCGTTAATAAAGATATCACCCTCGGTCGGCTCGACGAGCCTGAGGGCGGCGCGCGCACAGGTGGTCTTGCCACAGCCCGACTCGCCCACCAGCCCAAAGGTGCGACCGCGCGCAATCGAGAAGCTCACGCCGTCAACGGCTCTGACCGAGCCCGCCACACGGGAAAAAACCCCCTGCCTGACCGGGTAATGCTTTTTGAGGCCTCTTACCTCGACCACCGTGCCGTTTGAAGTCATCTCATGAGCTCCTCGACTTCTTCGGCCCTGTGACATGCGGATAAATGCCCGCCGGCGATCTCCCGCAGCGTGGGGTCCTCCTCTATGCAGCGCTCTATTGCAAGGGGGCAGCGCTTCTGGAAGTTGCAGCCACGCGGCAGATGCGTAAGGGGGGGCACGGTGCCCTTAATGGTCCGCAGCCTCGATCCTCGCGCCTTTTCGGTCGGTATGCTCTCAAAGAGCAGGCGCGTGTACGGGTGCCGTGGTGCCTTGAAGAGGGAAAAGACATCGGCTGTTTCGACAATGCGACCGGCATACATGACGGCAACGTCGTCGGCAGTCTGGGCGATAACGGCCATGTCATGGGTGATAAAAAGTATTCCTATCGAAAACTCCCTCCGCAGTTCGTCGAGTAGCTTCAATATCTGGGCCTGCACAGTGACGTCGAGGGCGGTGGTAGGCTCGTCGGCGATGAGCAGCCTTGGATTGAGCGAGATGGCCATTGCGATCATGACGCGCTGCTGCTGCCCGCCTGACAGCTGATGTGGATAGTTTGAAAGGCGCTCGGCGGGATTCGGTATGCCGACCCTTTCGAGCATTTCGAGTGCGAGTCGGCGCGCCTGAGACTTCGAGAGGTCTTCGTGGACCCTTATGGCCTCGATGAGCTGGTTTCCAATTGTGAAGACGGGGTTGAGCGAGGTCATCGGCTCCTGGAAGATCATGGCTACCTCGCGCCCGCGGATCTCACGCATCCTCTTTTCGCTGAGGGAAGCCAGGTCCTGCCCATCGAGAAGAATCTCTCCGGAGGTTATGCGGCCGGGCGGATCCGGCACCAGCCGCATGATGGACAGGGCCGTGACCGACTTTCCACAGCCGCTCTCGCCGACCAGGCCCAGCGTCTTGCCTCGCTGCAGCGACAGGGCGACCTCATCCACAGCGCGTGCAACACCCGCGGATGTAAAAAACCGGGTGCAAAGCCCGCGGACGTCGAGCACTTTGTGGTTGTCATCGCCCCTGCCGCTCATACCTTGAGCCTCGGATCGACTGCATCGCGCAGCCCCTCGCCGATCAGGTTGTAACAGAGTATCGAGAGAAAGATCGCCGCGCCCGGAAAGGCCGTCAGCCACCACGCCTGGTAAACGTACTGGCGCGCCAGCGAGAGTATCGAGCCCCACGAGGCGGTCGGAGGCGGCACGCCAAAGCCCAGAAATGAAAGGCCCGACTCGGTCAGTATAGCTCCGGCTACGCCAAAGGTCGCCGAGACGAGCACCGGGGCGATGGCGTTCGGCAGGATATGGCGAAACATCACCCGTGTCGCCGGTGCACCCAGCGCACGCGCCGCCACGGCAAACTCCTGCTCACGCAGCTTGAGAAACTCACCCCGCACGAGCCTTGCCACCCCCGTCCAGCCGACAATACCAATTGCAAACATGAGGTAGTAGATGTTTACCCGCGCCACCAGCGCGATGATGGTCAAAAGAAGGAAAAACATCGGAAAGCATATCACGATCTCTATTATGCGCGATATGATGATGTCAACCATCCCGCCAAAGTACCCTGCTATCGACCCGAAGATAACACCCAGAACGACTGCGATACCCACCGCCACAAATCCTACTGAAAGGCTTATCCTCGATCCCCATATCATCCGCGAGAGGACATCCCTGCCGACATCGTCGGTGCCCATCGGGTGCTCTCTGGATGGCGGTCGCAGCGTATTGAAGATATCGTCGCGATAGGGAGATATGGGCACCGGCGGCATGAGGGCCCACTGCCCTTCGGGGAGGTTGTCCATGTAATACGCCCAGTCAATTGAGCGCAGCTCTGGATAAGTGAATGTGGAGGGGAAATATACCCTGCCGTCACGCACGAGCACTATAGGTGCGTCGTTGGCGAGCCATGGGGCAAAGAGTGCCACCAGTATGAAGCCTGACACCCCGATAAGCGCCGCCACAGAGAGCTTTCGCCGCATAAATTCGCGTGCGACGAGGCGCCAGTACGAGGGCGACTTTTCCACAGGCGCTTCACTCATACTTGATCCTCGGGTCCACCACCGCGTAGAGAATGTCCGAAAGCAGTATCCCCAGGAGGGTAAGTACCGCCGCCACGGTCGCCACGGCCATTATTACCGGGTAATTGCGTGCGAGCACGGCGTTAAAGCCCAGCCGGCCCATGCCGGGGATGTTGAATATCGTTTCGATGATGACCGAGCCGCCGATGAGGGTCGGCAGGATGCCTGCAAAGATCGTCACGATCGGGATGACGGAGTTTCTCAGGGCGTGCTTGAATATGACCGCCCGCTCCGAGAGCCCTTTTGCCCTGGCCGTGCGGATGTAGTCCTGCCGCAGTATCTCTATCATCCCGCTGCGCATGTAGCGGGAGATCCCCGCAAAACTCGCATATGTAAGGCACGCCACCGGCAGCACAAGATGCCAGAGCCGGTCGAGAAACCACTGGAGAAATCCAAACTCTGCCGCACCCGGACTGCTTATGTTTCCCACGGGAAAGATGTTGAAGTAGTGCCCCCCGGCCAGAAAGTATATAAGAATGTAGGCTGTCCAGAAGGACGGCAGACTGTACATGATGAACAGCAATACCGTGACCGCACGCTCCCTTATAGAGCCGGCGCCCACGGAGGCGTCTATGCCTATGGGAATGGCGATAATATACGCGATAAGTATCGAAATCAGGTTTATCTGCAGGGTGATGCCGAGCCGCTCGTAAATGATCTCGCTCACGGGCCGCCAGTCGGTGAATGACCTGCCGAAGTCCAGCCTCGCCAGCCTGCCGAGCCATAACGGATAGCGCATCCAGAGGGGCTGGTCGAGGCCGAGAAGCCGTCGCTGCTCCTCGAGTATTTCCCGCGAATGGCCCTCAGCCATGAGATCTCCGCCTATGCCCATGGAAAGCCTCACCGGGTCGCCGGGGGCCAGCTGGACTATCACGAAAGTAACCAGTGTGATCCCGATGAGCGTCGGAATCATCCATAGCAGGCGTCTTATGATGTACTGAGTCATATCGAGGGAGCTACTCTCTCAATGCCGACGGCACGTACCAGTCCCTGTGGTCAAGACCGAGCGTGTGGACGATGACGTTGTGAAAGCGCTGGTGGACGATCTCAAGGCTCGGCCTGCAGAAGAGAAACGTATACGGCTGCTCCTCATGCACTATGTGGTTGAAACGGTCATAAAGGGCGCTGCGCTTTTCGCGGTCAAACTCGACACGGGCGGCCTCGATGATCTGATCGATCTCTTCATTGCGAAACGCGATGAAGTTTGAGCCACGGTCCACCTGCGAGGAGTGCCAGAGCTGGTAGGGGTCCTGCTCTATTCCCAGCGACCAGCCAAGCGTCACCGCGTCAAAGTCTCCTTCATTGAGCCTTTCGGTGAAGATCGCCCACTCCCTGTTCTGGATATTCATCTCGATGCCAAGCCTTCTGAGCTCGCTCTGCAGGAATATGGCGATCTTCTCAGCCGTGGTGTTGCCGGCCGGATACATGAAGTCAAAACGAAACGAAACCCTCTCGCCGTCAACCATCTTGTCCCTTATGCCGTCTCCCGTCGAGTCGACCCATCCGGACTCGTCAAGCAGCCGCCTGGCCTCGGCGGGGTCATATGGCCAAGGCTCGATGTCATGACTGTAGTCGTCGCCATGTATGTAAAACGTGCCTGTTACGATCTTGCCGAGCCCGTAGAGTATCTCCTCGAGGATGGCCTCACGATTGACCAGGTGAGTCATCGCAAGGCGAACCTTTCTGTCGGCGAAGAACGGCCGCCTGAGGTTCCATCCGATGTAGTTGTAGTTGGGCGCATAATAGTAGTAGCGGTTGAAGTTGCGGCTGTATACGTTTGCTGGAAGCTGGTGCACCCATTGCTCGGGCTGGACGCCCATGTAATCCACCATCCCGCTGGCCGCCTGCATGAGCGCGCTGTTGTTGTCGGGGATGAACCTTATCACCATCCGCTCCATATTCGGCTTGCGGCCGTAGTAGTCCTCGTTTCGCTGGAGGACTATCTCTTCATTGGTCCGCCAGGAGACAAACCTGTACATGCCGTTTCCGACGGGCGCGCGCGAGGCACTGTGGGTGTTGAAGTCGGTGCCGTCATCGAAGATGTGCCTGGGAAGTATGGGAAAACCCGCTGAGAAATTGAAGCTCAGGAAGTAAGGCTTTTTCCACGTGAAGACGACCGTGTAGTCATCGGGTGCGGTTATGCTATCAAGATCCTGGTAGTAGCTGCGAAGATGCGGCGCATCCACGGTCGGGTCCATCACCTTCTCGAAGGAATACAATACGTCCGCGGACGTGAAGGGCTCGCCGTCATGCCACGTGACGTCACGACGCAGGTGGAAAGTGTAGCTGAGATGGTCGTCGGATGCCTCCCACGACTCGGCAAGGCGCGCCTCCCACTCCAAAGTGTCGGGATGTCGCGAGACTAAGCTATCCGTCACCAGTCCCAGAACAAGCGAGCCGTAGGCGTCCCGCCCCGTGAGCGGATTGAGAGTATCTGGCTCTGCATTGAGCCGCCTGACAAGCGTGCCGCCATCCTCGACGACCGGGCCGACCACAGGCGGCGGGTTTGCGCCGACAAGCGAGCGCTCACCCAGACCGGATGACCGCCCCGGGCGCCTTTCCACTTCCTCGGCAGGTGCCGGGCCCGTGCCCGTTCTCGGGCAGCCAAGCGCCAGCAACGACACTGCCAGCAGCAGAATTGCGGAATTTCTCACTGGTGCCCTCCGAATTTTCAGCATGTCTATTTATACCATATACGCGCAAGGATTGCCAGTTTGCGGCGGTTATTTTGCGCACTGGACCGTACGGATGGTGACAGCAGCCCTCAGTAGGCGTACAGCCGACCGTATGGCCGTCCGGAAACCGGCTCGATCTTGATGAACTCGCTCTTATTCAGATGTGAGAGGTCCCTTGCGAGATCGGTGGCAAACTCATCCAGAAGCACACCAAGCTCACGCCAGTCTCCCTCGGAGAGCTCGCTTATGGCGGCCTCTTTGCCAACTATGCGAGGATCGATGTGTTCGCGGATGAATATCGTGCCCCCGTGCATTCCGGTGGCGCAAAAACTGCCGACAATGGGCTGTCCCGCAAGCCGGTCGAGGCCGAGGATGGCCATGATGCCGCCGGCCATGTACTCGCCGAAGAAATCCTGTGCCGAACCTGCGACTACTACTGTGGCGGCCCGGTCCCTGTAGGCCTTCGCATGAATGCCGACGCGGTAGCCAGCATTTCCGCCGATGAAGAGCTTGCCGCCGCGCATCGAGTACCCGGACACATCACCGGCATCGCCTTCAATCACGATCTTGCCTTCGTTCATCGTGTTTGCCACGCCGTCCTGCGTATTTCCCTTCACACGGATGGTCAGGGGGGCGTTCATAAACGCGGCGAGGTCGTTTCCGGGGATGCCTTCGATAGTGAGCGAGGCAGGCCTTTCGGCAGTAAATCCGGCGCAGATATAGCGCTGCCCCCTGACGCCCTTGACTGTGATGTCGGTCGCGCCGGCGGCAAGCGCCTTTCGCAGGTTTTCGTTCAAGTGCCTGTAGTGCAGGCTTGTCGCGTCAATGATTGTTTTCATGGTTCGCAGTGAAGCGATGTATCCTGAAGGCCGCAGACGAGCTTGCCTGCATGGTACGCTCAGTTATACTGGCTCTGGTTTGCGTCCCACCAGTCCTCAAGCTCCTGATAGCGTGCCATCAGGCTGGCCCTGTCGGGCTGTCGCTTCACGGCGAGGTCCAGACTGATAAGCCTCTCAACGGCGTCGGCCAGGATAAGCCGCGTCTGGTTGATCGGCTCTGTGGCCGTCTCTTCTTCTGCGGGCGTCGCGGGGTCATCCCCCTCCTCCAGCGCCATGAACTTTTCCATGAGGGGGCGCACTGCCTCCACGGCGCCTATCTCAGCGAGCGAGCGCGCAGCCTGGGCGATGAGGATGTCCTCGTCACCGGCGACTTCACTGATGAGCAACTGCGTCATCTGCTCGGTCCGGTAGGCGTCCGGAAGCGCGACGATGCCATTTATCGCCATGAAACGAACACCGGCACGGCCATCTTCCATCTTTTCGACAACTATGGCGCTGGCGGCCTGCCAGGCCCCATGATGGTCTCCCTCGAGCGTATTGAGCGCATCAACCAGCACCCGCATTGCCTGTATGGCCTCGACCCGGTTTTCACTATGAGGCCGGGCCACCTCCAGTATCGCCGCGAAGACCGGATCCCAACGCGCGTTTTCCACCAGGACGCCGGCAAGCATCCCCCTGATCGCGCTGTCACCCTGCACGGCCCTGCGTGAGACCATGTAGTCCTGCAGGCCGAGATATCTCATGGCCTCTGGGGTTTCATCATCGGGCCTGCCTGCCGCATTCCACTCTGCCACCTTCTCTACCTGCGCAGTCATGACTTCGGTGGGGTTCTGCCATGCCTCCAGAATCCACCCGGCCATACGCTGGAAGGCCTGATACTCCCGATAAAACTGCGGAACATCCGTATAATCGGGTTCAGGCCAGGCGTAAGCCGTCGCCGACAGCAACAGGAGAAGGACCATGAGAACCGACCAGCGAGCTTGCTTCATTTCACACTCCTTCGAGCCAACTTGGCCTGAGTCCAAGGAAATCTTAGTGCCACGGACCGACAAATTCAACTATTCTTGCGCACAAAATGACAAATTCCGCTTTTTGCTGACATTTGCCGCAGTGAGCTACGCCCCCTCAGCAGCTGGCTCCTGCGGCACTGACGCCGAGTATCTCAAGCGTCTGTGCATCCAATCCTATCCCTCTCAGGCGCATGCGCGAGCCCCTGAGCGACTCGATGCTGTTGACTCCACAGGCACCGAGTATCTCCTTGAGCTCGAGGCTCCATCCGCGAAGCAGATTCACAAGGCGCTCGGCGCCTTCGTGTGGATCTATCCTGCCGTAAAGCTCTGGCCTCTGGGATGTTATACCCCAGGAGCAGTTTCCGGTGTAGCATTTCATGCAGACCCTGCAGCCGAGTGCGATCAGCGCGGCGGTACCGATAGCGCAGGCGTCCGCGCCGAGAGCTATCGCCTTGGCAAGATCGGCGCTTGAACGTATGGAACCACCCGCCACCAGGGAGACCCTGTTGCGAAGACCTTCCTCCCGCAGCCTCTGGTCGACGACCGCTATGGCGATCTCGATCGGTATCCCCACATGGTCGCGAATAATCGTGGGCGCCGCGCCGGTGGAGCCGCGAAAGCCGTCGATCTGTATGATGTCAGCGCCGGCGCGGGCGACGCCGCACGCGATGGCGGCGATATTGTGTACTGCAGCTATCTTGACAGATATCGGCTTGGAATACTCTACAGACTCCTTTAGCGCAAAGACCAGCTGGCGCAGGTCTTCGATGGAGTATATGTCGTGGTGGGGAGCAGGCGAGAGCGCGTCGGTCCCGGCAGGGATCATGCGGGTGGCCGCGACCTCGTCGCCGACCTTCTCGCCGGGAAGGTGGCCTCCGATACCGGGCTTGGCGCCCTGGCCTATCTTTATCTCGATGGCCGCGGCAGCCCTCAGGTACTTGTCGAAGACGCCGAAACGGCCAGAGGCGACCTGTACGATTATGTTTTCGGCATAAGGATACAGGTCCTCGTGGAGCCCCCCTTCGCCGGTGTTGAGGAAGGTGCCTGCGGTTCGGGCCGCTGTGGCCAGCGACTTATGTACCGGCAGGCTTAAAGCGCCCAGCGACATCGCTGAAAAGAGAACAGGCGTTTCCAGCCTTATCTGCGGAGGCACCTCGGTCTTGAGCCTGTAGCCACCCTCCTGCTCGAACTCCAGCGAATCGGGCCGGCTGCCCAGGTATGTGCGCAGCTCCATCGGCTCACGGAGTGGGTCGATCGAAGGGTTTGTCACCTGGCAGGCATCCAGAACAAGCCGGTCGAATATCGATTCGTACTGCATGGCGTTTCCCATGGCTGTCAGCAGTATGCCGCCGGTGGCGGCCTGCCTGTAAACCTGCTCCCTGAGGTGCACCGGCCAGGCGGCGCTCTGCTGGTAGGCGTGCGTATCGGCTTCGACAGTTATGGCGCTCTGCGGACAGTAGACCATGCAGCGGTGGCAGGCAACGCACCTGGCATGCTCAGCTTTTATTCTTCCAGCCTCATGGTCATATGAAAGAACCCCGAAGCCGCACTCGTCCGTACAGCGCTTGCACGCCACGCACAGGTCGCGGTCTATCTTCAGGCGAAATGAAGGTGGCATTTCGTATCTTTTCATACTGCCACATCCTCGTAGAGCTGGGCGATGACCGGCTCGCCGCCCCTCGGGTTCCAAACCCGCTGGGGGTTTGCCTCAATGGCGCGTATGGCGGACTCCTCGCTTGCTATGTAGACCATGTCACCCTTCTCGGCCGCTATCATGGGCCGAAGCTTTATGCGGTCATTCAGGCCGAACATTCCCCTTCCATAACCACATACAATGCTAAAGGGTCCATTGACAGACGCGGAGCCGTACACGATGCGCAGGCTCTCGTAAACCTGCCTGTCGGGCTCATCCATCCTGTCTATCTCATCCCAGAAAGGAGGCGCCAGCACCTTGCAGGCAAGATAGGCTGGCAGACCATGCCGGCGAACCAGCAGGTCCACGAGGTACGCCATCACCTCCGTATCGGTCATGAGCGTGCAGCGGTAGCCCATCATCTCGAGGTACCGGCGGTTTATCCCGTAGGAAGATATCTCGCCGTTGTGGACGATCGACCAGTTGAGTACCGAGAAGGGGTGCGCACCGCCCCACCAGCCGGGCGTGTTTGTCGGAAAGCGCCCGTGCGCTATCCAGCAATAGGCGTCGTATTCACCTATGCGAAAGAACTCCGCTATCTCCTCAGGATACCCCACTCCCTTGAAGACGCCCATGTTTTTGCCGCTTGAAAAGACAAACGCCCCCTCCAGCCCTGCATTTATCTGCATGACTGTGCGACGGACAAACTCGTCCTCCTCATCAAGCCTGCTTTCGGCAAGGGCCAGGTGGCTCGGCCGCACGAAGTACCGTCGCAACAGCGGCGCGGCGTGGATGGAGTCTACCTGCCGGGTCGGCATAACCTCGTCACGCTTTATGGCAAATCTGCTGCGAAGCATCTCCTCGGTGCGCACCTGGGCGGTGGGCGAGTCATACATTATGTGCAGGGCATAGAAGTCCTTGAGATCAGGATAGATCCCGTATCCGGCATAGCCGGCACCGAGGTCTGTAGCTCTGTCGCGCATCGACGCCATCAGCTCGACCACGACATCTCCGGATATGGCCCTGCCGGAGCGATCTATGAAGGCGCCGACGCTGCAGCCGCTGGCGATGCGACCCTCAGATACGTATGTCATTGACCTTCCTGCAGCTAAAGAGTCTCCGGGTCCGGCATCCAACATTGATGGCGCATCGGGCAGCCCCCAGCGCATGCGCGCACGTCGCGCACGTGACGGTACGTCCCCCATGGCTTTATCTTACGGAAATTGCCTGACGTTGGCAAGTACCTGCAGACATGGCGGTCAGCTGCCTGGGCCGGCCGGTGTGACAAGAGGGATCGGGAGTGGGTGGCGGCGCCGAGGGCACGGATCAGACGAGTCCCTGATCGATCATGGCATCGGCGACCTTGATAAAACCAGCGATATTGGCGCCTTTGACGTAGTTTGTAAAATCGCCGTCTTTGCCGTGCCTGACGCATGCGGTGTGGATCGAGGCCATGATCTCCCTGAGCCTGCGGTCTACCTCCTCGCGTGGCCAGTTGATATGAAGGGCGTTCTGTGACATTTCCAGTCCCGATACCGCCACGCCACCTGCGTTAGCGGCCTTGCCAGGGCCGTAGAGAATACCAGCGGCGAGAAACACCTCCACGCCCTCCGGCGTCGTAGGCATGTTTGCCCCCTCGCTGACGCAGAAGCAGCCGTTCTTAACCAGGGCCCGGGCATCCTCCGCGCTGATTTCGTTGTGCGTGGCACTTGGAAAGGCCACATCACAGGGCACCTCCCACGGGCGGTGGCCTTCCAAAAACTCAGCACCGTCGAAATGCTCGGCGTACTCGCTTATGCGACCGCGGCGGATGTTCTTGAGGTTCATGAGCCAGGTGAGCTTTTCTGAGTCTATGCCGTTCATATCAAGAACGGTGCCGTCGGAGTCCGAGAGCGTGATGACCTTGCCACCAAGCTCATTGACCTTTTCGGCCGTGTACTGGGCGACGTTGCCCGACCCCGAGACGGTCACCGTCTTTCCCTTGAAGCTTTCTTTCCTGGTTGCCAGCATCTCAGCCGCAAAATAGACTGCACCATAACCTGTCGCCTCGGGACGGATGAGAGAGCCGCCCCAGTTGAGGCCCTTGCCGGTGATAACCCCCGTAAATTCATTCTTGAGCCGCTTATACTGGCCGAAAAGATAGCCGATTTCACGGACGCCCACGCCAATGTCGCCCGCTGGCACGTCCGTATCCGGTCCTATGTATCTAAAAAGCTCCGTCATGAAGCTCTGGCAGAAGCGCATCACCTCCCGGTTACTCTTGCCCTTGGGGTTAAAGTCGCTGCCGCCTTTCGCGCCCCCCATAGGCAGCGTTGTTAGGCTGTTTTTGAAAACCTGCTCAAATGCCAGAAACTTCAACAGCCCCACGTACACCGTAGGGTGAAACCGCAAGCCGCCCTTGTACGGGCCGATGGCGCTGTTCATCTCCACCCGTATGCCACGGTTTATGTGAATCTGGCCTCCGTCGTCCTCCCACGGCACGCGAAAAATGAGTACTCGCTCTGGCTCGACGAGCCGCTCGAGGATCTTCGCCTCGTAGTAGCGCGGCGTTGACTGTACAATGGGCATGACACTTGATACCACGTCACGCACCGCCTGGTGAAACTCGACCTCCCCAGGGTTTTTCTCGACCACCCGCCGCATGAAGTCTTCTACTGACATGCCTTCTCCCAAAAAGTGTGCTCGGAGCGCCCATTACGCGCCCGGGGGGGCGCCTGAAGGGCTTTCGAGACTGCCGTACTGTTACAAGTAAAAGCCCGGCAATTTTACAGAAATGAGTGCTTGCTGCCAAGTATTTGCAAGCCCGACGAAGCAAAATATCCGGAGAGGGCCGCCTGGAGGGGTCGCCGCAAGGCGCGACAGGGCGGCTTGACTTCGCATGTGCCGCAGGGGACGCGACAAGGCTGGGTAATGTAGTGGAGCGGCGTCTCAGGTGCGCTTTCGATAGCGCCCGGCCATGACGCTTGCCGCCAGAAGGCCGGCAACAAATCCCGCTGCGACTACCACAAGCAGTAGAAGCGCCTGCGAGATCCGGAATGACCAGAAGAGCACCTGCACGGGAATAGTGTCAAGATTCTGAAAGATGACTATTATGCAGATCAGTAAGATGATGCTGATGATGATTATCTTTGCCTTTGCCTTGGCCGACATTTGCATCTCCTCCCTTGAGAAACATGTCCCTTACAGGCGACACTGGTTCCTCATCGCTTGTTCCCGACAGCCTGGCTCTACATAGAGCAGATAAACCGCTTCACAAGGATTTTTCAGGATCTCCGGCGCCTGGCCATGCGGCTGGCCCTGCCGAGCGCCGCGCGTAAGAGTCTTTTCTGTGCCCTCGACGGGGTACCGTCAAAATAGGCCGAAAAGAACCTCCCGAAATCTGTCTTCGATAGCCCCACGTCGCGCGCGCTGTATAGAAGTGCCGCAAGGTCCTTTATGATCCAGCGGCGCTTGAAGAGCCAGCGCCTGGCCATTCGCTGAAGGTCTATCAAGAAGATCTCCATGTCCCCGTCGGCCTTTTCACGCACGAGAAAATGCGAAAGGTAGAGATCCATGTGTGTAAGGCCGGCACCGTGCAGCCGCCTGACGATCTCCCCGAGGTCCCAGAGAAGCGCCCGTTTTACAAGAAGCGCAGCCCCTCTTTGGGCCTGATCGCCCTGCAATGAGCCCAGGTACTCATCAAGAGGCACAGCAGAGGCTATTGCCTCGGTGATTACAAAGCTTCTTCGCTCGAACCCGAGAAGTCGCTTCTCGCCGAATGCAACCCGGCGCGGCGCCTGTATGCCGAGACGCTGGAGCCTGAGCAGGTTTTCCCATTCGCGCCGCCCGGCACTCGTCATCGGCTCACGCGCCATTAGAAGCTTGAGCGCCTCCTTGAGCTCAAAGCCCCGGTGGCGCTTCAAATAGAGGTCGACATGCCTGCCGGCCTTCTCAAAGACGATGTGAAAATTGTCCCGATTGGCATGCGTACGCAGGTATCCTGCGCCCGAGTAGTCGAATACCCCTTCGAGCGTATCGAGCCCGAGCGCCGCGAGAGGTTCGGCGAATTCCCCGGCGGCTGTCACAGCGCCTCCATTTCTGCTGACAATATCCATCGCCACGCCCCAGCGGCCCTCTTAAGGCCGCGAGTACTATTGGTTCGGCAAAAGTCCTGCTGCGCCTGAAGCGCTTTGCGGCGCTCAAAAAAGCGCTTTATCTTTGACAGGCGCGCTTTTGGGCCCTAATATTCTCAATATTCGCCAAAAGGCGCAAGGGAGATTTCAAGTAACCGGGCCGGAAACCGCCTCGCGCGAGCTCGTTGCCGAGGGTGTCACCGAGGCGCATTGTCCGCCCTGCGGCGGGACCATGTGACTTTTCGGGCTTGCCGCTCTGATCTGTGACACGTTGAGGCGGAAAGGCAGGGAGTCGCTTGATAGCAGATATCCGCGATAACCATAACGCATGGCCTGATGCATCGAAGGTGCGTACGGTTTTTTTTGACGCGGGAAACACGCTGCTATACCTTGACCTCGCGTGGATAGCCGGTCGCATCAGCAGCGACGGCTGGGATATCAGCGAAGAGGGGCTTTTCTACGGGCAGTCAGTGGCAGCCTATGAGGCCACACGGCTCTCACTGCTGAAGAAGTACCCCACAGATGCCGACCGCCTCAGGCCGTACTTCAAGCGCATACTCACCCTGGCAGGCATTCCGGGGGACTTCGCCGGCGAATGTGCCGGGATACTTGTCGACGAGCACCTTGAGCGAAACCTCTGGCGACAGGCGCCGGATTTCGTCGCCGACACGCTTGAGGCGCTCAAGAGCCGCGGCTACATGCTCGGCGTGATTTCCAACTGCGACGGACGCCTCAAGGCTCTCTTGGACGAGGGCGGACTGACAAGCTTTTTCACATGCATCGTCGACTCATCCACAGTGGGCGCGGAAAAGCCCTCAGAGCGGATATTCCACTGCGCGCTCTCACTGGCGGAGACCGATCCGGACAAGTGCGTCTACATCGGAGACATCTACGCTGTGGACATCGTCGGCGCACATGCAGCAGGGCTCAGAGGCATCCTGCTCGATCCGTTGGACCTGCATGGCGAGTTTGACTGCACCCGCATCGGCAAGCTGCCGGAAGTCCTCGATCTGCTGCCGCCCAAAGCCCTTCCACCACGCGCCCCCTGAAAGCAGCGCAGTCGGTCTTTACTCAGCCTTCCGGAGTGCCCCTGTAGGGCTCGATATGAACAAGCGCGTGCGTGACCTCGGGGATGGTCTCTGTGAGCTCACGCGTAACGCGGCTCGCTATCTCGTGGCCCGTTTCGACACTCATGCGCGGATCGACCTCCACATGGATATCTACAAGGACATCGAGGCCCGAACGGCGCGCAAAGGTCTTTTCTATGCCGAGCACGCCCTCGACCGCGCCGGCCACCCTTCGAATCTCGCTTTCGACCTCGTCGGCTGCGGGTGTGTCCATGATGCCCGCGGCGGACTGCTTGAAAAGGTCCCAGGCTATCCACGCGATAAATACCGCCACCGCAAGCGCAGCGGCCTGGTCAGCCCAGCGCCATGTCTCGCCCGCCAGGACCGCCACGGCGATGCCTGCCGCTACCGCCACGGATGAAAAGGCGTCGCTGCGGTGGTGCCACGCATCGGCGATGAGAGCTACCGACGACACCTTGCGGCCTATACGAACCTGGTATTGGTAGAGCAGCTCCTTTGCGAAGATTGAAAGGAGCGCGGCATACAGAGTCAGGGCAGTCGGGGCTGCAAGCTCGGCCGTGCCGGCGAAGTGGGCAAGGATAGCCTTGATGCTTTCAAAAGCGATGCCTCCGGCGACCAGAAAGAGCGCAATGGCTACGACCTTGGCCGCTATCGGCTCGGCCTTGCCGTGGCCATAGGGGTGCGTAGTGTCCGCCGGGCGACGTGCTATCTTGAGCCCTATCCATACGGCAAGGCTTGTGAAGGTGTCCGCAAGGGTATGAATCCCGTCGGCCACCAGTGCGATCGAGCTGCCCGTGACGCCGATGAGGGTCTTCATGATGCCCAGGAGCACATTGACCGTAATGGAGACCCATGTCGCTTTTTCTGCCTGGCCGTAGCGTCTGGCGTTGAAGTACTCATGCGAGTGGGCCGTGGCACACTTCCTTTCGGCACCGGCAGTGACACAATCAGTCGTGCGGCAGGCTCAGGATGTTTTCATCGCTGCCTACGATTACGAGTATGTCGTTGGACTCGATGGTATCTGTCGGGCGCGGCACATCGATTATTTTTTCCTTGTAGACAACCTTGCCCTCGGGCCCCTTTGCAGGAGTGCGCCGCTTTATGGCAACAAGGTTCACCTCGTATTTTCTACGCAGGTCGAGCTCAATGATCTGCTTGCCGTGCCACTCTCTCGGCGCCTCAAACTGGACAAGTGAATGGCCCTCGGCGAGTTCGAAGTATTCGACGATGCTGGGGGCGATGAGCTTCTGGGCGAGGCGCAGGGCGGACTCCTCCTCGGGATAGACGATCTCGTTGGCGCCGATGGCTGAGAGGATCTTCGAGCGCAGATCGCTCTCGGCGCGGCAGATTATGCGCTTTACGCCCATTTTCTTCAGCGTGGCGACGGTGATGGCCTTTGACTCGAAGGCCTCGCCTATGCTGACGATCACTGCGTCCATCTTGTCAATGTCATGTGCAGCCAGGGCCTGCTCATCGGTCGAGTCGAGCCTGACGGCCAGGGTCATGAGCTCCCGGGCCTCTTCTACAGGCTCCCTTACGGTGTCGATGCCGACCACTTCGGCGCCGTTGTCGGAGAGAGTCCGCGCCAGGGTCATCCCAAACCTGCCCAATCCTATGATCGCAAAACGCGCCATGACGCCTCCCTAACCTATGACCAACTCTTCGGCGGGATACTCGTACTGTACTCTGCGTCTCTGCTGGGCTATCGCTATTACAAGCGTGAGCGGTCCGATACGCCCGGCAAACATCGTCACTATGATAACCAGCTTGCCCAGCCACGACAAGGAGGCCGAAAGCGAAAGCGGCGTGCCAGGCGTGCCTGTAGAGAGCCCCACCGTACCGAAAGCGCTCATATTTTCGAAAAGAAGCCGCTCAAATGGAACACCGGGCTCTGTGATGCTCAGGACGAAAAGGCCCGATATCACAAGCGCCAGGCCCAGAAACATCACCATAACCGCCTGTCGCGCAACCTGAGCTGGCACTCTGCGGCGCAGCGCCTCGACGTCCTCACGCTGACTGAGCGCCGAGTAGACCGTCGCCAGCAGGATAAAGAAAGTCGAGGTCTTTATGCCGCCGCCGGTACCTCCGGGCGAGGCGCCAATGAACATCAGCACCACAATCATCAGGTAAGTGGTGGTCCTCATCGAGGAGAAGCTGACCGTGTTGAAACCGGCTGTGCGGGGCGTGACCGCCTGAAACCACACCCCCAGCAGCTTCTCGGAGAGACTCAGCCCGCCAAGTGCGCCGTGCCACTCAAGCAAGGCAAAGAGTATCGCCCCCGCGGCCAGAAGACACCCCGTCATTGCCAGTACTATCTTTGTCTGCAGTGACATGAAGCTCCTGTGCCTGCTTTCCCGGAGAGGCTTCAACAGGCGCGAGTGCGGCGCCAGGCGACACCTGAGCGCATACCAGAGACGCCCGGCAAGGTTGCGCTGCACTATGAAGCCGAGACCACCGAATATGACCAGGAAAGTAACAACTCCATTTAGCAATAAAGAGCCGCGGTAGGCTACGAATGAATCGTCAAAAAGGCTGAAACCAGCGTTGCAGAAGGAGCTTACCGAGTGAAAGATGCTCACGTAGAGGCGCCGCTGCACGCTCATGTCCCCATGCCACACCCTGTACAGAAGCGCTGCCCCTATCGCCTCGGTCACAAATGTCACAAGCAGTATGTAGACCACCAGTCGCGGCAGCTTGGCCAGGACATCGTAAGAGAGCGCATCCTGCATGGCCACCTGCTCGCTAAGCGCCATACCCTTTCCCAGAATGAGCGACGAAAAGGTCACGAAGGTCATCAGGCCCAGCCCGCCGATCTGGATGAGCACCAGTATCACAACCTGCCCGAACTGGCTGAAATGCGTGCCCGTCTCCCTGACAATAAGACCCGTCACGCAAACCGCCGAGGTCGCCGTAAAGAGCGCATCGACCAGCGGCAGACGGCCCTCGACGGCGAGCCTCTCAGCAGCGATGGCCCGCGGAGATACAAGCAGCACCGTCCCCAGCAGTATGACCCCGGCAAAGCTGCCCATGACCACCGCCGCCGGACGAATACCCGCGGCGGTGACCTTCTTCTGAAGAGATATCGCCTTCATGAGCACACAGACAAGCAGATACAGCTGACCCAGCAGCACATAGAAAAGGGACAGGTCCAGTCCGATGCGGACCAGCCTGCCTGCGACCCCTTCGATATTGTAGAGCACCTTGCCCAGAATGAGGGCAGCCAGAAAGACAGCCGTCACGGCGATTTCGAAGGTGTTTTCGGCCACGTGTAGACGCACGTTGTCCGAAAGGACGAGCCTGGCCAGCGCCTCGAATACGAAAAGAGCGATTACCAGCGCATTCATGAGAAGAATCGCCCTGGAGGCCAGCGGCGTTATGGCGCCGCCCCATCCCCACTCAACCACCACCGTCAAGAGCGCTATACCAGCCACCACCAGCATCGGCTTTTCGATGCGTGCAAAAAGTGTCTGTGACTTTGCGCTGTAGCTTTCGTTCATTTGGCACGCTCCGATGCTGACGCGGGGCAAAGGCTACTCTCACCAGGGCGCCCTTGCAAGTCAAAAGGAAATCAGCAACTCCGTCATCGCACGCGCCGCGGCCTCTTGCGCCTCGCCTGCGCTGGAACGGCAGACGTAAAATACGCAACAATGCTCACAGGAACCACCGCCACCAGTACCCAGTCCACACCGACCCCAAGGTAAAAAACACCCGCAATGCCGAAAACCGCGCTCGCGATCCATGTCGGCACTACGGCATAAAGAGTGAAACTGCGCCCCGCGGCTATGGTCGCCGCAGATGCCACCATCAGCGTCGGCGAGGGAATAAGGCCTACCGGCGCGAAAAGCACTGGACCAGCCACTCCCTGGACAAATTGCGGGTAAAAGAGCCCCCAGAGAGCCGCCAGACCCGCCAGCAGGATGTGTATGCGGCCCGGACGGGTCTCCAGCGGCATGGTCAACGCCTCACGGCCCCAGAAAAGACCCACCGTAAAGAGCAGGGCGAATATGACCAGATTTTGCCGGTCCTCAAAGACCACCGAAATCATCGCCGCCGCCACGCACAGCGCACCCGCAAGAGCCGCCAGAAGGGGCGAGATTATCTTGCCACGCATGATGAAAAGGCCCGCCAGCGAGATGATGAGCAACCTTATCAGAAGGGATGCGCCACGGGCCATGTCAGCTACGGCATGGAAATTGTCGAGGATCACTTCCGCTTGTGGCATCCGCGCCCCCCCTGCTATGCCCTCTTCCAGGTAGTGCCCTCGGGCGTGTCCATCAACTCGACACCGACCTTCTCGAGCCGTTCGCGAATGGCGTCAGCGGTCTTGAAATCCTTGGCCTTTCGCGCCTCGGCACGCATATCGATAAGGATATCCACCAGGCGCCCCTCGAGCCCGCCGGGAGCCTCCTGACCAACGAGCGTATCGGTGACGATGCCGAGCACGTCTGCGCCGAGCGTGTCGAAGGCGCTTTTGAGTTTCTCAAGCGCGGCTGCCCCCGGAGCGCCTGAGGCCAGGAGTTGGTTTGTCCAGCGCACGAGATCCGAGAGTACCGCAATCGCCTGGGGAGTATTGAAATCCTCATTCATAGCCTCCTCGAAACGCTCTCTGAAGCGCTCGATCTCGCGCAGGCGCTCAACATCATTGCCTCCTTGAGGCTCGCTTGCGCCCTGCAGAGCCTGGCGGACGGCGGCGACGGCATTGTGGATACGCTGGAGGCCCCTGGCAGCGGCATCTATGGCCTCCTCCGAAAAGTCAAGCGGACTGCGATAGTGGCTCGTCAGGACAAAGTACCTCAGACACAGAGGATGATGCCGGGCAAAGGCATCCTTCAGGGTTATGAAATTTCCGAGCGACTTGCCCATCTTGACGCCGTCCACAGTGACCATGTTGTTGTGCAGCCAGTATTTCGCAAAGGGTTTGCCATGAGCCGCTTCGCTCTGGGCTATCTCGCACTCGTGATGGGGAAATGCATTTTCCAGGCCACCCCCGTGGATGTCTATTGTCTCTCCGAGGTAGCGGGTGGCCATCACCGAGCACTCGAGATGCCACCCGGGATAGCCCCAGCCCCAGGGCGAGTTCCAGCGCAGTATGTGGCCTTTCTCGGCTTTTTTCCACAGAGCGAAATCCGCCGGATGCTTCTTGTCGGGGTTTACCTCAACGCGCGCGCCTGCGGCAAGCTCGTCCAGCTTCCTGCCTGAAAGCTTCCCGTAGGCAGAAAACCTCGAAACATCAAAATATACCGAGCCGTTCACCTCATATGCAAAGCCCCTCTCGAGAAGGGTCTTGACTATCTCTATCTGCTCCGGGATGTGCCCGGAAGCGCGCGGCGATATGTCGGGGCGCAGGCAGTTCAGCGCGTCCATATCCTCGAAGTATGAGCGGGTGTATTTCTCGACCAGCTCCATCGGATCGACTCGCTCGCGGGCTGCGCGCTTGGCGATCTTGTCCTCGCCCTCGTCTGCATCGTCGGTGAGATGCCCGACATCGGTGATGTTCTGGACGTAGGTGACCTTATAGCCCAGGTACCTCAGGTAACGCACCATCGCATCGAAGGATACATAAGACTTGGCGTGGCCTATGTGCGGATGATCATAAACGGTAGGCCCGCACACGTACATGCGCACGTAGCTGTCATCGAGCGGCTCAAACTCCTCGCGCCTGCTGCCGAGCGTATTGTAAACCTTAAGTGGCATATGGCTCAATCCTTGCAAGCTAAGGCCAGAGAGCGAAATACGCCAGAAAATGATACCAGAGCACCCGCCCCCTTTCAAGCGGCGTCGACGGCCCGCAAGCTGCACATGACGCGCAGGGACCCACAGGTCGGACAAAGCCATGTGTCAGTGTAGGACCCTGTTTGCCGTGCGCCTTGCGGCCCCAGAGCCTTGAGCGCTTGCAGGGTTTGCGGCGTATATTACAATATAGGCATGACCGGCGGCGGAAAACTGTCAATGATGAATGATCCGAATACTGTAGAGAAATGCCAGCAGCTCCTGGGGTATCGCTTCCGGGAGGGCTCGCTCCTCATACAGGCGCTCACTCACGCATCGAGCAATACCAGCGACGCTTTCGACAACGAAAGGCTGGAGTTTCTCGGCGATGCTATCGTCGGCGTGGTCATCTGCGAATACCTGTTCAAGAACTATCCTGAGTATCGCGAGGGTGAACTGACGCGTATGAAGTCAGCGATAGTCAGCCGCACGGCCCTCGGGCGGGTGGCTCGCACTATGGGGTTGGCGGATTTCATAATAGTCGGCCCGGGGATGGCCAAGCGCCGGCACCTGCCCAACAGCCTGTACGCCAATGTCTTCGAGGCGCTTATAGCGGCGGTCTACCTGGACGGCGGCATGGACAAGGCTTCCCGCGTCGTGCTGAACCTTCTGGAAGGCGAGATAAGCGCCGCCGAGGGCGAAAAGCGTTACAAAAACTACAAGTCAGAGTTGCAGCACTACGCGCAGCGACAATGGCAGGTGACCCCCACCTACAGGGTGCTCAGGGAGGAGGGGCCGGATCATCTGAAGTTTTTCGAGGTGGTTGCGGTCATCAAAGACATC
>SLPQ01000188.1 GCA_007131925.1 Candidatus Brocadiia bacterium | reverse complement strand
TGGGCCGTAGCGGCACTTGAGTTTCCCGGCGGCATACTTGCCAGACTCTCAACCGGAATAAGCCTCACTCAGGACAGCGTCGTCAAGATCTATGGCAGCGAAGGAAGCATCTTCCTGCCCAGTCCATGGATCGTATCAAAAAAAGGCGGCACGTCCACAATACATCTTTCCAGAAAGGGCACAGCCGGCACCGAAGAAATCACTGTCGAGACCGATCGCTGGCTTTACGCTATCGAGGCTGACACTGTTGCGGCGAATCTCGAAAAAGGCCAGGCAGGCGCCCCTGCCATGAGTCACGAAGACACGCTCGGCAACATGCAGACTCTCGACCGGTGGCGGCAGTCAATCGGCCTTGTCTACCCGGCCGAAAGGCCCGAGGGGCTGAGGACCACCGCCGCTGGACGCTCACTCACAAAAAGGAGCGATGCACGCATGCCGTACTGTGAGATTCAGGCGATAACCAAGAAAGTATCGCGCCTCATGATGGGCGTTGACAACCAGAAGACGTTCGCGCATGCAGCCGTGATGTTTGACGACTTTCTTGAGCGTGGGGGCACTGCGTTCGATACGGCCTGGGTGTATGGCTCCGGAGCAAGCGAGAAGCTACTCGGAGAGTGGGTGGCGCTGCGGGGAGTTCGCGATGATATCGTGATACTCGACAAGGGCGCCCACACGCCCGAGTGTTACCCTGAGGCGCTTACGCGCCAGTTGATGCAAAGCCTCGAAAGACTGCAGACAGACTACCTCGATATCTACATGCTGCACCGCGACAACCCCGAAGTGCCGGTAGGAGAGTTTGTGGACGTTCTCAACGAGCACAAATCGGCCGGGCGCATCCACGCCTTCGGTGGGTCAAACTGGACCCCGGCCCGCATAGAGCTGGCCAATGATTACGCAAGAAAGAAGGGCGTCACAGGATTTGCGGCACTCAGCAACAATTTCAGCCTCGCCGAAATGATAAAGCCTCCTTGGGAAGGATGCATCTCAGCATCGGATGCCAGGACACGCGCGTGGCTTGAGCGCATGAATCTACCGCTTATTGCATGGTCGAGCCAGGCGCGCGGATTTTTCACAGAGAGATCCGCGCCGGAGAAGACCGACGATGCGGAGCTTGTGCGCTGCTGGTACAGCTCGGCCAACTTTGAACGGAAAAAGCGCGCAGAGGCACTCGCTGCCGAGAAGGGCTGCCTGCCGATAAATATCGCACTTGCGTACGTGCTGTGTCAGCCCTTCCCGACATTTGCGATAATAGGGCCGCGGACACTCCACGAGACGGCGACTTCACTCGGCGCGCTGGATGTCCGGCTGACGCCGGGCGAGCTCAGATGGCTCAACCTCGAGGACTGACAGACGACATCCTCTAAAGGGCAATCGGCCGGCTCGCTTGTGCCCCCAGGGCTAATCCGCCTCGAGGACAACAAGCGTACCATGCATTCCTGAGTGGCCGGGACCACAGTATACCGAGCAGTACATGAGGTGCTCGCCGGGCTCGCCGGCGGTAAACTCGGCATATGCAGTCTCTCCAGGTTCGAGCGTAACGTTGATGTCATATTCATCAATGGCCAGGCCGTGAGTCACGTCCTCGCTGGTCGCCATGATATGCACGGTCTCACCGCTTCTGACCACCACCACCGCAGGCTCAAACTCATACCGCCTTGCACTTACTTCAACATGGCGCACGCCGTCGTGCAGCATGCCCGAAGGTTCGAGCTGATCATGGGGCACCGGGTCCGCATCACCCCATGCATCCACAGGATGCTCGTGGTCGTGGTGATGGTCATGGTCTTGCTCGTGTGGTGGGGTTACGGGATCGACCTCACCACATCCTGCAAACATCAGCACCCCGACGCATGCCACAAGCACAAGAAAACCTTTCAACACTCCATACATCATTGCGCTTCTCCCAAAAGCCGGAAATCTCACGTTGCATTCTCAGACAGCGTTTGTATGGAAAGTGTTCCCGCTGTGGCAAGTGACGACCTTCCCTTTAAGAGCACGGCGCTGGCTGCACCGGGCGGGCACGTCTGAGAGTGCTGCGGCCACCGCCTGAAACGAGGCCGCCCTGCCCGTAACGGCATATATTCAGCTCGCCCCGTCGACGTTGTCGCTCAAAACCGTATGCTCTTGAAGGTCGGCAGATGCTTCTGGTTGGCCTTGAGCATTTCCTTGACCATCTTCTTAATCTCTGCAAGCGAGAGAACAGCGGCACTGAGCGGATCGTAGCAGATTGAATGATACACCATCTCGGGATCACCCGTCAGCGCAGCCTCCACCGCCAACATCTCGCACTCGACGAGAATCTTGTTCAAAGGTGCGCACGAAGCAGGAAGTGCGCCCACGTGTATGGGGCTGAAGCCGCGCCTGTTGGCCACCACCGGCACCTCCACGCAGCAGCCCTCGGGCAGGTTTGTGATGAGCCCGGTATTCGGCACATTGCCGTTAAACTCAAACATCTCACCACCCATGTAGGCGTTGATTATGTATGCAGCGTACTCGCTGCCGCGCTCAAGGTCTATCTCGCCCTTTTCGAGCCAGCTGACCATCTCGTCACGCCAATTGTCCTGGCGCCGGAGATACGCATCAAGGATGAAGGCATGTTTGCCGGGGTTCCACCCGGTCCCATCAATGCAATACTTCTCGATCAGGTCGTCACGCTTTCGAAACCACCAGTTGTACTCGCTGTTGTGACCGCTGGACTCGGTGACGTAATAGCCAAGGTGCAGAAACATCTCGTTACGGACGAGCTCCTCGTTGTACACCTCGGGGCGCCTCATGGCTTTCTTGAGCTCCGGGTATGCGTCTTTGCCGTTTCGCTTGAATTCAAGATACCAGGCCGTGTGGTTAATACCCGCACAAACGTAGGTAACCTCCTCCATCGGCGCATCTATCCAGCGGGCCAGCCGCGCAGCTGTGCCCTGGACAGAGTGGCAAAGGCCTGTCACTTTTACGTCGGTCTCGCGTTGCATGGCGTGGCACAGCATCGCCATGGGGTTTGTGTAGTTAAGCAATATCGCATCCGGACAGTGCCGCTGGATGTCCCTGCATATGTCCAGCATCACGGGTATGGTCCTTAGCGCGCGAAAGACACCCGAGGGGCCGCGTGTATCGCCGACATTTGTGTCAACGCCGTATTTTTTCGGAATCTCAATATCATGACGCCAGACATCCACATCGCCGGCAAGGATCGTACAGATGACCGCATCAGCCCCCTTGAGGGCTTCTTTGCGATTGGTGGTGGCCTTCACCTTCGCGGGATACTTGCCCTTTGATATGATGAGCTTGACTGCCCTTGTGATGTAGTCGAGCCTCTCCTTGTCGATATCCATGAGGACCAGCTCGGCATCCTCCAGCAACCCGAAGGTGAGTATGTCCCTTACAAGGCTGCGCGTAAAGCCAAAACTGCCGGCACCGATGAACGTGATCTTCGCCATTGAAATATCTCCGTCCAAGTAAAAGGTTTCCCCGAAAATAACCGCAGTGCGGCCACAAGTGACTCAGATTCTGCAAAAGCGCCCCGAAACTTCAATTGCCACGATGGCGGTTCTGCAGACTTATTGGATAAAATTATCCTCGAGCGGCGCCCGTCGAGCGCACCTCGCCGTGTCTTCAAGCGCAAAATTACGGCCCTTGTGCCGACGGGGTCCTACACCGTGCAAACCCTTCAACGCGCTGCAAGCTGACTGCACAGCCGCCTACGCATCGCGCTCAAAAAGCTCAAAAGACAAGTCACGTGCCCCTCGCTACCGGAGGTAGACGCATCTGAGGTGATAACCGAAAGAAAGCACGCCCCTGGTCGCCTCGCTAAAAACCTTCGCCGTCCGGACCTGACATGTCATCGCCTGCGCGGCCGGCCGCTTCAAATCGCAGGCGCACGCCAAAAACCTCCTCGAAAAGCCCCGCCTTGCGCTCCCCAGCCCACGCGGCGTATGAAAGGTCGCCGGGACCGCGGATTGCGATGTTCCAGAGGGCTGAAAGCTTGCGCGTTGCGTTCAGGTCGGTCACGGCACACTCATGGGCCCTGTCAAGACCGTCTGCAGGTCGTAGCAAGGCCGCCAGTCTCTTGACGGTCTGCCGGTCGGCCGACGAAAGAGTCTTGAAGGGTTTGTGCCTGACCGAGGGGTGCGCCTTGCGGTGGTAGCGCGCGACGGTGGCGATGATCTCCCGCTCCCGGGTCGTACAGGAGGGCAGATCCAGGCGCATTATGAGCTTTTGAGACTTCTTATGGTGGCCGCGATAGTCCACCGATATTCCGACGTCATGCAGGAGCGCTGCGCAAGCCAGCATCTCCAGCTCCCACGTACCCATCCTGTGCAGCTCCCGGCACTCAGCAAAAAGCATCACCGCCAGGCGCGCTACCTGCTCCATGTGCGCCAGCTCGCCTGGATAGCAGGCAGCGACCTTGTACGCATCGCTTGTCTTTGCTGTTGCGGGGACCGGATCCATTTCTCCTCCGCCAACTCAGCAGGTAACATGCATCAAGAGGGCCCTGCGACAGTCGGCCGCGTTGTAAATCCGTGCCGCCTCGGCGCTCTGCTCGATCTTAAACTCAATTCCCTTTGCTTCAAGGTACTCCTCGCCGGCTGCATCGAGCCTCAGGAGCCCGTCGCGGCCCGCGCCTATGACAAGCAGCCCCGGGCGCCCCTTGCATATTCTTTCAAGCTCCCGTGGACCGACGATGTGGGAGCTGCCGTGCTCGGCGCGGGCGCGTTTCTTCTTGCGGGTCTTCACCCTGCCGTCGGCTCGGATGTAGAAGTCCTTGTTGATGACATCCCTGCCGAGCCGGACCTCTCCAAAGCCGATGTACTCGACCCTGGGGTAGTCTGCAAGCGGTGCCCGGGCCGCCTCCGCCGGAACGGTCCGGCCGAAGCCGCGTGCGAGCGCGACGGCCCCGAGAAG
>SLPQ01000175.1 GCA_007131925.1 Candidatus Brocadiia bacterium | reverse complement strand
CATCCAGGGCAGCAGGCTCTGCCGGGGCCCTAAGCCGGTATCCGGCCAGAAAGGCCAGCACAAGCACCACAGCAGCTGCCGCTATCCGGAAGGGGCGCGCAAAAATAAGACCATTACGATCCATTACAGAATGTCTCCTGAAAGGATGGTAGTGTGTTCACTTATTGGGGCTTGGCTGCATCCTGCAGTCTTGCGACCTCTTCGTCCACTGCCCGAGTGTAGCGGTCGGCGTCACCCTTGAAGATATTGATGCATCCGGCGCAGCAGAAATAGATACGGCGACCTTCATGGTCTGCGTAAATCTGTGGGCTGATGGTACCCCCCATAACGGGGCATGTCTGCTGGACGATCGCGCCGTCATCAAGGTCCGTGCCATCAGGACGTGTGAGCTGTTCCCCTCGCTCTTCAAGGTGCCTGTCGAGAATCGCAATGTAGACGAGGTGGTCGTTGGTGAACTCCCGCAGCGACTCCATGCTTGAAAAGTATATGCGGCGGCCCAGAAAGTCCGCGGAGTAGGTATTCGAGATCGGATCACCGCTGACCGGGTCCAGCGCCTGGGCAGGCACTAACTCGGAATTAACCTTCCTTACATATTCATCCGGGTTTGCAAGGAAAATCTCAATGGAGTCCTCTTCTGAAAAGAAGAAGCGACGTCCCATGTAATCCGCCCAATGGTGCATCAGCGCCGTCTGACCTGTGACGGGATCGGTTTTCTGAATCCAGTCAGTCTGGATGTTCACCGCGCCCATGTACTTTTCGGGGTCCCTTGTGAAGATATCGCGCGACTCCTGAGAGGAGAAATACACTGTCCTGTCCTCGATCTCGACCGAATAACCCAGCCTCGCTGGCGCACCGCTGACAGGGTCCAGCGCCTGGATCCAGCCGAAACCCTCAGGCGGAACTACCTGCACTGCCTGCGCATCCCGGCCTCCGACCGGCTCATGGGAGTGCTCCATCGGGCACGCCTCGTCGTGAGAGTGCTCCATCGGGCATTCACCACCATCGGAATGCTCCATATCACACGTCTCATCATGGTGGGCGTGGTGGCCGCCAGGCGTGTGACATGAAGAGGCTCCGGCCACGCCGGTGCCCACCCAGGCCACCATCGCCAGGACCGCAATCATAAGCGAAAGGTTGTGTCTATATATTGCCATTACTCTTCTCCAATGTCAGAAGGGACGTTGACGGGGCCGCTCAGGCCTTGTCCATCCTCCGGCAGACCGGCCCTCTGCGGTCTGCGCAGCTCAGATGCCGTCAGCATTTCCAGCAGCGCCAGGCTTTTTTCGCGCTGGGCCACCGCACTATTGTATGAGAGCTCAAACTCCAGCTGCATGCGCTGAGCGTCGATCAGGTCGGCGAAGCCGGTCAGGCCCGCACGAAATGCCGCCTCAGTCACCTCCAGCGCCTGCACCGCCTCAGGGATGAGCGTATCCTTAAAGAGCCCCGCCTCACGGGAGGCATCCCGTTTGTCGTACAGGGCTGCCTCGAGGCGCGCTTGAAGCTCATTGCGGCTCTCCTCCAGGGTCGTCGCCGCCGCCCTGTGTCGCTCGCGCGCTGCAGCCGCAGCCGCACGTCGTCTCGACCGATCAAGCGGCAGGTTTATCGAAACCATCGCCATCACGGGGTCTTTACCGCTGTCCCTGACGCCCGGCATGACCGCATCGCCCGTGTCAATATACGTGATACCTGCGGTCAGGTCTGGGTAGAAATCCTTCTGCGCCAGCTCCACAGATGTAAGCTGCCTTGCAATCTCATACCTCTGGGCAATCAGCTGCGGGTTCATCTCCTCCATAAACATGAAGATATCCTCCTCGGATATCTCCACCGGCTCACCTGGCGGGAGGCTCGGCTCCGGAAGCGGTGCGTCATGGGGGCGGCTCATGGCTGCATTCAGTCTGGCCGCCACAGGGCGGCGGCGGTCGAGCAGACCTTGAAGTCTGTTTTCCAGGCTGCCTATCTCAACGCGCAGCCTGACAAGGTCGCTGAAACCGGCATCGCCCGCCTCGTAGGCCGTTCGGACGACCGACTCGAGCCCCTTTGCAAGCTCGAGGTGGTCTCGCGTCGTTTCGATCGAACGTGCAAGCAGCCAGAAATCCCAGTAAGCGCTCTTGACCTGGTAAAAGAGCGAGAGCCTCTCTTCCTCGAGGCGTGCATGCGCTATGCGTTCGACATTATCACGCTCAGTGCGCTGCAGCGCCAACTTGCCAAACCATGGAAACATCTGAGAAAGGGAAAATGACTGCCGCTGCGGGCCCACTCTTGTCTCGACGCGCTCTATATAATATGTGTAAGAGAAGCGCGGGTCCGGCAGCCGACCCGCCGCATGCGCCTGCTCCGCGGCGGCCCGCCAATGATGAAATGCCGCCTTGAGCCCCTCATTTCGATGCGCGGCGACCATCAGGTAATCATCGAGGGTGGGGTTTTCCGGCAGCCGATAGTCGTCAGAGCGCTCTCTCAAGGAGCCGCCGCTCGATGGCTGATCAGCCCCGCTCAGGGCGCCTTCGAGCTGCAAAGCGTCCAAGGAGCGGCCGCCCCTCTCACCATGCATCGTTGCGCCCGCGCGACCTGAACGCGCGGCGCCGGAGCATCCTGCCGCCAGCACCACGCAACAGACTGCAACCCCCAAATTTTTGAATCTCACATCCAGGCTGGAAAATGCACTCACTTCAAAGCGTGCTCTTGCCACAACCGCCCCCGCCAAGTGTTACTCGTGAAAAGCTGTTTTGGTCGGTTACGGCGTCAACGACACTTCAAGATGTGCTTTTGTTCCTCAAATCTTGTCATGCCCTGCGACCGCCTGAAGGCCGTAAGCGCATTCAAGCAAAGTTGCAGGACATACCGCGACCGCTACGGCCGGCGGCTTCGGGCGCCTCCG
Source organism: Candidatus Brocadiia bacterium (assembly GCA_007131925.1). GTDB lineage: Bacteria > Planctomycetota > DG-23 > SLPQ01 > SLPQ01 > SLPQ01. The sequence continues at coordinate 14,392 of SLPQ01000175.1, read as the reverse complement.
GCAGTCCGCATACCCCGTGGGCACAAAGGGAGTTCGCCTCAGCTCGAGATCTGCTGCGGTATCTCAAGTACGCAAAGTTGGTCCTTCAGCGCATGTAGCGCGGGAATTTCTCCCCACGCTCAGTCACAAACACCTGCGGGTCTCTCGACTCGAAAGCGGTGATTATGTATCTCTTGGCACATTCAACGTCGAACGGCTTGCAGGAGAATACATCCATGAACGCGTACTTTTTCGAGGGGAAGGTATGTAGCGAAATGTGGCTTTCGGCGATGATGACAACGCCGGTGATACCTTCGTCCTCCGGGACCAGACCGCTGTACCTGAAAACATGTGGCTGGGTGATCTTTGTCATCCCGATTTCGTCAGGAAGCTCATTAAGAATTCTGAAACACAGCTCGAAGTCGTCGAGCTTTTCAGGGTTGCAATCGGCAAGATCAAGAATCAGGTGTGGGCCAAAAGAGGTGAAAACGGCTCTTGTGACAAGGGCGTCTTCGACAGCGCTCCCTGTGCCCTCACCCAAAAGGCGGTCTCTTGTCATTTTCATTTCGCATAAATCCTCCAACACGTCGGGTTTGAGCTTATGCACCAGCCAACGGCCGGCCAGCGCCCTCATGTGAATTCAAAGAGCACAGAGTTTAGCAAGTGTCCTTCAGTCTGCAATACCTTTTTCACAAGAAATTCTGCATTTTTTCATCCGCCGCAACTCCAAGCTCAACCATGACTTGCAGGCACCCGCCTTGATAACCGCCTCCCTAAAGTAAATGACAACTGCCCCCCAGGGCAGTTCCGGTTTTCCAACGCGCCAAAAGTTTTTCCAACGTGCATTCCAAAGCTGCTGATACAACCTGTTTATCTATCGATTCTGGAGAGTCTTCGCTTTAGATTATCGCCTGCCCTGCGGCAAGAATATTTCGTGGATGCGGCTCTTCCCATTATAACGTTAGACAAAACACTTGCACCCTCCGGCGGCAGTTCATATTCTATAATTGGTTGCGCCCTCTGGACATATGGTGTCAGCACACCAGGTCCGGAGGCTCCCGCAAGGCTATTTTCTTCCCATGCGAGAACGGAACGGCGACCTGACCACATGGCTTCCACACAAGCAGCGGCCGGAGCGAAAGCGCGCGGTATAGGCGAGGCAGCCCTCGAGCATGCCGACAGAAACCACGTCATCGCCGTCATTGCGGGAGCACTGGGCATAGTCAGCCAGTCTTTCCAGCACCCAGAGCTCATAATAGCCGGCCTCATATACGCACTGACCGAGTCACCCATGCTTGTAGCCCTTGTGACTCTCATAAACAAGGCCGGCGCACTCGGACCCCAGCTTGTTGCGGGCAGCATTCTCGAACACCAGGTGCGCAGGATGCCCTATTTCGTCGTCATGACGTGGCTGCGCGCGGCGGCATACACCGCGCTGCTGGTGGCCCTGTGGATGCTTTCCAGGCAGGTCGAGACCTCAAGCCTCATTGTATTTTTTGCCGCATACCTGGTCAGCTCGGTAATCGGCGGCACGGCTCATATCACTCACATGGATATGGTCGGACGAATGATACCCTCCGACCGCCTGGGCTCCTTTTTCGGCGCAAAAAACGCCCTCGGCAATATCCTCGCCATAGTAGCCGGGCTGGTGATCATCCAGCCCGTGCTGGGGGCACTGGAGGTGCCCGTCAACTATCTACTGCTGACCGGTATAGGTGCGGCTGTGATGATAGTGGACATGACGCTCTTTTCAAGGTGCCGTGAAGTCGATGGGCCGCGCGCCACAAAGAAGACCTCCCTCGCTGAATCCCTGCAGCGTGGCTTCCGCTGGCTCAAGAGCGACCACAATTACAGGATGTATATCTGGTCTCGCGTGGGCTTTCGCTTCAACTATCTCGGCCTCGCATTCTTTATACCCTACGGTACCCAGAGGCTTGGAGGCAGAGAAAGCGCCAACCTGGCTATCCTCGGCGGCATCATGGTCGCCAGTATGCAGATAAGCCGGGTCGTGACATCCGCTCTTTGGGGAAAGATGGCCGACCGCAGGGGATTTCGCGCGTGCCTCCTGGCCGGGGGGATCTGCTTTGTCATAGCACCGGCGCTGGCCCTGACGGCACCAATGCTGCCGGAGGTCTTCAGCGTCGATATCCCCGGCACTCCGGCAGCACTCGACCTGCCGCTTGCAGTCTATCTGGTGGCCCTTCTGGCCATCGGCGCAGCCATCCAGGGAACAGCGCTCGGGGGACAGTACTTTCTGGTCTCCAGTGCGCCGCCTCACCGACGCCCGTCGTATCTGGGCTTTGCCAATACCATCACAAGTCCGCTGACGCTGCTTCCAATCGGTGGCGCTGTCCTGGCGCAAGTGGCCGGGATGTCGGGCCTTTTCATACTACTTTGTTTCACAGGCTTTCTCTCGCTGGGCGCGGCCTGGTTCATGAGAAACGAGCACACTCACTCAGACGAACAGGCAGACCAGGATTAGAGCCGCCAACCGTCACTGCCGTTTCACAACGAGGCGGCACCGCCCCGCTGCACCGGTAGCCACGTCTCGGACCGTAAGCATATACTCCCCCTCGGCATCAGAGAGTGCTACCGGCAGCAGCCAGCGCGCGTGCCCTGAGGGAGCGGCAATGGTCCTTGTCAGCATAGTCAGCTCTTGCCCGTCCGGAGCGAATGCCTTCACCCGAAAGGCACAGGTACTTCCCTCGCCCGCAGCGTCCAGCCGGATATGCACTGCGGCAAGGTCCCCCGGCGCCACCCTCGCGGGAGCGTCGATCGTGATCTCACCGACCGGCTCTTTGCGGATAACCAGTATGAGGGGCTCCCACCTTCCCAGCTTGAGCTCAAAGCACCTGCGCCTACCCACGACTGAGCCAACTCGCTGGTCGTACACAGTCGCCGGTGAATCAAGGTTCAGCACTAGCCTTATATCCTCTTCAAGCGCTTCCTGGTCGGCGTACTCTGGCGGCCCGAGCTCGTTGACGCGCATCTGGTAGTTTCTCTGAAGGGCCACCACCTGTGCGTGCCCGCCTTCCCACGTGTGAGCCTCGACTCCATGCGGGAAACCCCCATCAACGGTACGGATGTCCCACCTGCGTGTGACACCGGCGGCATCAAGCAGGCCTTCGACAAATCGACTCAGTCCGTCATGCTCGGGCGGCCTCAGGCGCCACCTGTGATAATCAGTGAAAACGGCGTTGAGGTAAACGGCCGTCCCTTTGCCATACCTTCTTACTATGACCGCTGGAGTGCCGTCTGAGTCCTCGTAACATGTGACTGCCCCATTGACCGGTGTTATGCCGGGTTCGGCGGCTGATACATTTGCCAGAAGCACCGACGGCATCCAGTCAACCCCGTGCCCGTCGACAGGCCTGAGCCCAACAGGCCCCGCCTCGAAGTCGAGGCTCGTACGCTTGAGTCCGAAGAGATCGTCAAGCTGCCCGGCCCCCGTCCGCCGGCAGTGTTCGTTCATGAGTGCCGTCCGCGAGTCGGCCACGAGCATGCCGCCGCGCTCGACAAATCGCCTCAGCGCCATGCACTCGGCCTGAGACATCGCAATCGACTGCGGGAGAATGACCAGACGCATGTCCATCTCATCAAACTCACCGTTTTCCAGCTGGCCGTAGGCAATGAAGTCGTACTGACGCATGTTGTCTTCAAGTACCTTGGTCCACGACTCCCTCAGCCGCAGAAACTCACTGTCCAGCCGGTCCTGCCAACTCTCGCGCTCTATCCATGGCTGCTGCTTCTGGCGAACATCGAGCATCCAATGAGCCGTCAGGGACGGGTGCGAATAATGTATGCCGACGCCATCCCGGCATCGCTCCTTGGAGCTGAGCAGCCTCGCGATGCCGCCTGTGAGCTCCCTGTACGTGGGGGCTATGGCAGCAGCGAGCGGCGTAGTCTCTCCATGCTCATCGAGATAGCGAAACTCTTCGTCGTAGATTATGATGCCAAGGTCGCCATGAAGCATCTGGTGCCATAGCCTCCATACCTCCTTCGGGCCAAATCCAAAGGCGGTGGTCAACGCCGGCTTGAGAGGGGCCAGCGAGCGCCATATCTCGCGGTTGTTGCCTATATTGTAGGGCTCGATACAGGTCATCGCCCTCGAGAGCAGCCAGTAGTCGTAACCGCCGAAGGCCGCAGGCATCTGGCAGCCGACAAGGCCTGCCATGGCATCCGGATCCTCGTCAAGGACGGCCGCGGTGCCGGCAGCAACGACATCTGCGAAGGTCTTGTTCATGAAGTGACGATGGTCGGCCCATGGAGAAAGGTTGTCATCCCCGCGCGCCATCATCTCGTCGGTCGTGAAGGGTGTCACCTCATCGAGATTACTGAAGCAGGTGTCCCAGGCATTGTTTATCCCGTCAAGGGAGCCATACTGCTCGATGAGCCATTCCCGCATCGCTGAGAGTGTCTTCGGCTGAAAGCAGAAGTCCCACGCCGCCACAAGGTCCGCAACGCCCGCCTCGTCACAGTGCGCATAGAAAAGTGGCCTGAAGCGCTTCTGAGTCTTCACCGCCGTCCTGAGCCGCTCCGTCGCCTCGGCCAGAGCCTTTTTGTCATGAAAGCACGGCTTCCGGTAAAAGGGCTCTCTGCTGGTGCGGTCCTGCCTGTATCTTTCCCTGGCAAGCAGGTACATTTTGTTTTTCGGATCTTGTACGGGTGTGTGGTAGGCTGCATAGAAAAACGTTGCTATCTGGTCACAGTAAAAGCGATAATTGAACGGATACCAGGCTGCCGCTCCGTCCGGCCTTCGCGTCTGTGCGCCCGCAATCTTGCCCGCGGTTATGCCCAGCTTGCCAAGCGCCGGCTGCACAGAGCGCTCGTAAGGGTAGTACATGATTATCTGATAATCTGTCCACGGCTCCTGCAGCGGCGTGACGATAAACTCAATCCTTGGCGCTGCAAATACGCGCGAGCCGACCGAGAGGCGCGCATCGAGGAAGTTCTGAAGCGCCACGGCACAGGCAAGGTCCAGCTCAAAGTCGACACGCGCCCCGTCAAGGCGTACATGCGACTCCCTCTCGGCAACTATTCGCCCATAGGAGTCTCTCCACGTGAGCACAAGCCGCCCCTTGCCGCGAACGTCCCGGTCGAGCACGACGGCCCCCCTGAGCGTGTCCGCGCTTGTCACTATCTGAGAGTCCGTTTCAATCCGTGCCGAAAGCGCCATCATCGCAAACCATATCATGAACCCGCTCGCCATTATCCATATCATCCTGACTCCTCCCGGCAAATAGGAATTGCAGGCGTGCCCCGCCGTCCATGCAGTTGTGCATTAAACATATGGCAGGCTCGCGCCTCACGCTTTGTTACTCAAACATCGCACCCCGAATACGCGGCCAGAACCGTCCATGCCGAAAGTCCACCTCCATGGGTACCGAAAAGGCCCGGGCGAGTGCGTCTCCCGAGAGTATATCCGCCTTTATCCCCGCAGCCAGCACATGCCCGCCGCAAAGGACCATTGCATGAGTGATCGCGGGTACTATTTCCTCGATGTGGTGCGTCACGAAGATCACCGCCGGTGGGTTTTCGCGGGTGAGAAGACGTTCGACGGATTCGAGCAGCAGCTCACGTGCGGTTATGTCAAGGCCGGCCGTGGGCTCATCCATGATGAGAATATCGGCGCGCGTCATCAGCGCGCGCGCTATGAGCACGCGCTGTTTTTCGCCCTGAGAGAGTACGCCATACGGTCTGTCGGCTATCCGTCCGCATCCGAGAGACTCCAAAAGCCCACAAGCGCGCTCGCGCTGCACGTTAGTGGCCTCATCGTATATTCCGAAAGAGGCAAAAAGCCCCGAAAGCACCACTTCCAGAGCCTGCTGGCGAGCCGGCACGAGCTCCTCGAGCGCCGAGCTGACCCAACCGATCCGTGTACGCAGGGTGCGCAGATCCACCTGCCCGTAGCGATGCCCCAGTGCCTCGACCTTCCCGGCGGAGGGCCACATCACGCCGGCTGCGACCTTCAGCATCGTGGTCTTGCCTGAGCCGTTCGGCCCCACCACTGCCCACTGCTCGCCCGGCAGGACCTGCCACGATATACGATCGAGTATGACAGTGTCGCCGCGCCTCATGTACACGTCTTCCAGACTCAGCACTGCACCAATATGTTCGTTCAAGCGATCCTCCCTGCCACGCCGCCTCACTGCTGAGCCGTCGTACAAGCCATCGATTCTGATTTCACCCAAGCAAGCGGCGTACGGAATGTGCAACGTTCGGCTACACAGAAGCATCCGAGTAAGCGTCGACTGAACGCTAAAGTTACATGACGCCGCGAAGTTTTCCAGAAGCTTCCATGCCGAACTGCCTCAGGCAAGCCCGCAATGTAGCGAAAGATATTGACAGCCCGTGCACGATTGCAGACAAATGTATCTGGCCGATCAATGTTCAGCCAAGGCCCAATAGAAAAGAGGTGTCTGATGGGAATCAGCATAGGTCTTGTGGGGCTGGGGGCATTTGGAAGTGAGTTTGCGGACCTTTTCAGGGCTCACCCGGGAGTGGACCGTGTGGGCCTGTGTGACAGGGAGAGTGAGAGGATCCGGTTCTTTGCAGAGAAGCCGTCTTTCCAGGACAAGTTCAGGGAGGAAGACGCCTATTCAAACTTCGATGAGATCCTCTCTTCGGACTTTGACGCACTGGCAATAATAACCCAGCCCTGGCTCCATGCCGAGCAGGCTGTAAGGGCAATGGAGGCGGGAAAGCATGTTTACAGCGCCGTGCCGGTAGTGATGCTGCCGGACGGCGATGAGATACTCGAGTGGTGTGACCGGATCATCGAGACTTCCCGGCGCACGGGGCGGCGCTACATGCTCGGGGAGACCACTTACTACCGCCCGGAGGCGATGTACTGCCGTAGAAGGGCCGCCGAGGGTGCATTCGGGGACTTCGTATACGCGGAAGGGGAGTATTTCCACGATGTGGATCTGCCCGCCTGCAATCTGCGCGACGTGCAGCGATGGCGCACCTCAAGCGCCTCAGGCAGGGAGTGGCTTGAGGCTCTGAAGAGCTATCACGCGCGGGGTGCCGCCGGCGGTCCCATGCATTATCCGACGCATTCCATCTCGGGGCCGGTCTCGGTTATGGGTGCTCGCACGGTCAAGGTGTCGGCGGTCGGCTATGCCTCGCCGGAAGGTGATGACTTTTTCGAGGGCGAGCCATTCGCCAACGAGACCGCCCTCTTTCACATGTCCAACGGAGCCTCGGCCCGCATATGCGAATACCGACACGTGGGAGCGCCTGGTCGTGAGATGTTCAGCATATACGGCACGAAGGGCTGCTTTGCCGGCGGTGAGCATCGGTGGGGCAAATCGAGGTGGCTGGAAAAGGCCTCAGCGGTGGAGCTCTCGCCGGACGAGATGCGAGAGCCGCTCGACGCGCAGGTGTACCGGGCCTTTCAGGCGGTATTGGGAAAGGATGCGCTTGGAGGGCATGGAGGGTCGCACGCATATCTTGTGCACGAGTTCTGCGACGCTGTCTACCACGACCGCCAGCCAACAGTAAACGCGTGGGAGGCCGCCAGGTACATGGCCGCGGGGGTCACGGCGCACAAGTCCGCCATGCTGGGCGGCGCGCTCATGGACGTGCCAGACTGGGGCAATGCTCCGGACTGATAGTGGTGCTTGCATACCTCGACGGGCGCTGCTATAATTCGCGCGCCGGCGGAGAGAGCCCGCCAAGGGCCGCCGAAGGGGCAAGACCAGAGCGGTTGAAACTCTCAGGCAAAAGGGACGCCGGCACAGTTATAAAACCTCTGGAGAGTCTTTACGACACCGAAGGGGCAGGCCAAGTGCCGATCTCTCAGGTTCCAGGACAGGGGTGAGTTGTCCGGAAGACATTGAGGAGCTCGGCCGTGGCGGCAAGTGCACTCAGAGACATGCCGGTCAAAAACATCCGCCGTTTCGGCGCAATCCGATCGCTGCGACTGTCACTTCCTGTGCCGCAGTTTACAACGCTCTGGTGTGCGCACATCAGGCAAGGGCCCGCAAGCGCTATGCGTTACCCGGAAAGGAGGCGGCAGCTGTGACGCTTCGCAAGACGCCTCTTCATGACCTTCACCAGCGCCTTGGCGCTACACTGGTGGACTTTGCAGGCTGGCGGATGCCCGTGCGTTACCCCGCCGGTATAATCGCCGAACACATCGCCGTCCGGACGAATGCTGGCCTTTTTGACATCTCGCACATGGGACGACTGGCCTTTGCGGGGCCGGACGCACGCAGCTTTCTGCGACACGTGCTCACCAACGATGCAGGACGGTTGAAGCTCGGCCAGGCTCATTACACTTTAATGGCCGACGAGGCCGGACGCGCACTCGATGACGCGTTTCTTTATCGCACCAAGGCAGAGGAGTACATCCTCGTAGTAAACGCCGCAAACACCGAAAAAGACTTAAAGCATATCGAGACTGCGGCAGCCGGTTTCAGGAACGTCCGGATTCGAAATATCACCGGCGAACTGGCGATACTGGCACTCTCCGGACCGCTCGCGCGCCGGATAGTCGAGGGGCTACTCGAAGATGCCGGCGCTCTGCCGGCACGTTCAAACAGATTGACACGGCTGACGGTCGGTGGGATAGATGTGGTGGTCGCCACCACCGGGTACACCGGCGAGCCTAATTCGTTTGAGATTTTTCTTGCTACCGCCGACGCACAGGCGGCCTGGCAGATGCTTATCGAGGCCGGGGCATCGCCGTGCGGGCTTGGCGCGCGGGACACGCTTCGCCTCGAGGCGGGACTGCCGCTTTTCGGCCACGAATACGGCAGGGCACCGGATGGCTCGTTCATTCCAGTTCTGGCAAACAGGGCCGCGACGCATGCGGTGGACCTCTCTTGCGGGCGCACTGGTTTTATCGGCCGCAGCGCGCTTATTGCGCAGCGCGATGCAGCTGCCGGGCGCGAGCAGCCCAGGCAGCTCATCCAGCCTTTGGCAGTGATGGGGCGATCAGCCGGGCGCACCGGAGATAGAGTGCTCAGCCTTAAGGGGCGTGCGGTGGGGTGGGTGACAAGCGGCACGGTCGTACCTTATGAGGGCAATCGCACGCGCACACCGCTTCACCGCAAAGAAGCGCCGTTGCGCGCGGCGGCACTGGCGCTGGTAGACGCAGACGTCGGGCCATTGGACAGGGTCGTCATCGAGAGCCGACGCAGGCGTCTTGATGCATGGGTGGTGCCGTTTCACCTGCGGCGGGAAGGTACCCGCACGCGGGCAGTGGTTTACCGCATGAACAAGAAGCTGGGAGGCGCAGATGCCCTATATTGCGAATACTGACCGCCAGCGCACCGAGATGCTTGAGCGCATCGGCATGTCGATTGAGAATCTTTTTGCTGACATACCTCATGAGATGCGCTGTGAGAGCCTTGACATTGAAGGCGGCATGAGCGAAGAGAAGGTTTGCCGTCACATGCGCAGGCTCGCCGGACGCAACGTTACGCACATGATCAGCTTTCTGGGGGGTGGCTTTTACGACCATTACATACCATCCGCACTCGAGCGGATAGTCTCGCGCAGCGAGTTTTTCACCGCGTATACTCCGTACCAGCCGGAGATATCGCAGGGTACGCTCCAGGCGATGTACGAGTACCAGTCAGCCATCGCTCGACTTACCGGCATGGAAATCGCCAACGCCTCCCTCTACGACGGCGGCACCGCCATTTACGAAGCGATACTGATGGCATTGCGCATTACCGGGCGAAACCGCGTCATTATCGACGAATACACAAACCCCATCTATCGAAAGATGGTCCGCAGCTACACTACCAACCTCGGCATAGAGCTGGTGGAGGTAGCAGGAAAGGCAGGCATGGCCGACCGGGCCGCCATATTCGAGGCACTAAGCGACAGGGCGGCCGCACTCGTCCTGCAGAATCCGAACTTTCTCGGCTGCATAGATGATTTTTCGGACCTGGCACAGGCAGCTCACAAGCACGGCGCACTGACGGTCATCTCAGCGTATCCCACATCACTCGGGATCTTGAAGACACCCGGAGAGATGGGCGCCGATATCGTCACAGGGGAAGGCCAGAGCCTGGGAATGCCCGTCTCCTTCGGGGGGCCGTACCTGGGCTTCATGGCCACCAGAAAGAAGTTTCTGCGCAAGATGCCCGGACGGGTCGCCGGCCGCACGGTCGACGAGCAAGGCAGGGAGGGCTTCGTACTTGCTCTCCAGACACGCGAGCAGCACATACGCAGGGAAAAGGCGACTTCAAATATCTGCACTAACGAGGGCCTCTGCGCGCTCAGGGCGCTCGTATACATGAGCCTGTTGGGCAAAGACGGCCTTAGCGAGGTGGCGCGTATATGCGCCGACAAAGCATATTATGCACAAAGCCGGCTTCTCGAGCTTGGGGGGGTTGATCTCAGGTACCCTGAAAACTTCTATTTCAACGAGTTTGTCATCGAGCTTCCTGAGCGCGCCGAAGTGGTGATACGACGCCTGCTCGAGCGCGGCATCTCGGCGGGCTTTCCGCTGTCGCGCTACTATGAGGGTATGGAACGCTCGCTTCTGGTTGCGGTCACGGAGAGACGCACGAAGGAGGAGATCGATTTTCTTGTCCATTCGCTGGAGGTGTCATTGTGAAGGTAATATTCGACAAGTCCGTGCCGGGACGTCGCGGCGTGGCCCCCGAGCCGGGCCACCTGGGCGAGAGTGCGCGAATACCGGATAATTTTCGCCGGCGGCAGAGCGCGGCCCTGCCGGAGCTCTCAGAGCTCGACGTTGTGCGGCACTTCACCGAGCTGTCGCGCAAAAACTTCGGCGTAGACAACGGCTTTTACCCACTCGGCTCCTGCACAATGAAGTACAATCCCGGCTTCACCGAGCAGATTGCCGCCGACGAGGGCTTTGCCGCACTGCATCCCCTGCTGCCACAGTTGCCCGGTGGAGAGGTGCTGGTACAGGGGGCGCTGGAGGTGCTCTACGAGTGTGGGAGGCTGCTTTCAAAGATATGCGGCATGGCAGCCTTCACGATGCAGCCGCTGGCCGGGGCCCACGGCGAGCTGACGGGCGTTATGATAATGGCGGCCTATCACGCAGACCACGGCAACCAGAAGCGGCGCATCCTCATCGCCGACAGCGCACACGGCACAAATCCGGCAAGCGCCGCCATCGCCGGCTTTGAGGTTGAAAGCATCCCCTCCGATCGGGAGGGCGTCATGGACGTCAAGGCGCTTTCGAAGACAATCAGCGATGACGTCGCCGGCGTAATGCTCACCTGCCCGAACACGCTCGGCCTTTTCAACAGGCACATTGCTGAGATTGCCCGTATGGTCCACGAGGTGGACGGGCTCATGTACTGTGATGGCGCCAATCTCAATGCCCTTCTCGGCATAGCGCAGCCAGCGGCAATCGGCTTTGACATCATCCACGTGAACCTTCACAAGACATTTGCCACGCCTCATGGCGGCGGAGGCCCCGGCGCGGGCCCTGTGGGCGTTGTCGAAAGGCTCGTTGACTACCTGCCCGTCTCGCTGGTCCGAAAGAGGCCCGACGGCTCATACGGCCTTGACTACGACATGCCGAAATCTATCGGCTACATAGCACCATTTTACGGCAACTTCGCCGTTATTGTAAAGGCATACGCCTACATGCTGCGCCTCGGCGGTGAGGGCCTGCGCCGCGTGGCACAGATGGCCGTTCTGAACGCAAACTACGTGCGCTGTGAGCTCTCCGGCCATTACGACTTTCCCTATGACCGGGTTTGCATGCACGAGTGCGTGCTTTCGGCGGCCAGGCAGGCAAGAAGTGGCGTCAAGGCGCTGGATATCGCCAAGGCTCTTATGGATCGAGGGTTTCACCCGCCGACTATGTACTTTCCGACGATAGTGGAAGAGGCCCTGATGATAGAGCCGACCGAGACAGAGTCAAAGGAGACGCTTGACGCCTTCATCGCAGCAATGGTGGAGATCGCCGAGCTTGTGGAGAAGGACCCCGAAGCTGTGAAATCCGCGCCCCGCACTACGCCGGTCGGGCGCCTCGACGAGAAGCGCGCGGCGACGAAGCCTGACACCTCTTGTCTTTGTGGCGAGTAACGCCGGCACATGACCTTCCGCCTGGGACGCCGCAGCAGCAGGCGCTGAGCGAGTACCGGACCTTTCGCAAGGTAAACAGCCCTGGCCGAGCTCGCCGCGCTCTCATTCTTAGAAAAGGCGCCTCAGGTCATCTTTCTCAGCGTGTATTTCTCGCTGCCCGCACCGAGCCGGGCCGCCTCCCGGACCTGGAAATAGGGATCCTTGCCCCATATGCGCTCGAGAAGGTGCCCCTCACCGTCGCTCAGCGTCACCTCTGCAGGCAGGGAGCCTGGAAATATGTCCTCGCAGTCGAGTGCATCTATGGTCGCCATGTCGACGGCAACCGGGTCTTTCGATGCCAGTACGCCCACATCCGGGCGGATGCTGGCCAGGGAGAGGCCCCAGCAGTCGCAGATGGCCGTGATGTTGAGCGCGACGTTTATATGAAAGACACGCTCGGGGTCAAAGGTATCCAGCACTGCTTTTGATGCCAGGGCCAGGCCGCGTTGAAACTTCGGCCAGCCCTCGGTTCCAACGGTGATGGCCGCGGCCGGGCAGGTTGTCATACAGTGAAGGCAAAGTGTACAATGATGGGAGCTCTGCCTGAGCTCGCCCTCCTCACTGAAGGAGATGGCTCCGTGCTCACAGATCTCGATACATTTTCTGCAGTGGGTGCATTTTTCGGCATGCCAGAGAAACTCCCTGTCCATCACCTTGTGAATGTCGGAGCGCGTGGTGTGGGTAACGGCACCCATGCCGAGATTTTTGATGGCCGCGCCGAATCCACACTGACCGTGGCCCTTTGCGTGGCTTAAGTTTATGAGCACATCGGCATCGTGAAGGTACCCGGCAACCTCGATTTTCGGCAAAAACTTCACCCCCGTCCTGACTGTGTAGAAATAACGGTCCTTTATGCCGGTAGCATGGTACAGTGGGCAGCCGACTGCGTCCGGTGTCATGCCTGCAGCGCGGTTGTCCACGCGGTGGTCGGTGATGAAAGGCCGGCCGCCGCATTCGTAGATGCGGCTGACGACACGGGTGATAAATGCCGGGTGGACATGGGTGTAGCCGTAGCGCCCCCCGAAATGCAGTTTTATGGCGACATCCTGATCTTTGACCATCTTTCGGGAGATCATCCTGGCCAGAAGCCTCTCATAGCGCGCAAGAAGGCTTCTCTTTGGGTCGATGCGCCTGACTTCCACGGGAAGAAAATGGACCTGGGACATTCGATTCTCCTTGCAGAGCGTTTACCACCAGAGGCAGCCCGGACATCCCTTTATGCGGCCGTCCGGCACCACTGAATTTCTACCGGCAGGGCTTCTTTACGCAACACAAAAAAGGCGTGCGAGTAAGCTCGCTATCCGTGCTATACCGCAAAGAACCTTGATTTTGCGGCCCTTTTGTGGTACGGTATTGCGTTAAGCGAGGTCGAATACCGGAGTCACTGCGACGACGCGCGCCTGTAAGAGGATTTCAATCCGGGCAAAGACAGATGTGAATCTGACTGCCGCAAACCTCAGCGGGGTTTTGATAACCCCCGTACTCGGTTTTACCTTCGGTGGTCAACTTCACGGGACAATTGTGGACTCAGTTGCGCTCATACAGCGCTATTCGACAACGGCTCGGAAGCCGGCGCTGCAGACAAGGCTGTCGCTGAGCAGATGACGAGTTTGCCCGTGGATCGGCATTGAGCGCAAGGGCATCTCTGGGCGGTCTCGTCTTTCGCCGGGAGAGCCAAGCGTACCTGAACAGCGCTCCAGGGTGGCAAGATATGATTGCGGAGGTCTCGCGCAACAGGGCTTTCCAGATAAAAGGGAACTTCGCGGCTGACGGGGGATATCTTGTTTAGATGGGAGACTGTCGCAGCGTGCAAAGCAGCGGCGTCTGTCTGTCACACCAGCGCAGCTGCGCCCTATGGACGATCCGGGTGGTTTGAGGCCCATACAGGGAGGCCTCGTACATGACCACCATGGCTTTGTGGAGAGAAGCGAGAATGGGCAAGTATGATAAGGCGGGGATTCCCGCGCAGCTTTACCGCCCGCTCAGCAGTGCTGATGTAGAGCACATTGCCGCGGCGGCATTTGAGGTGCTTGAAAAGTCAGGAATGGCGGTCTACTCCAAGACCGCTCGCGATGCGCTGGCGGCCGCCGGCGCCCGGAAAGGCCAGAGCGAGGAGGTGTTCACCTTTCCCCGCTCCATGGTAGAGGATGCAATCGCCTCAAACCCGTCGAGCATCACGCTCTATTCGCGCGACGGCAAGAGCGATGTACGTCTCGAAGACAGCAGGGTGCATTACGGCACGGGAGGCACCGCGCTGTATGTGCTTGACCATCAGACCGGCCGACGGCGCAATGCCTCTGTCGATGACCTTGTGCTCAATGCCCGCATGGTGGATGCGCTCGAAAAT
>SLPQ01000057.1 GCA_007131925.1 Candidatus Brocadiia bacterium | reverse complement strand
TGCCGCGTCAACGTCACCCGATACCGCTTCCGCACGGTTCCACCTCCTTGGCATAAGAGCCCAAGGCTCCTATCGGCAAAGAGGCACCCCATTCATCAGATCACGAGTGACAGAGTACTAGAGCGGCACGTGGAAAGCCGTCAAGGCGCTGCTTGCACAGCCTGACGGCATGGACAGACTGGCAAAGGCGCTAGCGGCGCACGAGAACGGGAGTTACCCATGAATGAAGAAAACGTACATGACACGTCGCCCTCCGCCGGCGGTCAGGAAGAATTCTACCGTCGCGCTATACCGTTCATGCTCAGGCGGACGGCATGGCCTTGATGGGCGGCTGTCGGCGTGGCTGCCCTGCAGATTATCGTAACGCTCGCGGAGGTTATGCGGTGGCGAAGTTACATTGCGCAGGTTGTGCGGTAGCACCGTCGCACTGGGGGGTAGGGAGAGCTGTTACTCCTGACAGTGCCGACCCTCAGCAGAGGCTTCACCGGTGCATTTTTCGTAATCGCTGCGGCTTTTGTGGCAGTCCTGATAGCACATATGGCTGCAACGGGCCGCCTCTCGCACTGTGCTTCGTCGCTCGAAAAGCGCTTCGAGAGCAAGGGTCGCATTCTATTGGCGGCCGCGGGTGCAGTCGCGGTGTTGTACCTGGCGGGGCACTTAGCCATGCTTATTCTCCCCTTTTTCCTTGGCTATGGCGATATGACTGAGCTTGAATGGGGTGAGGTCCTGATGGGATTATTGCTCTTCTTAGTGGGTGGGCTGGGTCCCTTTGTCATGATCCTCCTTGCCTCATGTCTGGTGGAGGCCATGCTGCTGTCCTCCGGACTTACCCGCTGTCGCAGCAACGCAAGTGGAGAGGTCTCATGAGCACTCGATCACCCCGGGAAATGTCCGCGCCGCCGGCGCGTATTTTGCGCCTTGCCGCGATACTGCGACGTATATCGCCCGTCATAGGCATCATATTCTTCATCTCAATACCGTTTATACCCTATAACGGCATTTCTGCGATCAATGCAAGGCCAAGTGCAGATGGATTATTCCGCTTTTACTTAGGGCTTCAAGCGATGGTCTGGCCGCTGGCCACGGTGCTCACGCTTGCCTTCGGCTGGTTCCTGGCCGGCTACGCAGCGCGGATGCTTGAATGGCTTGCCGAGCCTGAGATGGGAGACTCCAAATAGTCGCGCACAGGCAGAAGCACTCCTGCTGAAGTCCCCTTTATCAGGCCGAGCTTCGGCGCTCTTAACAGGCTCGCCCGGACGCTTCTCAGTACGCGCCCCTCGCGCGCCGTGCGCGTTTAGGGGGGCGTTTTACGCCTCTCGCGGCAAATGTAGCGGCAAAATCCTGACTTGCAAGCAGATTATCCGCAGTGAGAGAGGAAATGTTCTTGCTGACTCGTGAGGGCTCTCATGCGTCCCTTTCAAGATCCTCTCCGTGCATCACTCCCACGAGCCGGGACGGCAGGGGCCTCCGCGATTATCAGCACTCAGCGCATCCTATACTGGGACTGCTTTTCATCCCAATGTACCCGACTCGTGTCTTCCACCAGCCATCTGTGGAGCTTGCTGTAATCCAGCTCGCCTGCGTCGTTGCGAAATGCTTCCACAATGTCGTCACCAAAAAGAAGCCCAGGACCGCCATGCGTAAGTGCGCAGCGCGTCACGCTCGGCTCCACTTCTTCCAGTAGCTCAAGGAACCTCAACAAGGCTGACACACTTCCCGAGCCCGCCAGGATAAAGGCGGCACCCTCAGCGGCGTACACTTCATCGGAGCGAATCACCTGCTCCAGATACTCCTCGGCATGACCGCTGAAGCGCCCCAGCAAAAGGATTACCCTTGCCGCGGACATTCTGACTCCGGTATCCTCTTGCTCGTCCAACAGGGTAAGCATGAGAGGCTTGATCGCGTAATCAAGCATAGCCGTTCCAAACGCGCCCAATGCCGTAACTCGTACCGCGCCTTCCGGGTCGTTCTGAAACATCCTCAATGCAAGTTCAAGATCTTCAATGCTCCCGGAGGAGCCCAGCAGCACCGCCGCACGAGCGCGAAGCCGCCAATCAGGTGAGCGCAGCGCCGCCTCAAACCATGTACGCCACTGCTCATATCCCAATGAACGCGCGACATCCACGCCCATTATCCGATTGGTCGCATTTTCCTCACGCTGTGTCTTCTCCAGCACGCGCAGAACGGCATCCGTCCTCAGCCCCGCTTTCTCCAAGTCGTTCAACATATCCCGCCTTTCAAATGTGGACAGTCCGGCATACCTGCTCACCATTTCGTCAACGTCTTCGAGATCGCAACGCGCTTGAGAACCGGCAGTGACACTGCGATGCCCTGTCTGTGGCCGCCAATGCGCGACTGCCCCGATTACCAGGAGCATCCCAGCTGCGCCTGCTGCCCAGTAGCGGAGCGGGCGATTGTGCATCCGCGCTTTTCCATGCCGCGCTTCACCGCTTTGAAGCTTCATGTGACACCTCCCCGCCGGAAAGCGCCCGGCACTCTGGAAACGTATGAAAGACTGCTGCACGCCGTCTTTGCCTATCCTCCCAACTCTTGCATCTTATCCCACAACTCTTTATAGCCGCCGCGTACGCCGAGTTCATAACACGCCATGTAGCACACAGTCATGGCCCACTTGCTAATCTTGATTGCATCTTATATCTCATCACAGCACGCGTGACATGCAAAAGTAAAGCTTTAAACGTTTGTTGGTTCCATTTTGCTGAAGTACTCGCAATCAGGCCCATTGGTGGCGGCGGAGCGGGAGGCAAGGCCCCCTGTCCGCATCCCTGCGAGAATAAGACGGTACCACCAAGTATAAAAAAGATGGCAACAAAAGTAACTGGGTCTGCTAGACCATAGGGATCGGCTAGCATCACTGGTTGGTTTCGTACATACTGCCACGACCGGTGCCAATCCTCTTCGAGCGCGTCTCTGGACATGAAGATGCCGGTCCATGGCATGTAGTAGCGGTTGCGGTAGAAGTGCGCCTGAGACAGCCCGCCCGGCTCATATTCGCGCACCGGGAAGCGGTAGGGGGCACACGATCCGTTATGCAGGGAAGAGCTCATCGCAATTACTCATCTTCGTCGCCCTTATCGCTCTCTAAGGCAAAACTGACTTAAGATATCGCCTGATGAACCCGTCTGCGTCAATCACCCCGCCTGCAGGCGTAATAAGCAGGCTCGGAAAGGGAAATATGGTCTCTAAGCACGGCCGTGCGCCGCTGGCGTACTCTTCTGACAGGGCAGCCCTTATCACAAGACAAACCTTCTCGTAGTCGTCGAGGTCTTCCGTCCATGCTTTGTAAGTGAAAATGTTACCTTCGTTGCTTCCCGCGATATACCTTGCCGCGCCCGTGACCTCCCTACCCCCACCAGCAGCTGCCGCAACTGACACCTCGAATGCCAGCATTTGGACTACATCGCCGTAAGGCGCAGCCGGTAAAACCCCTCTAAGCGACATATGTGCGGAAATGCCCTGAGGGCAAAGCCATTTCTCAAGCGATGTGCCGTTGCCGACAAGCCGAAGCGTTTGAATGTACAGTCCCATAGCATCTAAGAATGCGTCAGGATCCATATCGGGATCACAAGTTCCTTTGAGCCTCGCTGCCGCAGAAAGGATAAAGGGATTGAAGTCTTCCTCGAAGACAGTCAAGAGAAAGTCCGCATGCTCCTGCTCCGGAAGTCTTCGTGCCACGCACCGAAACGCCGCCAGTCTTGTCGCCGGGCTCTGTGCGCCTTCTGCCAATTCGAAAAGACGCGCCGTGTCCCCCACAGAGTCTTGTTCGTGGCAGAGCGCAGTGGCAACATACTGTAGGCCGATGTTAGTTGTCTCCGCCATGAACTCCGCAACGCGTCTTACATTTCCTTTCGGAAGGCGGCCCAACACGTCAACCGACAAGAAGACGGGAAAGGCTTCGCTGGATGCTTGCTGCAACGTCTTTTCAAAGATCGGCTCTGACAACGCACCTCGGACATAATAGCGCGCCGCGGTGTGGTAAGCAGCCGACCGTATAACCTTCTCACTGGAAGCGAGCGCCTTTTTTAGAAACGTGGGAAACACTTCATCTGGGATGCTTACGTACTCGATTGTCAGGCAAGGTGCGTGGGCAAATGCGGCATCTATGTACACGTGGAGTTGCTCATGGGCCTGCGCGTGGCTCGGGTCCAGAAGCAGACCCGCAATCTGGGCCTTCTCGACCAAGGAAATGTCTTGCTCAAGGCGACTAGAAAGCAGTGCGCGGGCAGGCGGCGACAGGCATACCCCCTCCAGACCCCAAAGGAGCTTCCTTCTCTCGCGCTCTTCAAGGCTGTCAAGCATGCTGACGAGCGCCATAGCGGCATCTATGTCACCTCTATGAGAAATGACATACATGCTCATTATAGCAGCTCTTGTCACACTGGCTTCACGCCTCAGGCCCTCATCCAGGTCATCACGAAAGTCGCCGGCCATCATCCCGACAATCCTTTCCCAGTACTCATCGTCCATCGCACCACACACAAGCGCCGCATAGAAGCGCCATTGCAGGGGCAATGAATCGTCAACAGCATAAGCCAGGAGTGCATCCGGCACGCCGTCAAAGCATTGCGAAAGCGAGTCTGCTGTGAACTCGAACAATCCGCGAGCTGCTTCCGCAAAATATATCCACGCGCCTTTGGTCCTCTCCGAGATATGCTTTTGAAGGTCGCGTAGCGCTTCTTCAATGTGCCTGCAAGGCCGTACCTCATTACCGATGCGCGCAAGGTATCCCGCAGCGATGAGCCTCAGCACTGGGTCAGCCGCTGAGGCTGCGAATTCGTCAAGGGCTTGCGCATCGTCAAGCAGCGCAAGGCCAACTATCGCCGCAACCTTTACGTCAATTGACTCCCTGACACTCTGCTCATCACCGGCGTAACACTGAAGCGGTTCGGCCAGTACGCTGGCGAGGTA
>SLPQ01000173.1 GCA_007131925.1 Candidatus Brocadiia bacterium | reverse complement strand
TATTGCTTGCTGTCGGGTAGAAACGGCGCGGGTGGCAAGCCTTTGGCGCTGTCTACCCTCCTGACAATGATTGTATTCGAGGACCTGATATCATGAAGAAGCCCGAAGAGCGAAGTAGCGACAATGCAAGCATCCGTATGCTCAATCACGTGCTTGAGTGTGACCTTTCGACCCTCTGGGACAGGCACGAGGGTATGGAACCGCAGTGCGGCTTCGGTTCGCTGGGAATATGCTGCCGCATCTGCATGATGGGGCCATGCCGGGTAGATCCCTTTGGGGACGGGCCTTCAGAGGGGATCTGCGGAGCCACCCACGACATAATCGCCGCGCGAAACCTGGTTCGGATGATCGCGGCCGGGGCGGCGGCACATTCAGACCACGGGCGGGACGTTGCCCACACCCTCATGATGGCCGCTGAGGATGAGAGCTGTGACTACCAGGTAAAGGATGAGAAGAAGCTTGGAGCTCTTGCCGCGGAGCTTGGCGTCGAAACGGAGGGCAGGTCCTATCGCGAAATCGCGAAGGATGTCGCCGAGATCGCCTTTTCGCAGTTTGGCCAGCAGCATGGTGAGCTGGTGTTCACAAGGCGTGCGCCCGACGACCAGGTAAAGCGCTGGCGCGCTGCTGGCGTGGTCCCTCGCGGCGTTGACCGTGAAATTGTCGAAATAATGCACCGCACAACCATGGGTGTGGATAATGACCACGAAAATATAATGCGCCAAGGCGTGCGCGCGGCACTTGGTGACGGCTGGGGCGGCAGCATGATCGCCACTGACCTCTCCGACGTCCTTTTCAACGCACCGGTGTGGCTGAGAAGCCGGGCCAATCTCGGCATTCTCAAGTCTGACCAGGTGAACATCATTGTGCATGGCCACGAGCCAAACCTTTCAGAGATGATTGTGGCCGCCTCGCAGGACAGGGAGCTTGTGGAGCTGGCCAGGGAAAAGGGCGCCTCGGGCATCACCCTCGGCGGCATCTGCTGCACCGCAAACGAGATACTCATGCGGCACGGCATACCAGTGGCCGGCAACTTCCTCCAGCAGGAGCTTGCCTTGGCCACCGGCGTCGTTGACGCGATGGTTGTAGACGTGCAGTGCGTTTTCCCTTCGCTGGGCAAGCTCGCCAAGTGCTTTCATACCGAGATCATATCGACAAGTCCGAAGGCGAAGTTTCCGTTTGCCACGCACGTCGAGTTTACCGAGGAAAAGGCCTTCCAGACCGCAAAGGAGATCGTCAGGCGTGCCATCGATAAGTTTCCACAGCGCGATGCGGCGAGTATCTGCGTGCCCGACGAGACTACACCGCTGGTAGCCGGCTTCACAGCCGAAAACATCTTTCAAATGCTGGGCGGGCACTACCGCCGCTCCTACCGGCCGCTCAATGACGCAATTATGACCGGGCGCCTGCGCGGAGCCGCCGCGGTGGTTGGCTGCAATAATCCGAAGCACCTTCATGACTACGGTCACGTTGCCATGACAAAGGAGCTCATTGCCAATGACGTGCTTGTCGTTACTACCGGGTGCACGGCTGTTGCCGATGCGAAGGCGGGGCTCTTGAGGCCGGAGGCTGCAGAAGAATACGCCGGTGCGGGCCTCCGGGAGATCTGTCGGGCGGTGGGAGCGCCGCCGGTCCTGCACCTTGGAAGCTGCGTTGACATCAGCCGGATCCTCGTGGTGCTCTCCAATATGGTGGCCGAGGGCGGTCTTGGTGAGAGCATTGCGGACCTTCCCGTTGCGGGAGCGGCACCTGAGTGGATGAGCGAAAAGGCCATATCTATTGGTTTTTATGTCGTAGCGTCCGGCGTCTATACGGTGCTTGGCACGCCGCTGCCTGTGCAGGGCGCGCCAGGTCTGAGAGAGTTTCTAACCGGTGGCATAGAGAAGCTCTATGGAGGCAAGTTCGCCTTCGAGGCAGACCCGATAAAGGCTGCTCACATGATGATAGACCACATTGACGCCAAGCGCGCTGCACTCGGCCTGGGCGGGCCCATGTACGAAGTGCCTTACGCGTCGAAGACATCCGAGCAGGTCGTCGAAGCCGCCGGGTAGGCCGTTAGCATTGCCAAATGCACAGGAGCAACGGATGAGCAAAGATAGAAAAGACAGGCAGCCGCGGACCGATATTACTCGCTGTATGGCCTGCCACAGCTGCGAGGTGGCTTGTGCGGTGGCTCATTCAGCATCGAAAGATCTTATCGAAGCTATGAGCGAAGATCCGCGCCCCCTGGCTCGCATAAGAGTAGTCACTGCAGGCGACATGCACGTGCCGCTCGGCTGTCGCCACTGCGAAGACGCCCCCTGTATTGCGATCTGTCCTGCGAATGCCCTTGAAAAAAGTGCACCAGATCGGCCTGTAATGCTTGATGAAGACAAGTGCGTGGGCTGCGGGTATTGCGTGGCCGCGTGCCCCCTGGGTGTCATGATGCTCTCTCGTGACGGCAAGATTGCGCTCAAGTGTGACCTTTGCATCGAGAGGCTCGATGAGGGGCTGGAGCCGGCATGCGTAAGTGCATGTCCGACGCTGGCGCTGCATTTTGAAAGCGTCGAGGCATGGATCGCCGAGCGTCAGGAGATGTCGACTGCCGGCGCAAACGCACAGGATGCCTGTGGCGAAAAGGACACCTCACAGACCGAGTGGATTATTGAAGGCGACTCTGTACGCTGCGAGAAATGTGGAGAGCAGAATTTCCCCAAGAGAATGATCAGAAGGCTTGAAAAGGAATGCCCTGAAGTGCTCACAGCCGTGCGGCTGTGCCCTCAGTGCAGGACTGTTCTGGCTGCACAGAGATGGAGTGAGGCCCTGCGGCATGGCGTTAAGGCGGGGGCGCAGTAGAGGATAGGTTTCTTAACTGTCTACCTAAGACTGGAACAGGGACGAGGAACACAGTATGAGTAGAGAAGTGATGAGTGCTGCGATAAGGGGCGCGCAGGGATTTTTCAAAGAAGCTGAAGAGAGCCTGGCCGCCGCCCTAAAAGAAAGGGGGGCAGACTGCGAAGTCGGCTTTCCAGAGACTGCCTTCTACCTGCCAATGGCCTATTCGCTTATGGGCATAGAGGCGACAAAGCTGGCCGATCTGGAAACCATCCTCGCGCACTGCCGTGAGATTTTGCCGTAAGAGCCGAGCGAGAGCCAGTGGCTGCCTTATCTTGGCGACGGCCTCGACGCGGGCGCCGCTGCGCTTCTCTCGCAGGAGGTCGCCTGCGCGCTGCGATACTTGAACGGCGAGCCGGTCGAGGAGGGCTTCACAGGATTCATCTCCGATACGATCCTGCGGGAGCTGGGCATTCAGCTCGTGGACGGCCGCATGCCGGGCTTTGCGGCGGTACTCGGCCCCGCACCTACCAACGAGATAGCCGTGAACACGATTCGCGAGCTTCAGAAGCGCAGCATCCTGACATTTCTTATTGCAAACCGCGATGGGCAGAGCATGTTTGACCAGCTCAGCGAAGAAGGCATCGAAATGGGCTGGAATACATACATAGTGCCAGTCGGCCGCGACACCACAAGCGGCATCTACGTGCTCAACTGGGCCATTCGCGGTGCTCTTACATTCGGAGGTCACAAGAAGGGGCAGGCCGAGCATTGCCTGCGCTACTGCAAGGAGCGGATATTCGCCTTTGGCCTTACCTTCGGCGACATTCCCGACGACTGGTATGCGACGGGAGCGGGCGCGATACTGATGGGATTTCCGGTGATATCCGATGCCGAGTCTACCCCGGAGGTGCGTCCGACAGGTGTGACGACGTACGAGGCGCTGGTGCGCGAGCTGGACGCTGCCAAAATGGTCCCGACCGCCATTGAGGTCCGAGGTGTAAAGGTCAAGGTGGAGGAGATCGACATCCCTGTATCATACTCACCCGCCTTTGAGGGTGAGCGTGTCAGGCGAGAAGACATGCATTTGGAGTTTGGCGGGAAGTACTCCAGCGCCGTCGAGCTGGTGGAGATAGCCGACCTGGATGAGATAGCAGATGGCGAGATCAATGTCAGCGGTGATGATTTCGACAGCGTTGAAGAGGGTGGCGCCATGCCGCTTGGAATCCATGTGCGGGTGGCGGGGCGCAAGATGAGAAAGGACTTTGAAGGCATCCTCGAGCGACAGATGCACAGGTACTGCAACGAGGCGATGGGTTTCATGCACACCGGCCAGCGTGATCAGATCTGGTGCCGCATCAGTAAGAATGCATTTGCCGCCGGCTTTCGCATGAAGCATATCGGCACTATACTGCACGCGAAGCTCCATGACGAATACGGCAATATCCTCGACAAGGTCTCCGTGGACATTACCAGCGTGCCTGACGAGGTTGAAGCCCTTATCGAGCATGCCACGCCTGTCTACACGTGGCGTGACGAGCGGGTCGCGGGCATGACTGACGAGTCCGTCGATACCTTTTACTCATGCACGCTCTGCCAGTCCTTTGCACCAAACCACGTCTGCATCGTGACGCCCGAGCGCCTCGGCCTTTGCGGGGCGTACAACTGGCTGGATGCCCAGGCGTCTTTTGAGATAAGCCCTACCGGGCCGAACCAGCCCGTCAAGAAGGGCAAGGTCATTGACGAGCGCACGGGCGAGTGGGAGAGCGTGAACAGCTTTGTATATGACAACTCAAATCGCAGTGTGGAGCGATTTTCGGCCTACAGCCTCATGGAGTATCCTATGACCTCCTGCGGCTGCTTCGAGTGCATCCTGGCGATCGTGCCTGAGGCTAACGGCGTGATGGCTGTAAATCGAGAATACCCTGGTCAGACTCCCATAGGCATGCCGTTTTCGACGCTGGCCGGCAGCGTCGGCGGTGGGGCTCAGACGCCGGGATTTCTGGGAGTGGGCAGACTGTATCTATCAAGCCGAAAGTTTATCTCGGCAGAGGGCGGTCTGGGGCGGCTGGTATGGATGCCCAAGGATCTCAAAGAGGCGATGCGCGACAGGCTCGAAGAGCGCGCAAAGGAGATGGGCCTCGACGGATTCGTGGATAAGAT
>SLPQ01000040.1 GCA_007131925.1 Candidatus Brocadiia bacterium | reverse complement strand
CATCCACACTCGAAAGACCGGGGCGCTGATTGCCGCGGCCGCACGTGCGGGGGCGACTGCCGCCGGCGCGTCCAGGGAAAAGATCGAGATTGCCGGGCGCTTCGGCCAGAGCGTGGGCCTTGTCTTTCAGATAACCGACGACATACTGGATGCGACCTCCCCCACGGGCCTGCTGGGCAAGACCTCCGGTAAGGACGCCGCGGCCGGGAAACTTACCTATCCGGCCGTCATGGGTCTGGAAAAAGCGCGCGCGGCCGGGTGCCGTGAGGCGTCCAGGGCGCTAACAATCCTTGAAGAAATGGCCTGCAGTCATAAAATGTTAGCCCATCTGGTCGAATTCGTACTGGACCGGTCCTATTGAACTCCCGGCACAAAGAGGGCGCATTTTGGCATCTATTCTTGAGACGATAAACTCACCGGCCGACCTGGCCGGCCTCACATGGGAGGAGCTCGCACAGCTTGCAGGCGAGCTGCGAAGCGAGATAACCGCCGTTGTCGGCAGAAACGGGGGGCACCTTTCCTCGAATCTCGGCGTCGTGGAGCTTACGATCGCACTGCACAGATCCTACGACTTTTCAAAGGACCGCCTTGTCCTCGACGTAGGCCACCAGGGCTATACCCACAAGATCCTCACGGGGCGTCGCGAGGCCTTTGGGTCCATCCGCACCGACGGGGGGATATCCGGCTTTCCACACCCTGCAGAAAGCCCCTATGACACCTTTGTCGAGGGCCACGCCGGGGCTGCCCTCAGTCAGGCTCTCGGGCTTGTTTTGGGCCGTGAGATCGCCGGCACAGACGAGAAAGTCGTGGCGATTGTGGGAGACGGCTCGCTGACCGCCGGGATGGCGCTTGAGGCGATAAATAACGCCGGCCACACGGGCAGGCAGTTTCTGGTGATACTCAACGACAACAGCATGAGCATCTCCCGCTCGGTGGGCTCCATCTCAAGGTATCTGAACCGCATCCGCGTCGGCCCCACCTATAACGAGCTCAAGAGCGAGGTCCGCAGCATTCTGCACCGCATCCCGAAGCTCGGCCCCACCATGGAGGCCGCCCTCGCCGAGATACGTGACGGCATCAGGCGTGCAGTCATGCCGGGCCAGATGTTCGAGGAGATGGGGTTTGCGTATTTCGGGCCTCTTGACGGGCATGACACCAGGCTTCTCTGCGAGACCTTCGCCGAGGTGGAGCAGCTGCATTTTGACAAGCCGGTGATGGTTCACGTGCTGACAGAAAAGGGACGCGGCTTCAAGCCGGCCGAGGAGGACCCGACCAGCTATCACTCTGCAGCGCCCTTTCGCTGTCACAACGGCAAGGTGGAGGCGGCCCGTGAGAGCGGCGCGGCTGCCAGTTACACGGAGATCTTCGCCCGGGCGCTGGTGGAGGCCGGCAGGGCCGACCGGCGGCTGGCGGCCATAACTGCAGCCATGCCCGACGGCACCGGCACTGCATGTTTCGCTGAGGAGTTTCCGGAGCGTTTTTTTGATGTCGGCATATGCGAGCAGCACGCTGTAGGCCTTGCAGCCGGCTTTGCCAAGATGGGACTGAGGCCGGTAGTGGCGATATACTCGACCTTTTTGCAAAGAGCCTACGACCAGGTCTTTCACGAGATAGCTCTCCAGGAGCTGCCGTGCGTTTTCTGTCTGGACCGGGCGGGGCTGGTCGGCGCCGACGGTCCGACACACCACGGTGCTTACGACATCAGTTACATGAGGCAGTTTCCAGGAATAATTGTGATGGCCCCTGCCGACGCTCAAGAGCTGAAGATGATGCTGAGCTTCGCCATTCGAGCGCCGCATGCGACGTCGATAAGGTACCCGCGGACTGCGATCGTGGAGTCTGTGTCTGCGGGGAAGCCCGAGCCTGTCAGGCTTGGGAGATCGGTCACTCTCAGGGACGGTTCAGACGCCACTATCATCAGCTTTGGCGTGACGGCTTCTGCGGCGCTTGAAGCCGCCGGACAGCTCGCAGGGGAGGGTATCGAGGCGGCTGTGATAAATGCACGCTTCGCCAAGCCGCTCGACCGGGATGCCATCCTCACCGCCGCACGGCGCGGGCCGATCGTGACTGCCGAAGAGCACTCGCTCGTCGGCGGCTTTGGCTCGGCTGTTCTCGAGCTGCTGGCGGACAGCGGCGTCGATGCGAGGGTCGTCCGGGTCGGCCTGCCGGACAGCTTCGTCGGGCATGGCTCGCGCGCGAGGCTGCTTGCGTCCGTCTCGCTTGACGCGACCGGCCTGGCCAACGCCGTCAGAAGAGCGCTCGGTGCACCTGAGCGCGAGGCGGCGCGGGAGGCTCCGGAGGCAGTGAAATGACCCGCGTAGGACTTTTCGCCCGCATGTCGCGCGAGGGGGTGACAGGCCATGTCGACAGGCAGCTGCGCTCCCTTAAGCGTCTTTACAGGGTTGAGGTCTTCGATTTTGACGGGACGCTGCCGGAAGAGCTCGACCTTGACCTTGCCGTTGTACTGGGAGGTGACGGCACGTTGCTCGGCGCGGCCAGGTACCTTGCGCCGCGCGGCATAAGCGCGGTGGGCATCAACCTCGGCAGGTTCGGTTTTCTGGCCGGCTGCGACGCATCCCGATGCGTCAGCGTCGTCGAAGGCGCGCTTTCGGGAAGGCTCAAAGCCGTTTCTCGCAGCATGCTCTCCGCCCGGATCTTGAGCGAAGATGCCGAAGGAGAGAAGATGTCGGCTCTCAATGACGTGACGCTGACCGCCTCGGTGCCTGCACACATGATAGGCGTGGCGCTTCTGATAAACGGCACAAAGGTGTGCGCCTTTCAGGGTGACGGCCTCATAATCGCCACCGCGACCGGATCCACAGCATACAACCTGTCTTCCGGCGGCCCGCTGGTGTCGCCGAGCGAAGATGTCATAATACTTACCGGCCTGGCGCCACATACCCTTTCGATCAGGCCGATGGTGATATCGGGCGATGATGTAGTCGAGGCACAGGTATCGGCCAGGCATTCGGACATAGCAGTCACGGCCGACGGACAGGTCGCAAGGATCGTCTCGCCGGGAGGCCTGCTGAGAGTTGAGCTGGCGCCCTTCCGCTTTGAGCTGTACGAGGATGAGAACTGGAGCTTCTACAGCGTAGTGCGCAGCAAGCTTGGCTGGGGCATGGAGCTTAACTATGCTCAGGATAGTGATTGACCGAAAGCACTGCAAGGGCTGCGGCCTTTGCGTGGCCTTCTGCCCCAAGGGGGCGCTCTGCATGGCCACTTCGATCAGCCCGCGCGGGGTAAATCCCGCCGAGGTGCGTGAAGAAGCAGCGTGCGTTGGCTGCCTTAACTGCACGGTGGTATGCCCTGATGCGGCAATTGAGATCTGCGAGCTCGAGGCGGCCGACTGAGAAAAGAGGCCACGCTATGCCGAAAAAAGTCCTCATGACCGGAAATGAAGCGATGGCGGAGGGGGCCATCCGCGCGGGATGCCGCCATTACTACGGCTACCCGATAACCCCCCAAAACGAGGTCCCTGAATACATGTCCCGGCGCATGCCGGAGGTCGACGGAGTATTTCTGCAGTCTGAGAGCGAGCTTGCCGCGATAAGCATGGTTCTCGGCTCGGCCGCAGCCGGCAAGCGGACCATGACGAGCTCCTCCTCGCCGGGCATCTCGCTCAAACAGGAGGGCATATCCTACCTGGCCGGCTCAGAGCTTCCCGCGGTCATCGCCAACGTGCAGCGGGGCGGGCCGGGCCTCGGAGACATCGGCGCCAGCCAGGCTGATTATTTCCAGGCGGTCAAGGGCGGTGGTCACGGCGACTACCGCATGATTGTCCTCGCGCCGGACTCTGTCCAGGAGATGGCGGACCTTACGACCCTCGCCTTTGACCTGGCCGACCGGTGGCGCATACCCGTCATGATACTCGCAGACGCCCAGGTCGGACAGATGATGGAGCCTGTCGAGTGGCATGAGTACAGGCCGCCCCCTGATCTTGCCGCAAAGCAATGGGCGCTTACAGGCGCAAGCGGACGCCCCAGAAACATCGTCAGGTCCTTCTTTCTCTACCCCGGACTGCTCGAGGAGCACAATCTGCGGCTTCAGCGTAAGTACGCCGAGATAGCCAGCAGTCAGGTGCGCCTGGAAGAGACCGGTACGGATGGGGCCGATGTGGTCATCGTCGCCTATGGCAGCAGCGCGCGGATAGCCCGGGGCCTCGTCTCTGAGGGCGCCGAGGGCGGCAGGCTCGGCCTGCTGCGTCCTGTCACGCTCTGGCCCTTTCCGAGCCGGCGCATCAGGGAGCTTGCCGAAAGGGGCAAGGCCTTTCTCGTCGCCGAGATGAGCGCGGGACAGATGGTCGAGGATGTGCGCCTTGCCGTAGAGGGGCTCACGCCGGTCGGCTTTTACGGCAGGATGGGCGGCAGTATGCTTACCACCGAAGAGATGGCCCGCGAAGCCGCCCGGATGCTCGAGCTCGTCGCTGGAGGTGCCGCGTGAGCATCTCATACAGGCGTCCCGGGGCGCTCATAGACAAGGTCACGCATTATTGCCCCGGCTGCGGCCATGGCATAGCCCACAGGCTGATTGCCGAGGTCATCGACGAGCTGGACATACGCGGGCGGACCATCGGCATGGCGCCGGTCGGCTGCGCGGTCGTGGCGTATGACTATCTCGATATCGACATGTGCGAAGCTCCCCACGGACGCACGCCCGCCGTGGCCACCGGCGTAAAACGCGCCTTGCCTGAGAGCGTGGTCTTTTCCTACCAGGGTGACGGCGACCTGGCTGCAATCGGCACCGCCGAGATCATCCATGCGGCAAACCGCGGGGAAAACATTACTGTCATCTTCATCAACAACGCCGTCTATGGCATGACAGGCGGTCAGATGGCCCCCACCACGCCCGAGAAGGTCAAGACAACAACCTCCCCATACGGTCGGTGCACAGAGACGGAGGGCTATCCTCTCAAGGTAGCAGAGCTCTTGGCCGGCCTCGATCGGGTGGCCTACAGCGTGCGGGTCATGATGGCCTCACCCGGGGACGTACGCGCTGTGAGAGAAGCGCTGCTGAAGGCCTTTCGCTGCCAGATGGAGCGGCGCGGCTTCTCCATCGTGGAGATCCTGAGCCCCTGTCCGACGTACTGGAAGCTCGACCCGGTCGAGGCGTTCAGACACTGCGCAAAGGAGATGACGAAGGTCTTTCCCCTCGGTGTTTACCGTGACTGGGAGGAGACCGGCGCAAATCAGTAACAGGGGGGGCGCCTGGGTGTCGTCCTGCCCACGCCCCTGCCAAGGAATACACATGGAACATCGCATGATATTCGCCGGTGCCGGTGGCCAGGGGCTGATGATGCTGGGAAAGATCCTCGCCCAGGCGGCCATGGACGCAGGTCTCAATGTCACATGGTATCCCAGCTACGGTGCGGAGGTTCGCGGCGGCACTGCCCACTGCCACGTAGTGGTCAGCGAGGGCAGGATATTTTCGCCGCTGGTGGAGAGAGCCTCGGCTCTGGCGATAATGAACGAGCCGAGCCTTGAGCGGTTCCTGCCGCGTCTCAGGCAGGCCGGCCTGCTCGTGCTGAACACCTCGCTGGCAGAGGCCCCCGGGGCTTCCAACGGCGCCATCATCGCCGTGCCCGCCACCGAAATCGCCAACGAGCTGAAGGACATACGTATCGCGAACATGGTGATGCTGGGTGCGCTTAATGCCGCACTGGACATCGTGGATGACGAGTTTGTCGTTGAGGCGATCGAAGCCTTTCTGCCCGGCAGAGGGCACCTTGCAGGTCTAAACCGCGAGGCCTACGAGCGCGGAAAAGGCTGCGCAGACTGATCCCCTCAGCCGCCTCACACGCGAAAACTCTCCACGTCCACGCCGTAAAGAAGCCTCGATAGCGCCACGGCCCCCCACAGCACCGCCCCGTAGAGCCCGCCTGCTGCCGCCAGGCTCAGGTACGCCTGCTCAAGGGAGACAAAGGTCGTCCCCGCCGCGACAGCCGCCAGTGCGGCAATGCCGGCGAATAGCGCCGCGACAAAACAGAGCTGCCGGCCGGCCGTATGCCATGTGTGCAGGGCCGCAACAGACCCGGAAAATGCCACCGCCGCACCAACCGCCCCCAGCGCACCCGTGTTGCCCGAGAGGGCTTCTGCCTCGAAAAGCACCCGCCCCAGCTCAAAGAAGGCCCCCGCCATAAGTACCCCGGCCGGCACCTCCATTAAGCAGGACCGCCGCGCGCCAAGCACGACGCCGCCCGGTGCCGACAGGAAAAGCCCGCTCAAACAGGCGAGAATGAGACCCGCATTCGGGTTTGAGTCGTGACGCACCAGCGCAGCCGCAGCCGTGAGACCCCCCAGCCAGCCTGCCGCCCCTCCCACAGAAACGTACAGCAAAGCCCCCCGCGCCCTCATGGCTCCCCCCTGGTTTTGCTATTTCACCGGATCGTACCCCCCGGGATTGAAGGGGTGACACTTCAGTATCCGCACAGCTCCCAGCCAAAGGCCCTTCATCAGGCCCTTGCTTTGCAACGACTCCACCATGTACTGACTGCAGGACGGGTGAAACCTGCAGCACGGCCCGACAAGGGGTGAGACCGTGTACTGGTAAAGCCGTATCAGCAGTACGGCTGCTTCGCGGATTATTTTCGCCATGATTGCAGGACCTTTCCGGCCAGCTTCTCAAGACTTGATTTTACATCGGCAGCCGTCGCATTGCATGCGATTTTTTGCGGGATTACGACGAAGTCCCACCCGTCCGGCAGGTTCTGCGGGGAGGTTCGAAAGGCCTCGCGCACGAGTCTTTTGGCCCTGTTTCGCGCAACGGCGCCGCCGATACGGCGCCCCGCTACAATGCCGAGGCGTGACCGGTCGAGTCCGTTTGGGCGGGCATACACCACAAGCAGCCCGTCACCGGCGCTGCGGCCCTCACAAAAGACCCTGTCGAAATCCGACCGGCTCTCAAGCCGCCTGGACCTGCCGAAAGTCATCCGCCGCGCTCGCAACTGGGCTCTCCTCTCGCACGGTTTCGGGGCACAAAGACTGGTCGCCGCCTGACTGCCGGCAGATTGTAGTCAAACCAGGAAGGCCCGTCAAACGTAGTGCCCGAGATGCCTGCTGGAACGGCGGCGAGCCCTCAGACATCGCACCCCTCGGGCGACTGACCACACGGCGGGTCATGGCGCATCGGCCAAGCACGGCCCGATCGCCACATGACACCGGCCCCGTACTGCATAACGACCCCTTGACTCAAGCAGGGTCCTTAAGTGTAATAGATTTATCGAGGAGGTGGCGATGTCGTCGCAAGATCACGTGCCCAAAGAACTTCTAAACACCGACGTAGTCCTGGATACGGCGGGTCAGTATGTCTACATCGGGACGCTTACAAGTGTTGACGAGCATTTCTTCACGCTCGAAGATGTAGACGTCCACGACCGTAACGAATCATCCACCCCCAAAGAGATCTACATAATGGACGCCCGCAAGTACGGGATCAAGAAAAACCGCAGCAGGGCCTATGTTCTGGCAAAACACGTGGTCAGCATGTCGAAGCTCGAGGACGTGCTGGAGTATTGATTTGAGCACGGCGCGGGAGAAGCCTCATGCGTAAGAAGGTTCTTTACGGTATCGTCGGTTGCGGTGAGATAGCCGTCCAGACAGCAAAGGCCATATCAGCCTGCGAAAAGAGCGATATCGGCATAGTACAGGACATTAACGAGGATATGGCAAGGGACCTTGCCGACAAGTACGGTGTGCCTTATTGCCTCACACTCGACGAGGTCCTTAAAGAAAAGTTGATCGACGTAGTGTACATCGCCACGCCACATTATCTGCATGCGCCCGCGGCCATCGATGCTGCAGGCCACAAGAAGCACGTGCTTGTAGAAAAGCCCATCTCCACTACTCTGCGTGATGCCGACCGCATGATAGAGGCCGCCAAAGAGGCGGGAGTAGCCCTGTCGGTGGCATTTCCCTCGCGCTATCTCGAGCGCACAAAGATGATTAAGCAGATTGTGGATGACGGTGCTATAGGCCGCCTGGTCGGCATTGATTTCGGCCAGTACACCTACAAACCGGAGAGTTACTGGAGCGGGGGCTGGACCGGCAGGATAAAGACAGACTGGCGCACCAGCCGCGAGAAAAGCGGCGGAGGCGTCTTTTTGATGAACCTCGTACACACCATCGATCTGCTTCGGTATTTAACCGGGCTCGAGGTAACAAGTATCGCCGCAAACTGGGATACATTCGACACCGAAGCTGATGTTGAAGACTTTCTTACAGCCACCATGCGATATGACAACGGCGCCATCGGCGCCGTGCGCACCAGCACCCTTGTCGAGGGAAAGGCCCCGCCGGAAACCATCGAGGGCGATCGGCTGCTTGGCCTTAACGGACAGATATTTATCGCCCTCGAGACCGTGTATGTCTTTTTCAGGAAGCCCTACAGGGATTACAATAGCGGCACGTGGCACCGCATTCCAACGGCTGACCCATGGGGCGGACGCGAGGGTATGATAACGGATTTCTCAAAGGCCGTGCTTGCAGGCCGGCAGCCCGCAATAACTGCCCTCGACGGCAGACGGTCGCTCGAGGTGTGTCTGGCCGCCTACAGAAGCGGCCAGACCGGGTCCGTAGTGACCCTGCCGCTGCTGGATTGAGCACACATGTCAAGTGGAAGCCTCGACTGACATAACGATTCAAATCGGCCTGCGCCTGGGGGCCTCCCTGGCTGCCTTCGGCGCGGCCTTTATGCTTCTTCGCATGCGTGTTGCACTGTACCGCAGAGATGTCCTTGTCGCCGGAGCGATCTTCTTGTGCTCGATGCTGATCGATGCGGCGGCGCTTTTCCCTGCAGGCTCGAGCCTGGCTGGCATGGCGGCACTGGCGGGCGCGGCGGCGCTGGCCGCGGGGGCTCTTGTTTCCTTGAGGGCGGGGCTTGTCGGTGCGGTGGCGGTGGCGGCGGTGGCGATAGTTCTCAAGTTCTTTTTTTCTTTTGTACTGCTACTGGGATATGAAGCCCTGGTAAAATAGTAACGGGCGGCGCGGTCATTTTCCGGGGGCGCAGAGATGAAACTGGACTCGCTGATAAAGGCAATGATCAAGCACGGCGCCAGTGACCTGCATATACAGGCCGGTTCGGCGCCGATCATGAGGATAGACGGGTGCCTGAAATCCGTGGAGGCACCGCCGCTGGAAGCCGAAGTGGCGCAGGCGCTGATCTTTTCGATATTGAACGAACCCATCAGACAGCGGCTCGAGGCAGGGGAGTCAGTTGATTTTTCGTACGCGCCGGGGACCGAGGCTCGCTTCCGGGTAAACGTTTACAGGCAGCGCGGGACATTCGGCATGGTCATGCGACGCCTCGAAATGAGAGTGCCGACCTTCCATGAGCTCAACCTCCCCCCGGTGCTCTCGGAGGTAGCAGACACCGAGAGGGGCCTCGTGCTCGTGACCGGCACCACCGGGAGCGGCAAGTCCACCACCCTGGCAGCAATGATCGACTATATAAACAGTCACGACAGCGTCAAGATCGTGACCATGGAAGACCCGATCGAGTACTGGCACGTCTCCAGGAAGTCGCTGGTCGCGCAGATGGAGCTGGGGGTGGATATACGCTCCTTTTCCGAGGCGCTGCCGAAGGTCTTGCGGCAGGATCCTGATGTTATCCTGGTCGGTGAGCTGCGTGACGTCGAGACAATGAAGGCGGCATTGACAGCCGCCGACACCGGGCACCTCGTATTATCCACCATCCACACCGCCAATGCCTCGCAGACCGTCGAAAGGCTCATCAGCATGTTTCCGCCAAACGAGCACCAGCTACTCCTCCAGCAGCTCGCCATGAATCTCGAAGCGGTCATCTCGATGCGGCTGGCGGCCCGTCGCGAAGGGGGCGGTCGGGTGCCGGCAGTCGAAATCCTCCGCGCGATACCTATATTCCGCAAGATCCTCCTGGAAGGCAAGCTTGACCTCATCCAGCAGACCATCGCAACGCGGGAGCGAGGTATGCAGCTCTTTGACCAGGCGCTCGCCGAGCTCTACCACAGCGGCACTATAGCCGGGCGCGAGGCGCTGCGGCTGGCCACCAACGCCGAAGCGGTGGCGCTTGCCATGCGCGGCATCACCACGAGGGACAGCGCCGGCGGGCTCGTTCGGTAGGCAGGGGAAGTTTTTGATTGCATAATACGGGCCGTTATGTTACAAGTTGTCCTGCTCTCCCGGTAGACTGAAGTTTGGAACTGATTATGGGTGATACTCCGACCGGCCCGGCACAAACTCGCCGAGTCAGGATGCCGGGTGAGTCTGTCGAGGATTCCTACGAGGACCGCAGGGACGCAGAGGCGCACCAGCTTGAAAGCCTTGTCGCGGTCCTGCCCTACCCGGTCATGACCATCGATCAGTCGCTGGATATCGTAACTGCCAACTCCTCCGCCCTGCGGCTTCTCGGCCAGGAGGGCCGTGAGCCGCCCATTGCTGCCCGGGAGGTCTTTGACAGCCGAAGCGTCAGTCGCTTGGAGTGGTTTTTCTCAGGCTTGTCTGATGCATCGACACTGTGTTTCAGGGCAGAGCCGGCCTGCCCTGACGGCAGGGAGACAGGTGTACGGGTCTCGCCTCTTAAAGGAAATGACGGTCGGACCATTGGTGCTGCCCTCTGCCTGAGCGAAACGCCCGGCGATCCTTCCAGGGAGAGCCTCAGCCACCCCAAAAAGATCGAGATGCTCGGCCTCTACGCCGCCGGGGTCATACACGAGTTCAACAACATCCTCGCAGTCATAGCCGGTCGCGCCGGCATAGGCCTTTTGGCTGATGGACCTGCGGCCAAGGAGCGGGCCCTTCAGAATGTTATGAAGGCCGCCCAGCGTGCTGAGCACGTGGTCAAGGACCTGCTTGTGTACGTGGAGAAGCGACGGCCGGAATTTGTCCTGGCCGATCTCAAGAGCGTAGTCCTGGAGGCACTTTCACTACTCGCCATGGAGCTGGCCGGAGCCTATGTCGAACTTCGGCACGACCTTGATAGCATTCCGCCGACGATGTGCGATCCTGTGCAGGTGTCACAGGTCTGCTTCAACCTGATCCGAAACGCGAAAGAAGCCATGCCGGAGGGGGGGCGTATTGAGGTGCGCCTTAAGAGACACGGCAGCTGGGCAGTCATCTCCGTCGGCGATACGGGGGTCGGGGTGCCCCGCGAGATGCAATCGAGGATATTTGACCCGTTCGTCTCTTACGGCAAGACGCGCACCGGACAGTCGGCATGCGCCGGGCTGGGGCTCTTTGTCGCACGTGAGATCGTCCTGTCCCATGGCGGAGATATCTCACTGGAGAGCACCCCGGCAAAGGGCTCCACTTTCACCGTTCGCCTGCCTGTGACACCTGGTGGCGCCGGCGGCGGCACCCGTGGCAGATACACCTCCCTGGAGTCCTCACCTGCCTGACCCTGCCGTTTCGGCGCATTGTCGGACCGACCATGCACCCCCCGCGGTACATTTTTTTTCTTTTCCCGAGAACTTTCCCCGCGCTCTTCTCTACTAACCCTCCGAAAGAAGCCCCTTCGGAAAAAGGAGAAGATCATGCCGACCAGATGCGCACTCGCGGCGGGCCTGCTGCTGGCAACGCTTTTTGCGCCATGGAAACAGACGGAGGTACTGGGGCGCGTGAAGCTCACCACCCTGCCCGTGCGGGAGAGGGTCCAGATCCAGCTGGAAAACCCCTTGGCCACCCTGGTGGAGGAGGAGCGGCTCGTGACCCTGCTCAAGGGCACAAACATTGTGGACTTTTCCTGGTCGAATACCCGCATCGAGAAGTCGAGCATACAGCTTCGCGTGCTTGACAATCCGCTGCGCCCGGCCCGGGAGGACGATGCCGATTTCGTAGTCAGGCCCGACGGCACGGTGGAGACGGTGCAGGTGATCAACGTATCCTATCCGCCCGGGGAAAACGCCCTCGCGTGGGAGGTCTACTCCGAGCGACCCATGGCCGCGCGCGTCAGGATAAGCTACGTCATCGAGGGGCTGACCCGCTCCTTCAACTACCGAGCGACGGCCGCCGGGGATGAGTCCACCCTCACGCTGGCAAAGTACGTCCGCCTCGACAACCGCTCTGGCGAGGATTTCGGCGAGTCTGGGGTGTGGGCGGGCTTCGGCAGTCGCTTTCAGCGGGATATCGGTTTGAACGAGGCAAGGGAGATGCTCTTATGGAGATTTACCGACGTGCCCGTCA
Organism: Candidatus Brocadiia bacterium; assembly: GCA_007131925.1. Classification (GTDB taxonomy): domain Bacteria; phylum Planctomycetota; class DG-23; order SLPQ01; family SLPQ01; genus SLPQ01. The sequence continues at coordinate 5,324 of SLPQ01000040.1, read as the reverse complement.
GGAAGACCTACACCTTCGACTGGTGGAATGGCAGGCCTGTGCCCGACCAGCCCGACCAGCGCTATGTTTCAATGAAATACGTTCTGGAAAATACCACCGACAGCTCGATGGGGCTCTTCCCTCTGCAGTTCGGCAAGGTGCGCATCTTCCAGAAGTACGGCCACGGTGGCGAGGCCTTCATCGGTGAGGATTGGGGCAGAATGACGCCCATCGACGGAGAGATGGAGCTGGCCCTGGGGCTTGCGCGGGACATAGTCGTGTCGCGCAGGATTACCGCCAACAACCGCCACACCGTTCATGGCAATCTCTTTAACCAGGAAGTCACCATCGAGTACAACGTACAGAACTTTACAAGCGACGCGGTCACCCTCGAAATAGTCGAGGACATCCGCCGCCTGCGCAACACCCTCTGCGGCGTCAGAGAACACGACCCGGAGTGGGAGGTCTTCGGCGAGGCGATACCCGCCGACAGGCAGATAGAAATGCGTGACTCGCGGACATTGCTCATCGGCGTGCCCCTGCCGGGCGCGCCTGAGGAGGGCGAGGTCGAAGAAACGGTCGTTAAGGTACGCCTCTGGCTCAGAAACGAATGGTAAGGAAAGGGTCTTGCGATGAGAAGAACGACAAAATACATGACCGCAGTGGCGATCCTTTTGAGTCTCGCGGCTCGATCGGCGCACGCAGGCAATATAGACCTGGCCACCGTGCCGCCGAGGGCGACAGTTCAGCTGACCATCTACAACAGCGAAGACTTGACGCTCGTGCGGGAGACAAGGAGCCTTTCGCTGAGAAAGGGCGCAAATCGGATCCAGTACTCCTGGGCAAACACCCTAATCGATCCTACGTCGGTGGAGATTAGGCCGCTCGAAATGGAGGACAGCATCGAGATTCTCGACACAACCTTCCCTGCCGACAGGCCGCAGCAGCTCATCTGGAACATCGAGAGTCAGGTCGAGGACGAGGTTCGCTTCCAGGTGACCTACTTCACCAGCGGCATATCCTGGTCAAGTAGCTACGTGCTCACTGCAAACGAAGACGAATCAGCCCTGACACTCCAAGGCTACGTCACGGTCACCAACAACTCGGGCGAGGATTATGAAAACGCCCAGGTGCGCCTGGTCGTCGGAGTTGTAAACCTCGTCGAGAAAATAGCCGATCTTGCCCGCCGCGGCGTTCAGCCACCCCCAACTCCGGCAATCGCCGCCATGTCCCCGGAAGCTGCGAGGGATCGGCGCATGAGGACCGCAGCGATGGAGCTTGCACTCGCCACCGCTGACATGGCAGGGGCGCGCGCGCCTGCTGAGATAATCAAGGAGGGCCTGAGCGAATACTTTATCTACACTATCGAGGGGACCCGGACGATCCCCCACGGATGGGCCCAGCGCATGCCGAGCTTCACGGCGCATGATGTCGGATTTGAGATCGTCCACCGCCTGCGCCCGGAGCAGTACGGCAGCGAGCCGGTGAGGTTTTTCATACTGACCAATAGCGCGGAAAACAGTCTCGGCACTACGCCGCTGCCTGACGGTGTGGTGCGCGTCTTTCGCAAGGACGGCCGTGACGCCCTGTCATTTCTGGGCGCCGAGCAGGTCGCATATGTCCCCATTAATGACCGGATAGAGATCAATGTCGGCCCAGACGATCTGGTGGTCGCCGAGGCGAGCGTGGCATCGGTCGCAAGGAGCGGCTTTGTCTATGACAGAAACCGTCGCGTAGAGGGGTGGGAGGAGACCCGCGTGGTAAAGGAGGAGATTCGAAACTACAGGGAAAAGCCCATCCGCATCGAAGTCCGCCGGGTTACCGAGGGCGATGTCGAAATGCGTGCGCCATCGGCAAAGGTGCATGACTACAAAACGGTTGAGTTTGTCTTTGAGATCCCGGCCCGCCAGGCTCATTCGTACGATTATTCGTACACGCGGCGTTTTGGCGTGCGCGAACGTCAGCAGCGAGTAATGCTTCTGTGAAAGGCTCTCACTGATCGTCGAGATAGAGCCTTGTCATGTCGGCAAGATCGCAGTCGGTATGCGGCGGACGGTAGCCGGTGAGATCCTTGACATACGGACAGTCAGCTGGAAAGACCCCCATGGCGATGCCTTCCTCGACGGTCAGGCAGTCGCTGTTGACCTGGTGGCGGTTTTCATAAACGGTGCAGAGGCGTGTGACGGCATCGAGGTAGGGGCAAGGCAGGTCCGTGTAGTAAACCTCGCCCTCGGCGATGACCTTCGCGTAGCAGCATCGTCCGCAGCGCCGACAGAACTCTTCCGGATGTGTATTTTCAGCCATGACACCTGTGATTTTCCACGAAAGGTGCGCCCTGGCAAGTGGCATGCAGCCAAAACGGATCGCCCGGGGCGCTTTGCAGGGTGCAACCTTGACATAGAAGTGCCCGGCGGTAGACTCTCACCGGCCTGGTGCGCACAGTGGGCGGACTGGCCCGGCGCGCCGACTGCGAGACCATAGCCACGCAGGGACCGCGGACAATCCCAGGGATAATGGCATGCCGGAAAAAGTCAGAACCGTACTCGTCGGCTGCGGTGAGATAAGCAGGGCATGGCTCTCTTCGGAGGCGGTCCGAAATGACGTCGAAACGGCTGGCCTGGTCGATATAGACCTCAGCGCCGCCGAGCGCCTGGCCGCAGAGCATGGGCTGCGACAGGCCGTTATCGGCACGGACCTTGACACGGTGCTCAGGAGGGTGCGCCCAGAGGCTGTATTTGACTGTACGGTCCCCGAGGCGCATTACAGAGTCACGCTCACCGCGCTCGCTCATGGCTGCCACGTCCTGGGCGAAAAGCCGATGGCCGCCACGATGGGGGAGGCTCGCCGGATGGTCGCCGCCGCCAGGAAGGCCGGCAGGATATATGCTGTTATCCAGAACCGCCGCTACCAGCCCTTCGTGCGCAGACTCGCGAGCTTTCTCAAATCCGACAGGATCGGTGCGGTGACCACCCTCCAGAGCAACTTCTTTATCGGTGCGCATTTCGGCGGCTTTCGCGACCGGATGGAGCACGTGCTGCTTCTTGACATGGCAATACACACTTTTGACGTGGCGCGGCTTTTGACGGAGGCTGACGCCGCGGCGGTGTACTGCCTCGAATGGAACCCCTCCGGCTCGTGGTACGAGCATGGCGCATCGGCAGTGGCGGTCTTTGAGATGACAGGCGGCATAGTGTACACTTATCAGGGTTCGTGGTGCGCCGAAGGGGTAAATACGCCGTGGGAGGCAAGCTGGCGAATCCAGGGCGAGCGCGGCGGGGTGATCTGGGACGGAGCAGAGGCCTTTTGTGCCGAGGCGGTCTCTGGAACGACCGGCTTCATACGTGAGCGGCGCCGACTCGATGTGCCGCCTGACGCGCCAGAGGCCAAGACAGGTGGCCACGACGGCGTTATCGGCGAGTTTATCCGATGCATTAAGACCGGCGGCGTGCCGGAGACCGTCTGCACTGACAACATTAAGAGCCTCGCCATGGTCCACGCGGCCATCGAGAGCGCCGGGCGACGGCGGCGTGTCGCCGTCAAGGCCTGAGGGCGTTGTTCAAACGTGAGGTTTCGCTATCGGGCGTCAGATGAACTCAGCGGCCTTCTCATGCTGTAATGTGTCAGCCTGCGGGGAGTATCAAAATGCTACTTGACGACATCACGCGCGAAGCGGCCACAAAGGCGGTCGCGCTCGCCCTTGCCGAGGACCTCAGTGAGTGCGGAGATATCACCTCTGCGGCGCTCGTCGAGCCCTGCATCACCGCCAGCGCACGCTTTATCTTCAAGGAGCCTGCGGTACTGGCCGGCGTGCCGGTCGTCATGGAGGTCTGCCGGCAGGTCTCACCGGACCTCGCGCTGCACGCCCTCGCAGACGATGGTGCGCGCGTCGAGCGCGGCGCAGGGCCACTCGAGATACGAGGCGACGCGCGCGCCATCCTGGCCGCCGAGCGAACGGCCATAAACTTCCTTTCGCATCTCTCAGGCGTGGCTACGCTCACGAGGGCCTTTGTCGAGGCGGTCGCAGGAACGTCCGCTGAGATCCTCGACACGCGCAAGACGCTGCCCGGCCTGCGCGCTCTTCAGAAATACGCTGTGCGCTGCGGCGGGGGTGTAAACCATCGCTTCGGCCTTTATGATCAGGTACTCGCCAAGGACAATCACCTCGCACTGCTGCGTCGAGCGGGGGGCCAGACAAGGCTGGACGAGGCTCTCAAGAAGATAAGAGATCGCGTCGCGCCCGGAATTGTAATCGAGATCGAGGCAAAGACCACCGACGAGGTCGAGGCTGCACTGGCGGCAGGCGCCGACATCATAATGCTGGACAACATGACGCTCAGTGAGATGGCTGTAGCCGTTATGACAGTCAGACGCTCGCAGCGCGCGAGGGTGCTTGTCGAGGCCTCCGGCGGTGTGACACTTGAAACGGTAAGGGCGGTCGCGGAGACCGGCGTCGATCGCATTTCTGTGGGTGCGCTGACACATTCGCCGCGGTCCATTGACATTTCGCTGGAGATCACGTGAGGAAGCCGAACTGGTCACTGGTTGCTGCCGCCAGACAGGCCCGCAGCGGCGTAGACGCTGCGTGTCTCAGGCGCATCCTGGGCGGTGCAGACCTGCCGGACCAGATTGCAGCATTCAGGCGGCGAGGCTATCACTTCAGAGAAACCCCCTCCGGCGCGCTGGAGCTGACCGCGTGGCCACGCCGTCTCTTCGCGGAGGAGATATCATGCGATCTGGGTACCGACCTGGTCGGCAGACGCGTCGAGGTGCACTGGCGGGTAAGCTCCACCAATGACCTTGCACGTGTCGAGGCACGGCATGGTCGCGAGGGGACGGCCATATTTGCCGAGGAGCAGTCGGGGGGGCGCGGGCGCTTCGGGCGAGTGTGGCAGGCGGCGAAGTATTCGTCGCTGTTGTTTTCGGTGCCGCTCTTCTCGCCGGGCGAAACTGTGTCCGCAGAGGGGCTCATGCTCGCCGGCGCAGTCGCGGTGGCAGAGGCGATCCATGAGGCGCTCGATATCAAGGCCACCATCCGATGGCCCAACGACGTCCTCGTCGACAAGAGAAAGATCTCAGGCGTTCTGGTCGAGGGGCTCCCGCCCGCCTCGCCCGGGAGATGGCTTGTCCTCGGCGCAGGCATAAACTGCAACTCTGAGGCCCCCTTCCCAGCAGAATTAGCCGGGAGCGCTGCGGCGCTTTCGGAGTATGCCGGGGGCACTGTCGACAGAGCTCTGCTGGCTCGCGCGATTTTGAGAAGGCTCGACTGGTGGTGGGACATACTGAGGGCGGGCGAATCGGCGCGGCTCGCCGTAAGGTGGCGCTCCCTGTCTTCGATACTTGGAGAT